>NZ_JBEZCX010000007.1:0-345256 GCF_040647835.1 Micromonospora sp. NPDC049240
TACATTCCGAACCCGGAAGCTAAGCCCTCCAGCGCCGATGGTACTGCACTCGGGAGGGTGTGGGAGAGTAGGACACCGCCGGACAATCTTCCAGTTCAGGGCCACCCTTCGGGGTGGCCCTGAACTGCGTTCCGGCCGGAACCGGCGGAACCTCCACGGCCGACCCGTCGTGTCTCGTACCGTCGAGCCGGGACCGCTGCGCGCGTCCCCCGCCGGACGGGCGGATTCGTCAAACGTGACGTGACGAACGGCGTGTTCGGGATCGGTACGGGCCGACCGGGGTACAGGAGTGGTCATGGAGATCGGAATCATCGGGTCGGGGCACATCGGGGGCACCCTCACCCGTCGTCTGAGTTCACTCGGCCACGACGTCGCGGTAACCAACTCCCGCGGCCCGCAGAGCCTGACCGACCTCGCCGCCGAGACCGGCGCCCGGGCCGTGAGCCTGGAGGAGGCGGTCCAGGGCGCGGAACTCGTGGTCGTCGCGATCCCGCTGAAGGCGGTGCCGCAACTGCCGGCGTCGCTCTTCGACGGCAAGCTGGTCGTGGACGCGAACAACTACTACCCCCAGCGCGACGGCGACGTGGCCGAGCTGCTGGACCGTAGTCTCAGCTCCAGCCGGTGGACCGCCGACCACCTCAAGGGCGCCCGGGTGGTCAAGGCCTTCAACAACATCCAGGCGGCGCACCTGATGGACGCGGGCAAGCCGGCGGGCACGCCGGGCCGGATCGGTCTGCCGGTCGCCGCCGACGACGAGGACGCCAAGCGGGTCGTCATGGGGATCGTGGCGGAGCTGGGCTTCGACCCGGTCGACGCGGGCACGCTCGACGAGAGCTGGCGGCAGCAGCCGGACACGCCGGTGTACGGCACCGACCGGGACGCGGAAGGCGTACGGGAGGGTCTGGCCGCGGCGCGGCCCTGATCGCACCGAGCACGAAGAAGGCCCCGCTGAGCGGGGCCTTCTTGGCGTCCGGGGTCAGGCCCCCGGCTCGGGGGCGCAGATGAAGCGCGGTTCGGCGTCGTACCGCCAGCTGAACTTCTCCCGCTTGACGACCTTGCCGTCCTTCTTGATCACCCGGAACGCGTCCTGGGCGAATCCCACCCCACCGGCGGCGGAGATGCAGTCGGGACCCGGCTTGAGGTAGACCGTCTTCGGCTGGGTGACGTTCCGGCGCGGGCCGTACTCGGTCTTCACGCTGTCGTAGATCTTCGTGCTCCAGATCGACACGGTGATCGAGCTGCCCGTGTACGAGGTGTCGATGAGCACGCCGTGCGGCGTGTTGTTGCGGAACTTGAAGTCGAGCTGCGGCCAGTAGATGGTCGACTCGATGACGGCCGGGTAGCGGCTGAAGTAGAACGAGTGCGGCTTGTGCTCGACGTCCTCCAGCCCGGCGTAGTAGCTCGCGTTGAACAGCGTGGTCGTGAACTGCGAGACACCGCCGCCCACGCCCGGCACCAGCTTGCCGTTCACGATCGTCGGCGCGTCCTGGTAGCCCTGGTCGTAGCCGCGTTCGCCGGTGTGCGCGTTGAGCGAGAAGGTCTCCCCCGGCTTGACGATCGTGCCGTCCACGTCCTTGGCCGCCTGGACGATGTTCTGGCTGCGCGGGGAGGAGAGGCCGCCGGTGAAACGGGTGGTGAAGGTGGAGACCCGTTCCTTGATGCCCAGCTCGGCCAGCTTGGCCTCGGTCAGCTCCGGCGTGGCCGGCTTCAGCGCGGCGGTCACCGCCCGGTCGGTCGGCTTCGGCAGCACCGCGAGCAACGCGGGCCCGAGCGCGGCGGCGTCGACCTGGCGGCCGGCCCGGCTCGGTACCACCTTCGGCTTGCCGCCACTGATGGTCAGCCCGGCGTCGCGGGGTTCCACCTCCAGCGTCGCCAGCTTGCCGCCGAGCGCGGCGCGCAGTCGATTGACGTCGACCCGGGGAGTGATCTTTCCGGCGTCGTCGGTCGGGAAGCGCAGTGACCTGGCGATGGCGGCGGGCGGGATGGTGACCGAGCCGCCGTCGGTGGTGAGCGTGACCGGCGCGGCGACGGCGGGCCGGGCCAGCTCGGTGACGAGCCGGTCGACCTCCTCCCGGGTGGTCGCCGGCCACTGCTCCACCAGGGGCACGGTGACCGGTCGGGCGGCCAGCCACGCCGAGGTGACCGCCGACGTCGCGGCGGTCGTGTCGACGGTCAGCGCCGGCTTCGGGTAGACCGGCTTCGGGGTGGTGCCGGTCCAGATGATGGTCGGCATGGTCATCTCGCGGCCCTGGTCGCCCGCCGCCTTGCGCAGGGCGGCCGCCAGCCGGTCGGCGTCGACCGTGACCACCGGCTCGACCGCGCGGGAGCCGACCAGTCGGCTGACCGCGTGCGCGTCGGCGGCGGCGGCCGCCGCCACGGTGGCGTCCACGTCGACGGTGAGCCCGACGTCGGCCGGCTTCAGCTCGACCTTCTTCTCGCCCACGGTCACGGTGAGCGGGGCGTTCAGCGCGTCGGCGCGGCGTTCCAGCTCGGTGCGCAGCGCGCGGGCCGCCTCGGCCCGGCTCCGGCCGCCCAGCTCGGTGCCGAGCACCGTGGTGCCGCGGGGCACGTCACCGGCGTACGCGTAGGCGCCGACGCCGACGCCACCGGCGAGCACGGCGGCGGTGATCCCGCCGGCCAGCAGCAGCCGGGCGCGTCGGGAGCGCGGCGGCTTCCCCGGGTCGTCGGTGGGCGGTGCGGCGACCGGCTCCAGCTCGACCCCGGGCCAGCTCACCGCCGCCACCTTGATGGTGGGGCGGTCGTCGGCGGCCGGCATCTTCTCGCCGTACATCGTCACTGCAACCTCATCGGAAGGACACGTGCGGGGACCGCTTCCCCCGCGGGAGACACCTACGGTAACCAACGCTCGGGCCGGTCGGGAGTCTCCGGCCGGGCGGTCGTGTCGGGCGGGCGGCGGTGTCGCACCGATCACCCGTTTCGGGGCCCCGTCCACGCCCTGGTCGTGACACGGTGGGCGGGTGCGGGCGGACGAGCGCGGGTTGGCGTACGGCGGTGGCTGGCTGGACCGGGCGGCGGAGCTGCGCGGGGACGCGAACTGGCTGGCCGAGCGGCGGACCGATCCGGCGAGTGTGGTGCTGCCGTGCTGGCGGGACCGGTGCCTGGTGGACGCCGGGCGGGCGCCGGTGCGGCCAACCGTGGTGGACGCGGCCGTTTTGCTCGCCGCCGCCGACGAGACGGTCTTCCTGGGGCTGGACGCGGGCCGGGCGGTGTTCGCCGCCGACCTGTCCGGCCGGGAGGAGGGCGAGGCCCGCGAGCTGGCCGGCGCGGTCGAGGCGGTGGACGTCCGCGCCCTGGTGGGCGGGCTGACGCCGGCGGAGGCGGCGCTCCAGGCGTACGCGAAGGGGTTGCTGCACTGGCATCGGGGCCAGCGGTTCTGCGGTGCGTGCGGGGCGGCGACGGTGGCCGGCTCGGGCGGGCACGTCCGCTCCTGCACCGGGCCGGGCTGCGCCCGGTTGTTCTTCCCGCGGATCGAGCCGGCGGTCATCGTGCTGGTCGAGGCGCCCGGTGAGCCGGAGCGTTGTCTGCTGGGCCGGCATCGCGGGGCGGCGGAGGATGCCTGGTCGCTGCTGGCCGGGTTCGTGGAGATCGGCGAGAGCCTGGAGGACGCGGTCCGGCGGGAGTTGGCCGAGGAGGCCGGCGTGTCCGTGCGGGCGGTGACCTATCAGGGTTCGCAGGCGTGGCCGTTTCCGGCCGGGTTGATGGTCGGGTTCCGGGCGACGGCGGTGTCGACGCGGGTCCGGGTCGACGACGAGGAGCTGGTGGCGGCGCGCTGGTTCACCCGGGCGGAGCTGCGTGCGCGGGCGGCGGCGGGGCGTTCCCTCGGCCGGGTCGACTCGATCGACCGCCACCTGCTGGAGTCGTGGTTGGACGAGCGGGGCTGAGCTGGCTCCGGTCGGTGGCGTGGTCCCGGCCGGACGGGTGATTGGCTCCTCACCCACAGCGCCTTGCCAGCTCGCCGTTACCGAACTGTGATGTTTGGCGGTGACGACTACCACAGGTGAAACCTGTTCGGCATCCTGTCGTAATCAGGGCGGTTTGCCCTGACCTCCTTGCCCTGGGGATGTTAACCGTTGGTAACCAGGGACGATCTTGATATCACGTCTGTGTTACCCGTCAGTAGCTTGGGGCTTGTGAGGTCTGTCGCTTCGCGAGAGCATCCAATCCGCGACCGCGCGGCCGTTCGGCACAACGGCATCCGCGCCGCCCCGCAGCTTTCCCGTCCCGCGTCGCGTCCCGCGTCCGGCGACGCACCCCCGTCGAGGAGGACCTTGTGAGTGAATCGGAGAACCGTCAGCCGAGTGGCGGCACCCGCTGGCGGCGCTTCGCCGCGATGATGGTGCCGGCGACGGTCGTGGCCGGCGGCATCGTGCTGGGCATGGCCAACGGCGCCATCGCGGCCTCGTTCGCGGTGTCGGGCCAGACCTTCAAGGTCGGCGCCACGAAGCTGGAGGGCAACGGCTTCAAGCAGTACGGCGGCATGGTCGAGGAGAAGAACGGCACCAAGCACCCGGTCGCCGTCTCCGAGATCGCCGACGCCAAGCTCTACGACCTCTGCCAGTCGGTCAACGCCAGCCTGCCGGGCATCCCGATCGTGCTGACCATCAACGCCGGTGGCGACGGCAAGCCGGCCACCGCCACCAACCTGCTGATCGACATGGACTCGCTCGCCGGCGACGCCACGTTCGAGAACATCCAGATCGGCCGCGACGCCAACGACCTCAACGCCAAGCAGGGCCAGCCCGGCGGGTTCGGGCAGAGCGCCGACAAGGTGACCATCACGAAGCTGGAGCAGGTGGCGCGCTCCACCAGCGCCGGCGTCTTCACCCTCAACGGCCTGAAGCTGAAGGTCAACGTGGGCAAGGACGCCAAGGAGTGCTTCTGATCTGATGGCGAGGCTCGCGGAGGGCGCCCTCCGCGAGCCTCGGCCATGTCTCACCCCGTCAGCACCGCCAGGAGGAGTACGTGACAACCGCCGAGACGCAGCAGGCCCGGCCGGGTCGGCCCGGCCAGGCGTGGCGTGGCTTCCGCCGGTGGCGCCGGGCGCGACCGTTCTGGGGCGGGCTCTTCACCGCGCTGGCCGGTCTGGAGATCTTCGCCACCACCCAGATGAGCCTCAACGGCCTCACGTTCCAGATGGGGCCCACCGGCTTCCTGTCCTGGCTCATCCCGACCATCCTCGTGACCTGCGGCATGCTGCTCTGGTTCAGCCCGGCCCAGCGGATGTTCTACGCGGTGGTCGCGGCGATCACCGCGCTCTACTCGCTGATCGGCGTGAACCTCGGCGGCTTCTTCATCGGCCTGCTGCTCGGCATGATCGGCAGCGCGCTCGGCTTCGCCTGGGTGCCGCGCAAGGAAACCGCCGGCGACCCGAAGCCGGCCCAGCCGGTCGACGAGCCGGCGACGGAGCCGGCCGAGGAGCCGGAGCCGGCCCTGGTCGACGAGTTGCTGCCGCCCCGGCAGCGGCAGGACGACGCCACCGGCGTCCTCACCGACATGTTGCCGGAGCCGCGTAACCCGCTGCGCGAGGCGTCGCCCGTCGACCCCGCCGGCCCGGACACGCCCCACGGGTCGGGCTACGCGCCCCGGGCGTACGCGATCCTGCTGGTTCTCGCGGTCTCCCTGGCCGGCCTGGTGGCGCTCCGCGACCAGCGGCCGGCGGTCGCCGCGCCGGCGGCCTGCCCGACCACGTCGGCGCCGGCGCCGAAGCCGTCCGCCTCGAAGACCGCGTCGGCGTCGCCGTCGGCCAGCCCGAGCGCCACCGCCACGACCGCGCCGCCGGCCGAGGACCCGGACGGCAACCTGCTGACCGACCTCGTCGACGGCATCACCGGCCTGTTCACCGGCGGGGAGGAGGCCGAGCCGTCGCCGTCGCCCGTGGCCCCCGCCGCCGCAGCCGCCACGCCGAGCGGGAGCGGCACGCCGAAGCCCAGCGGCAGCGCCAAACCGTCGACCCCGGCGAAGCCGGGCGCCGACTGCGACGACGCCGACCCCGCCCCGACCAAGCCCGCGCCGGTCGAGGAGGGCAAGCCGCTGCCCAAGCTGGCCGCCGACCCCGACCAGCCGCTCGTGGCCGACCCGCCCTCCCGGCTCACCGGCTCCAAGGTGACCATGACCGGACTGCGCTTCGAGGGCATCGTCGAGCTGCCCACCTACCGGGGCAAGCTCAAGTGCCTGAAGTTCACCATGGACAAGGCGGTCACCGACGACTTCACGCTGCTGGCCAACGGCCCGGCGGGCAAGAAGCAGCGGTACGTCACCGACCGGCTCACCGTCTCCGGTGACGTCGCGTTCTACGCCACCCGGTTCGTCGGGCACCTGCTCGGCATCAAGATCACGCTGACGCCGGACCTGCCCTTCCCGGACGGCATCCCGATCACCTCGCCGATCCCGATCAGCTTCGACGACCCGGTGATCGAGCTGGCGTACGAGCACTCGAAGTCGCTCACCGCCAAGCCGGTGCTCCGGGTCGACCTGGCCTGATCCGGGCGCACCACGGAAACGGCCGGGCGTCGGAGGTCCCTCCGACGCCCGGCCACCGTCGTCCTCAGAGCCTTTCCAGCGCCCGGCGCAGCGGGTCGAGCCCCAGCGCGCCCAGGTCGAGCGCCTGGCGGTGGAACTCCTTCAGGTCGAAGTCGGCGCCCTTGCGGGCCTTCGCGTCCTCCCGGGCCTGCAACCAGATCCGCTCGCCCACCTTGTAGGAGGGGGCCTGCCCCGGCCAGCCGAGGTAGCGGTTCAGTTCGAAGCGCAGCGTCTCGTCCGGCACCCGGCAGTGCGCCCGCATGAACTCCCAACCCAGCTCCGGCGTCCAGCGCTCGCCCGGGTGGAAGCCGAACGGATTGTCCACCGGGATCTCCAGCTCCAGGTGCATGCCGATGTCGACGATCACCCGGGCCGCCCGCAACGCCTGCCCGTCGAGCATGCCGAGCCGTTCCCCCGGGTCGGCCAGGTAGCCCAGCTCGTCCATCAGCCGCTCCGAGTAGAGCGCCCAGCCCTCGCCGTGCCCGGAGACCCAGCAGAGCAGCCGCTGCCAGCGGTTGAGCAGGTCGGCCCGGACGGCGGTCTGCGCGACCTGGAGGTGATGGCCCGGCACCCCCTCGTGGTAGACGGTGGTCACCTCACGCCAGGTGGAGAACTCGGTGATGCCCTGCGGCACCGCCCACCACATCCGCCCCGGCCGGGAGAAGTCCTCGCTCGGGCCGGTGTAGTAGATCGCGCCGTCGCTGGTCGGCGCCAGGCAGCACTCGATCCGGCGGACCTGCTCCGGGATGTCGAAGTGGGTGCCGTCCAGCTCGCTGATCGCCTGGTCGGCGAGCGCCTGCATCCAGTCGCGGAACGCCTCCTTGCCGCGGACCGTCCGCGCCGGGTCGGCGTCGAGCGCACGGACCGCGTCGTCGACCGAGGCGCCGGGGCCGACGATCCGCGCGGCCACCGCCCGCATCTCGGCCTCCAGGCGGGCCAACTCCGCGAAACCCCAGGCGTACGTCTCGTCCAGGTCGACCTTCGCGCCGAGGAAGTACTGCGAGGCCAGTTCGTAGCGCTCCCGGCCGGCGGCCTGCTTCTGCCGCCCGACGGGGGCCAGCTCGGTGCGGAGGAAGTGCCCGAACTCGGCGGTGGCCGCGGTCGCGGCGGCGGCGCCCTTGCGCAGCTCGGCACCGAGCGTGCCGTCCGCGTCGAGGCGTTCGGCCAGGCCGTGGAAGAAGTTGTCGCCGTCCGGGTCGACCCAGATGTCGCACTGCTTGGCGACCTCGACGAGCTGCACCTGCGAGCTGACCCGCCCGGCCGCCGCCGCCTCACGCAGCGTGCGCTTGTAGCCCTCCAACGCGGACGCGAACCGGTTGAGCCGGGTGGCGACGTTCGCCTTCGCCTCCTCGCCGTCGGTCGGCATCAGGTCGAAGACCATCCGCAGCTCGTGCAGCCCACTCGTGATCACGCTGACTTCGCTGGTGGTCTCGCCGCTGTCGTAGCGGGCGAGTTCCAGGCCGAGGCGTTCCTGCATCGCCTCCTGCGCGGTCCGCTCCGCCTCGGTCTCCGCCTCGGTCACGTCGAGCTGGCCCAGCGTGCGCCGGGCCAGCTCGGCACGGGCCGCGTAGCCCTCGGGCGACAGGTCGTCGAGCTGGTCGTCGTAGCCGGCGATGCCGACGTAGGTGGCCCCGGTCGGACTCAGCGGAGCCCACTGGGCCACGTACCGGTTGGCGAGGTCATCGATTCGTCCCACGGGGCGACCCTACGTGACCGGGTCACCCCCGTGTCGAGCCTGTTTGCCGTGTTCAGGGTCGGGCATCGAACAGTTGCTGTGGCGGTCGACACGGCGGCCGAAATCCGCGCGACTTCGTCGTACCGAAGGGGCAGAGTGTCAGGGGTGAACATGGATTTCGCCCCTGACCGGGCACCGCTGCGGAGCTGGCTGCCCGGGTTCGTCGCACTGGCCGCGATCTGGGGTTCCAGCTTCCTCTTCATCAAGGTGGGGGTGGGGGAGCTGCACCCCGTGCACCTCACGCTCTACCGGGTGGCCACCGGCGCGGCCACGCTGCTCGTGGTGCTGGTCGTGCTGCGCGACCGGCTGCCCCGCGAGCCGGCGGTCTGGGGCCACCTGCTGGTGGTCGCCGCGTTCGGCGTCGCGCTGCCGTTCACCCTGTTCGGCTACGGCGAGCAGCGGGTCGAGTCCATGCTGGCCGGCATCTGGAACGCCACCACGCCGCTGATCGTGCTGCCGCTGGCGGTGCTGGTGTTCCGCACCGAGCGGTTGACCGCGCGCCGGGCGGTCGGGCTGGCGCTGGGCTTCGTCGGCGTGCTGGTGGTGCTCGGTGTCTGGGCGGGCGTCGGCGGCGCGCACTTCACCGGCCAACTCATGTGCCTCGGGGCGGCGGCCTGCTACGGGCTGGCGATCCCGTACCAGAAGAAGTTCATCGCCGGACGCGCGTACTCGGGACTGTCGCTGTCGGCGGCCCAACTGCTCGTGGCGACCGCGCAGCTCGCGCTGGCCGCGCCGCTGGTGGCCGGTGCGCCGCCGGTGCCGACCGACCTGTCCCCCCGGGTGGTGGCCAGTGTGCTCGCGCTCGGCGCGCTCGGTACCGGGCTCGCCTTCGTGATCAACCTGCGCAACATCCGGCTGGCCGGGGCCAGCACGGCGTCCACCGTGACGTACCTGGTGCCGGTCTTCGCGGTGGTGGTCGGTGCCGTGGTGCTCGGCGAGCGGATGAACTGGCACCAGCCGGTGGGCGCGCTGATCGTGCTGGTCGGGGTGGCGGTCGCGCAGGGCCTGGTCGGCCGGCGCCGGCCCGCCCCGACGCCGGTGGCGCCCGCCGGCCGCCCGGTCGAGCCGGCCGCCCGGGCCTGACCGCTCAGCCCCGGCCCGCCGTCCACTTCACCAGGCGGTCGGCGGTCCACGTGTTGATCACCCGGTCGGCCGGTACGCCGCAGCGCGCCGCCCGTTCGCACCCGAAGCGCTGCCAGTCGAGCTGCCCGGGGGCGTGCGCGTCGGTGTCGATGGCGAACCGGCAGCCCGCCTCCAGCGCGCGGCGGATCAGCCGCTTCGGCGGGTCCTGCCGCTCCGGCCGGGAGTTGATCTCGACGGCGACGTCGTGCTCCGCGCAGGCGGCGAAGACGGCGTCCGCGTCGAACTCGCTCTCCTTGCGGGTACGCGGCCGGTGCCCCTTGTCGCCCGGCCCGGTCACACCGGCCGGCCGGGAGGACACCATCCGGCCGGTGCAGTGCCCGAGGATGTCCAGGTGCGGGTTGGCGATCGCGGTCACCATCCGGCGGGTCATCTTCGCCCGCTCGTCGTTGAGGCCGCTGTGCACCGAGCCGACCACCACGTCCAGCCGGGCCAGCAACTCGTCGGTCTGGTCGAGTGAGCCGTCGGCGAGGATGTCGACCTCGATGCCGGTGAGGATGCGGAAACCCTTCGGCAGCGCCTCGTTCACGGCGGCCACGTGGTCGAGCTGCCGGCGGAGCCGGTCCGCGGTCAGCCCGCGGGCCACCTTCAACCGGGGCGAGTGGTCGGTGAGCACCACGTACTCGTGCCCCAGCTCGACCGCGGCCAGCGCCATCTCCTCGATCGGTGAGCCGCCGTCCGACCAGTCCGAGTGGGTGTGGCAGTCGCCGCGCAACGCGTCCCGCAGCGTCGCCGCCTCCGCGTCCAGGTCGGTGCCCTCGGTGGCCAGCATCCGACGCAGGTAGACCGGCTCCTCGCCGGCCAGCGACTCGGCCACGCAGCGGGCGGTGACGTCGCCGACGCCGGCCAACTCGGTCAGCTTGCCGGTGCGGGCCCGCTCGGCCACCTCGCCGGCCGGCAACGCGCCCAGCGCCGCGGCCGCCGACCGGAACGCCCGCACCCGGTAGGTGGCCTCGTTGGCGCGTTCCAGCAGGAACGCGATCCGGCGCAGATCGGCGAGGGGATCCCGGGCAGTCATGCAGTGGAACCTACGCGCTCCGGCCGCCCGCCGTGCGCCGCCGGACCCGCGCGTCGGGTCAGCCGCCCGCCGCGGACCGGCCCGGCGACGCCGGGCAGCCGTGCTTGCGCTGCCAGGCGGTGACCTCGGCGACCGGAGACCGGTTGCCGCCCTTGCGCCAGGAGTTCAGGTAGGGCGCCGGCCAGACCACCCCGCGACGGATCCACCAGTCGTCGTGGCCGGAGCACTTCGGGGAGAGCCCGAAGTGCAGGTGGCACACGTTGTTGGCGTTGCCGGTGCGGCCCACCTTGCCGAGCTGCTGCCCGGCGCGCACACGGACGCCGGCGTCGACGCCGGACACGATCGCGCTCAGGTGCGAACCGTAGTAACGCACCCCGTCGTCGCCGAGCAGCGAGACCGAGAGCCCACCGTTGTTCGGCCCCATCGGCCCCCGCTTGTCGAACCGGTCCACCCGGCTCACCTCGAGCACCACCCCGTCGGTGACCGCCACCACCGGCTCACCGCAGTCGGCGAAGACGTCGGTGCCCGGGTAGCCGCCGTGCGTCGGGTGGTAGTCGACGTTGCCGGCCCGGACCGGGAAGACGCGTCGCGGCGCGGGGCGCGACGGTGTCGGGGCGGCGGCGGTGGCGGTCGGGGCGGCGGAGGCGGCCGGTGGGGCCGGGCTCGCCGTCGGCTCGGCGGGTTGCGTCGCCGTCACCATCGGGCTCGGGTCCTGCCACGCGTCCGCGGGCGCCGCGGGCCGGTCGCACCCGGCGGCCAACGCCGCGACGAGCAACAGGACCGGGAACGCCGGACGCGCGCGGCGGCCGATCGATGGCGAGCGCATCCGATCATCCTGGCAGACCACTACCGTGGGAACGAAAGCGCCGACCCGGTCGCACCGGCCGGTCACGGTGGGTGACGTCGGGGTCGATGGGTCGGGGAGGGGAGCAGCGGTGACGAACGGGTGGCACGGGGCAGCCGGAGCGAGCGGTCCGGGGGCGTTCCACGCGCCGCCGCGTACCCCGTCGGGGCTCTTCCCGTCCGGCGGGCCGATGCGCCCCAGCTACCGCGAGCCGTACCCGGTGACCGGCGCCGGCGTGGCGCTCGGCGCGGTGGTCACCTTCGCCTGGTTGCTGCTGTTCGGGCTGGTCGGCCGCGACGTGCCCGGCTACGCCTGGTGGACGGTGCTGGCCGGCGGCGTCGCCTGGGCGGTCGCCGCGGTGCTGGTCCGCCACGGCGACCGGGGGGTGGCGACCGGGGTGGCGATCGTCACCGCGGGCGGCTGGAGCATCGCCGCCGCGATCGTCGCGGTGCGGTGGGCGCAGACCGGCGACTGGCCGCTCTGGTGACCTTACGTGCCGCTTTCGCTGCGTAGCGAAGACCATCTTGACGTACGCGCGGTGACGGTTCACGCTCGCCGTATGGCCTGGACCACACCGCCGCGGCTCGACCCCGATCGGAGCCGCCGTCGCCTACAACTCCTCGCCGAGTTGGCCGGTGCCCGTGCGGTACAGCAGCGCGAGCGGCCGCAGCGGGCGCGCAGCGACCGCCTGCGCCAGCTCATCGCCACCCGCCGCCGCGTGGCCGGCTGAGGCGACTTTCTCCAGGAACGGCCGGCCCCGGTCGGGGCGTTGACCGGTCGCCCGCCGACCCGACCGGTTAACGTGCATCGCGTGACGTGTCGGCGTGCTGCCGAGGCCAATTTGGGGGGACCGTGTCGTACTTCGCTGCTGCCGTGGCGCGCATCGACGGCGGCTGGACCGCCGGCGAGGTCAGCCTGCGGGGCGTCACCGACATCGAAGAGGCGGCCGACCGGCTGCGTGACGTCGAGCCGGACGCCGACCTCTCCCTGCTGTTCGTCGAGGCGGACGACACCTACCTGGTCGTCCTGCGCCTCGACGAGGGGGAGGACCTGCGGGTCTTCGGCTCCGACTCGGCGTACGCGGAGGAGTCCCGGCTGGGCGCGCTGCTGGTCGGCGACCTGAAGACCTCGGTCACCGGCCTGGAGGACGTCGACGAGCCGCGCCCGTCCGGCGGCGACGACGAGACCGAGCAGCCGGCCGTGGACCCGGAGGCCGACCCGGTGGGCGACGCCGACCTCCTCGCCGACCTCGGCATCCCGGCGCCGAAGCTGCTCGCGCTCTGCGCGCACGAGGGCAACATGCCGGCCGACGTGACCGCCGAGATCTGCCAGGTGCTCGGCTGCGCGGACGAGGTCGAGGAACTGCGTGAGGTCTGAGCCCGGCGAATCCGTGACACCCGGCGCCGTGGAACCGACCGACGCCACCGACCCGGCACTGGAGACGCTGCGACCCGGCCAGCCGACGCCGGGTCGACCCGGGCGGGCGGGGCCGGGCGCGGACGAAGGGCTGGCCGACCCGGGCGCGGTGGGGCGCCGGCAGCGGCACGAGCTGTGGATGCGCCGGGCCCTGCACGTCGCCGCGACCGGCCCGGACGGGCCGACGCCGGACGAGGGCGCCGACGACGTGCCGGTCGGGGCCGTGCTCTACGGGCCCGACGGCGGGGAGCTGGCGATCGGGCGCAACGAGCGGGAACTGACCGGCGACCCGACCGCGCACGCCGAGGTGCTGGCGCTGCGCCGCGCCGCGCAGCGGCTGGGCCGGTGGCGGCTGGACGGCTGCACACTGGTGGTGACGCTGGAGCCGTGCACCATGTGCGCCGGCGCGATCGCGCTGGCCCGGGTCTCGACAGTGGTGTTCGGCGCGTGGGAACCGAAGACCGGCGCGGTCGGCTCGCTCTGGGACGTCCTGCGCGACCGCCGGGTCACCCACCGCCCAGAGGTCTACGCCGGCGTCCTGGCCCCGGAGAGCGCCGCCTTGCTACGCGCCTTCTTCCGGTAAGGCCGGGCCCCCTGTTAACGCCTGCGGTATAGACGGGGCCCCTTCTCAAACGAGCCGCCGCCCCCGGCACCGGGTGGTGACGGGGGCGGGGCGGGTAGCGGCGGAGGGTCGGTCAGGCGATGGCGGTGTCGAGGGCGATCTCGACCATCTGGCCGAACGTCTGCTCACGCTCCTGCGACGTGGTCTTCTCGCCGGTCTTGATGTGGTCGCTCACGGTCAGGATGGTCAGCGCGCGGGCCTTGAACCGGGCCGCGATCGTGTAGAGCGCCGCCGACTCCATCTCCACCGCCAGCACGCCGTAGTCGGCGAGCGCGTCGTACAGGTCCGGCCGGTCGGTGTAGAAGGCGTCCGCGGCCAGGATCGGCCCGACCCGCATGGTGATGCCGCGCCGCTCGGCCACCTCGACCGAGGTACGCAGCAGCCCGAAGTCGGCGACCGGGGCGTAGTCGATCAGCCCGTCGAAGCGCATCCGGTTCATGTTCGAGTCGGTGGACGAGCCGATGGCCGCCACCACGTCCCGCAGTTGCAGGTCCTCGGTCAGGGCCCCGCACGAGCCGACCCGGATCAGCGTCTTCACGCCGTACTCGTTGACCAGCTCGTGGGCGTAGATGGAGGCGGACGGCATGCCCATGCCGGAACCCTGGACGGAGACGTCGACGCCGTTCCACCGCCCGGTGAAGCCCAGCATGCCGCGCACCGTCGTGTAGCAGCGGGCCTCCTCGAGGTAGGTCTCCGCGATCCACTTGGCCCGCAGCGGGTCACCCGGCATCAGGACCCGCTCGGCGATCTCTCCCGGCTCAGCGCCGATGTGCGTACTCATGGCAAAGATCCTGCCAGGCCGGCCGACGGGATACCGGTTCGGCGTCCGAAGCGGTGGTCCTGTACCCTCGTCGGCGGTGGCGTGTCCGAGTGGCCTAAGGAGCACGCCTCGAAAGCGTGTGAGGGTTTACGCCCTCCGCGGGTTCAAATCCCGCCGCCACCGCCAATTGCCGAAGCGCCCGGGGAATCCCCGGGCGCTTCGGCGTTCAGCAGGGGCCGTAGCCCTCGTCGAAGAGGCGACGGGCCCAGTCCGCGTACCCGGCGATGATCTCTCGGACGGTGACGCCGTCGTGCAGGAACAGGTACGCGCGGTCGCCGTCGCGGGCGAGCAGCCCGGCGAAGCGGTGGCTGCCGGGCGGCGCCGGCAGCGCGGCGGCGCCGGGGTACGCGGCGCGGACCTCGCCGACCGGCGTGCCGGCGCTGATTCCCTCCGGCGTGGTCATCGGGTCGTCGAGCCAGAGCAGGACGAGCCGGTCGTCGACGAAGATCGGGCTGACCTCGCCGTGCCCGGCCAGTGTGGGCCCGCAGGCCTCCTCGTCGGTGCGCAGCAGGCCGCGCCGGGTGAGGTCCTCCTCGGTGTCGCCGAACCCCGCGTTGCGCAGGCCGTTCAGGCTGACCACCTCGGCGGCGCCGACCGGTCGGGCGGGCACGTCCGGCCCATGTGGATGGACGCCGCTCCCGGCGATGGAAGCGGCAGCGAGCAGTGTGGCGATAAAGCCGAATTGTCGTAGTTTCATGCAATCCCCCAGTCCCCAACGGGACCGGGGCGAGGAGGTTGCTGGTGCGGGCCGGATTGGCGCAGTTCCCACTCCTCGGCCAGTTCGTCCCAGTAGTCGGCGGACAGCCCGCGCCGGCCGTGCGCCAACCAGCCGGCCGTGTCGCGCTCCAGGTGCAGGCCCAACTCGGCGAACGGGTCGATCCACGCGCCCGGCTCGGCGCCGAGCCGGGCCAGCGCCGTGTTGATCGGCCACTGCGCCCGCGGCCGGTCCAGCGCGCCGTCGTAGCGCGGGCCCCAGGTCACGTCGCCGTCCAGCCACACCACCGCCGCCTGGTGACCGAGCCCGCCGGTGAACTCCGCCTCCAGGTACGCCACCGGCCCGCGCTTCGACCAGCGGGCCAGCAGCCCCGCCAGCGGCGGCGAGAGGACCAGCCGGAACGGGCGTACCGCGCAGGGCTCCTCGGCGGCGAAATCCGGCGGCTCGCCGGTCAGCTCCGCCACGAGCTGCGGGGTGACCGGCAGCAGCGCGAAGTCCTGCCGGAGCGCGGCCAGCACCGCGTGGTCCAGGTCGGTGGTCTGCTCGCGCAGCAGCTCGACGTCGGCGACCACGGCACTGAGCTGGTAACTCATCCGGTCCTCTCGGCGTCCACAGCCTGTGGATGGAACATGTGTACGACGACGGATCCTGCTGTCGCCCTGGCACGGTAGCCCGCCGCCGGGGGTGGAAACCCCCGGACCAGGTCGGATGGTTTCCGGCTTACCGCTCCCGAGCGCGATGCCTAGCGTCGATCCCGTGATCGAACTACGTGAGTTGACCAAACGCTACGGGAACCGGACCGCCGTGGACAGGCTCACCGTCCGGGTGCCGCCGGGCGCCATGCCTGGCCCTCGCCGAACTCCCAACGGGATGGTGGCGGAGGCGCGGATCACCCGGCCGAGGTGCCGTTCCGCCAGCGCTCGCCGAAGCGGCTCGTGAGACCAGAAGGCAGCCGGAACCTCGGGCGCTGCGACGATCCGGTCGCGCTCCGCCCGTTGGCAGGAGGCGCAACGCCCGGAGTTGTTGTCCGCCGCCAGGCTCGCCCCGCAGCGGGCGCAACCCGCTCGCCTCGACATCGCGGTCATCGACTCATTCAAACCGCTGTGTGACTGCTCGGTATACAGGTGGCGCATACGTGGCTGGCTCTGCGCGTACCCGAGAGGGGCCGGACCCTCGACGGGCCCGGCCCCCTGGCGATCAGGTCGTCACCACGCGGACATGTCGGGGAGCTGGTCGATCGAGATGGTCCTCGGGTTGGCCATCGCGGTACGCCACAGCCCGGCCACGTCCTTGCCGCTGCCGTTCCAGTCCCGCGACGCCCAGACCACGTAGTACGGCCACGCCGGGTCGGAGTTGGGGTTGAGCGGGCTGAACGTCTCCGCCACGCCGGTGGTCTTGGCGCCGTTGACCGCCTTGGTGGTGGCGAAGTCGCTGCTGCTCTGGAAGTAGTCCGAGGTGACCAGGTCGACGTAGCCGTCACCCGGGTACCAGGACGCCAGCGAGGTGCCCTGGCCGCTGGCCATTCCGTTGAACACCCAGACGATGTTGTGCGCGCCGGCGAGCTGCGCCCGCTGGTAGATCAGCCGCCAGAGCTGCTTGTAGGCGTCCTGACCCTTCTTCGCCCACCACATGTAGTTGTTGTTCGCCTCGTGCAGCGGGCGGAACAGCACCGGCACACCGGCGTCGCCTATCTTCTTCAGCTCGCGCACCACCAGGTCGATGTCCTGGTAGAGCTTGGACGACGGGTTGCTCAGGTCGGGCTGGAAGTCGCAGGGCGCGGAGTAGTTGCCGCCGCGCGGGCAGTACCAGTGCCACTGGAACGCGACGATGCCGTTGCGCGCCCTGGCCCAGTCGATGACCTGCTGGGTCTCGATGCTGCCCCGGGTGTACTCCATGAAGTCGAACGCCACGATCGCCGGGTAGCGGCCGGTCAACTGCTGCACCCTGTCCGCGTCCGGCAGGTCGGTCTGGCCGCTGACGTAGGTGTGCGTGCGCAGGTAGCAGATCAGGTTGCGGGCCTTCGAGTTCGCCTGCGGGTCGGCCGGGGCCTGGCCGCAGTCCGGGCCGGGCGGGGTGGGCGGCTTCACCGCGTACACCTCGACCTCGTAGAGCGAGTAACCCCAGGCGGTGCCGCGTGCGGTGCCGGACATCCGCACGTACCGGCCGCTGGCCCCGGCCGGCGTCACGTCGTCGGTGCCGCCGTCGCCCGTCGTGGTGCTGAACACCGGGGTCCAGGTGGTGCCGTCGGTCGAGGTCTGGATCTGGTACGCCTTGCCGTACGCGGCCTCCCAACGCAACCGCACCGTGTTGATCGGGTACGTGGCGCCCAGGTCGACCTGGATCCACTGCGGGTCGGCGTAGAGGCTGGACCAGCGGGTCCCCCCGTTGCCGTCCACCGCCTGGGCGGCGGCGTTCGGGCTCTCCGTCGACGACGCGGTGACCGGCCGGTTGAGCGCCAGGTTGCCGCTGGGGACGCCGGTCGGGTCCGGCGTCGGGGTCGGACTGCCGGTGGGGCTGGGGCTGCCGGTCGGGCTCGGGCTCGGTGGCGTGGTGTCGCCGCAGGCCGCGCCGTTGAGCGTGAACGCGGTCGGGGCCGGGTTCGACCCGGTGTAGGTGACGTTGAAGCCGAAGCTCACCGTGCCGCCGGCCGGGACGCTCGCGTTGTAGGAGACGTTGGTGGCGGTGGCGTTCGCGCCGGACTGCGTCTTCGTCGCGTTCCACATGTCGCCGATCACCTGGCTGCCGGGGAACGCCCAGCCCAGCGTCCAGCCGTTCACGGCGGCCCCGGTGTTGGTGATCGTGACGTTGGTGGTGGCGCCGCCGCCCCAGTCGTTGGTGACCTGCCAGGTCACCGAGCAGGCGCCGGCGGCGGCCTGGGCGGCGGGTGTGGTGACGAGCGTGGTGGCCAGTGCGGTGACGGCTGCCGCCGCCCCGGCCAGGCAGGCCCGCGTGCGGGTGCGCTGGATCATGAGGAACTCCCGTACGGGTGATGGTTGCGGGGAGCCCTCGCCGCCCGGACGGGTCGGAGCGTCGGTTGCCCTTCCGGCGTCCGACCCGGCGAAGATATCCACGATGGTCGGCTTAACCGGTTAACTTTGTCAATGCCTCACCATCCGCTGATGTGCCTATCAACCCCCTGAACCGGTAAAGAAACCGTTATCGACACTCCACCCGCCACGGGGCGGTGGTCGGTCAGGGAGGGAGAAGAGGGGGCCGGAGACGGCAGCAGGGCCGGCCCCAGCGGGGCCGGCCCTGCGCACGAGAGCGCGGAGGATACGAGATTCGAACTCGTGAGGGTGTAAACCCAACACGCTTTCCAAGCGTGCGCCCTAGGCCTCTAGGCGAATCCTCCGCGAGCCAGGATACAGGTCCCGCGACGGCGGGCCACCCCACCCTCCCGGAAGATCCACAAGCCTTCGGGTAGGCTTGGCGTCACCTCCCGTGCGGCGGTACCTCGTGAACCTCCCCAGGGCCGGAAGGCAGCAAGGATAAGCGAGCTCTGCCGGGTGCACGGGAGGCCTTTCTGTCTCCGGGGCCGGGTAACGTCGCCGCGGGTCGGGTCACGGGGTGGTGGGTGGTCACCCGGGGCCGACCGGCGCAGAATGGCTCGGTCGAGAGGAGGCGGGACGGGTGGCACTGGCCCTTTACCGCAAGTACCGGCCCCGCACGTTTGCCGAGGTCATCGGTCAGGAGCACGTCACCGAGCCGCTGTCGCAGGCGCTGCGCAGCGGCCGGCTGAACCACGCGTACCTCTTCTCCGGCCCGCGCGGCTGCGGCAAGACCTCCAGCGCCCGGATCCTGGCCCGCTCGCTCAACTGTGAGCAGGGCCCCACGCCCGAGCCGTGCGGGCAGTGCGAGTCCTGTCGCGGGCTGGCCCCCGACGGCGGCGGCTCGATCGACGTCATCGAGATCGACGCGGCCAGCCACGGCGGCGTCGACGACGCCCGCGAGCTGCGCGAGAAGGCGTTCTTCGCGCCGGCCCGCAGTCGCTTCAAGATCTACATTATCGACGAGGCGCACATGGTCTCGTCGGCCGGCTTCAACGCGCTGCTCAAGCTGGTCGAGGAGCCTCCGGAGTACGTCAAGTTCATCTTCGCCACCACCGAACCGGAGAAGGTCCTCGGCACGATCAAGTCGCGGACCCACCACTACCCGTTCCGGCTGTTTCCGCCGAAGGTGGTTCGGCCGTACCTGGAGCAGTTGACCGCGGCGGAGGGCGTCAAGGTCGAGCCGGCCGTCTTCCCGCTGGTGGTGCGCGCCGGCGGCGGCAGCATGCGGGACAGCCTCTCCGTGCTCGACCAGCTCATCGCGGGCGCCGGCCCGGAGGGTGTCGGCTACGCCCGGGCCGCCGCGCTGCTCGGCGTCACCGACTCCGCGCTGATCGACGAGATGTGCGACGCGCTGGCCGCCGGGGACGGCGCCGCCGCGTACGCCACCGTCGACCGGGTCGCCGAGGCCGGCCACGACTCGCGTCGCTTCGCCTCCGACCTGCTGGAGCGGCTACGCGACCTGATCGTGCTCCAGCAGGTGCCGGACGCCGCCGCCAAGGGCCTCATCGACGGCCCGGCCGACCAGATCGAGCGGATGGCCGCCCAGGCGCAGCGCCTCGGCCCGGCCACGCTGTCCCGCTGCGCCGACATCGTGCACAACGGCCTGGTGGAGATGCGCGGCACCACCGCGCCCCGGCTGCTGCTGGAGCTGATCTGCGCCCGGATGCTGCTGCCCGGCGCCGACGACTCGTCCGGCGGCCTGCTCCAGCGGCTGGAGCGGATGGAACGCCGGCTCACGCTGGGCGGCGTCGAGCCGTCGCCGTCCGCGCCGGCCACCCCCACCCAGGAGGTACGCCCAGCCGCTCCCGCCCCGGGCGCGGCTGCCGCCGCGGTCCACCCGTCGACCGCCGGCACGCCGGCGGCTGCCGATGCCCCGACCGGACCCGCCGCCGCCCGGGCCGCCGCCGCGACGGCCGGCTCCCGGCCGGTCCCCGGCGCTCCGGCCGCGGCCGCTGGTGCTTCCGGCCCGGGCGATTCATCCGGTCCGGTCGGTTCGGGCGCGGGTGCCGGCTCCCCGCTGCCGACCGGCCGGGAGCCGGCCGCCCCGGCCCGTCGTCCGGTGCTGTCGTCGGCGGTGATGCCCGATCCGGCCACGCCCGAGCCGCCCCGTCCGGGCGCGGCGGGTCCCGGCGCGCTGGACGCCGTGGCGGTGCGCCGGGTCTGGCCGGAGGTGGTCGGCAAGGTCAACCGGAGCAACAAGCGGATCGCCGCGCTGATGCGCGACGCCGTGGTGCGTGACCTGGACGGTGACACGCTGGTGCTGACCGTGAAGTCGACGGTGCTGGCGAAGATGATGGCGGATCACGCCGCCGTGCTCACCGACGCGCTCTACGAGGAGCTGGGCGGTCGCTGGCAGATCCGCTGCGAGGTGGCCGGCGAGCGGGGCGGCGTGTCGCTCGGTGGCCCGTCCCGGCCCGCCGCGCCGGCCCGACCGGCATCCCCGCCTCCGGAGACGCCCGCCAGCCAGGAGCCGGGTGGTGCCCACCCGGCCGGTGGGGCCGACGGTGCGGGTCGAGCCGGTGGCGCGCCCGGCGGATCGGGGCGGGCGAACGGCGCGGGTGATGGTGTGAACGGCCGGAACGGGGCGATGCGGTCCACCGGCGGCGCTCCCACCGTCGACCCGGCGGAGGACTGGCCCGAGCCGGCGCGCCCGGGTGGCACGGCCGCCGGCGCGGGAGAACGGCCCGAACCGGGTGGTGCGCCCGCGAAGGCGGACGAGTGGCCCGAGCCGGCCCGCCCGGGTGGCGCGCCGAGCACGGACGGGGCGTCGGCATCCGCTCCACCGGCCAGCGCGTCGGCCGCCCACGCCGCACCGGCCCCGCCGAGACCGGCCGGGCCACCGGCGCAGCCGGCCGCGTCCGCGGGTCCGCCGGTGAGCAGCGCGATCGCGGCAGCCCGGGCGGCTGCGGCGGGACGCGGCCCGCGTACCGGGCAGGCGGCCCGGAAGACGGCCGAGGCCGACTGGGCCGGTGAACCGCCGTACGATCCGGACTTCGACGGTCCGGTGCGCGGCGGTGCGAAGCGGTCGGGTGGTGCCGCGCCGGCGAACTTCGAGGGCTTCGACCCGGGCGACGAGCCGCTGGACGAGGTCATCGACGAGCGCACCGCGCGCGAGTCCAGTGAGGAACAGGCGGTACGCCTGCTCCGCGACGCGTTCGGCGCCGAGCGGATCGACGAGGTGGACGCCCGCTAGCCCTTTTGTCGACGACCGGGAACTGTTCGTTCCGGCACTCCCGGTTCGGGCCCCGTCCGGCCCGGCGTGGGCGGCCACGCCGGACGGGGTGGGGTCGGTCCCAGCGGATAGGCTGATCGGCGGCCGAGCAGACGAGTGCGAGAAGGAGCGGTCCGTGCGCCCAGGTGGACAGCCGAACATGCAGCAGATGCTGAAGCAGGCGCAGAAGATGCAGCAGCAGATCGCCGCCGCCCAGGCCGAGCTGGCCGAGGCGGAGCTGACCGGCACCGCCGGTGGTGGTCTGGTCACCGCCACCGTCGCCGGCACCGGTGAGCTGAAGGCGATCAAGATCGACCCGAAGGCGGTCGACCCGGAGGACGTGGAGACGCTGGAGGACCTGGTCGTCGCCGCCGTGCACAACGCCGCCGAGGCGGCCCGGGAGCTGACCGAGAAGAGGATGGGCCCGGTCGCGGGCGGGATGGGCGGCCTCGGCCTGCCCGGGTTCTGAGCCGACAGATGTATGAAGGCGCCATCCAGGATCTGATCGACGAGTTGGGCCGGCTGCCGGGCGTGGGCCCGAAGAGCGCCCAGCGGATCGCGTTCCACGTGCTGTCGGCCGATCCGGCCGACGTCAACCGGCTGGCCGGCGCGCTGCGCAAGGTCAAGGACCTGGTCCGGTTCTGCACGACCTGTTACAACGTGGCCGAGTCCGAGCAGTGCCGGATCTGTCGCGATCTACGGCGTACCGATGAAGTGCTCTGCGTGGTCGAGGAGCCGAAGGACGTGGTGGCGATCGAGCGGACCGGCGAGTTCCGCGGGCGCTACCACGTGCTCGGCGGCGCGATCAATCCGCTGGAGGGCATCGGCCCGGACAATCTGCGGATCCGGGAGTTAATGACCCGGCTGGGCAGCGGCGAGGTCCGCGAGCTGATCCTCGCCACCGACCCGAACACCGAGGGCGAGGCGACGGCGACCTATCTCGCGCTCATGGTGAAGCCGATGGGGATCGCGGTGACCCGGCTGGCCAGCGGCCTGCCGGTCGGCGGCGACCTGGAGTACGCCGACGAGATCACGCTGGGCCGGGCCTTCGAGGGGCGCCGGGCGGTCTGAGTCGCCGGCCCGGTGGTGGGCGGTGTGCCCACCACCGGGCCGTGATGTGAGGCGGCCTCGGAAGGTGTCGGCTTGATAGCGATTGCCCTTCGCCCGTTCCTCTTCTGTGTGACATGCCATAACCTCCCGCTCACGGACTGAGTCACAGCTCGGCGTGAATACATGCGCATGACAGAGGTGAGAGATGCAGGCGAGCAGGCTGAAAACGGCCGTGGCCCTCGCGGCCGCGGCCGCCCTGGCGGTCGGTGCGTCCGGGTGCGCCAAGAGCGACCGGGACGACGAGGGTGGGAGCGGCGCCAAGAGCGGCGGCACCTTCGTCTTCGCCGGTGCCGGGGACCCGAAGAACTTCGACCCGATCTTCAACGACGACGGTGAGTCGTTCCGGCCGATCCGCCAGATGTACGACACCCTCGTGCAGAACAAGCCCGGTACCGCCGAGCTTCAGGGTGCCCTGGCGGAGAGCTGGGAGCACGACCCGGACGGCAAGGTCTGGACCTTCAAGCTCCGCAAGGGCGTGAAGTTCCACGACGGCACCGACTTCAACGCCGCCGCGGTCTGCTTCAACTTCGACCGCTGGTTCAACATGAAGGGCGCCGCCGCCCAGTCGCAGATGATCTACTACTCGGACACGTTCGGCGGCTTCGCCAAGAACGAGGCCGAGGGCGTGGGCCAGCCGGTCTACAACAAGTGCGAGGCGAAGGACGACGGCACCGCCGTCGTCACGATGAACCAGTACAAGGGCGCCTTCCCGGGTGCCTTCGCGCTGACCGCGCTCTCCATCGCCAGCCCCGAGGCGCTGAAGAAGTACGACGCCGACACGGTGAAGCAGAACGGCGACTCGTTCGAGTACAGCGCGTTCGCCAACGAGCACCCGGTGGGCACCGGTCCGTTCAAGTTCGCGGGCTGGGACAAGACCAAGGGTGAGATCACCCTGGAGCGCAACGCCGACTACTGGGGCGAGAAGGCCAAGGTCGACAAGCTCGTCCTCAAGATCATCAAGGACGAGAACACCCGGAAGCAGGAGCTGCGCGCCGGCACCGTCCAGGGCATCGACTTCCCGGCCCCGGCCGACCGGAAGGCGCTGTCCGGCGAGGGCTACCAGGTCCTCGACCGTCCCGCGTTCAACATCCTCTACCTGGGCATCAACCAGAAGAACCCGAAGCTGAAGGACCTGCGGGTCCGGCAGGCGATCGCGTACGCGCTCAACCGCCAGCAGCTCGTCCAGACCAAGGGCCCGGGTGGCACCAAGGTCGCCGACGAGTTCATGCCGGACACCGTGCTCGGCTACGCCCCGGACGTGCAGAAGTACGACTACAACCCGGAGAAGGCCAAGCAGCTGCTCAAGGAGGCGGGCGCGGAGAAGTTGACCCTCAACTTCTACTACCCCACCGACGTGTCCCGGCCGTACATGCCGAACCCGCAGGAGATCTTCACCGTGCTGGCCAACGACCTGAAGGCCGTGGGCATCACGGTCAACGGGGTGGCCCGGCCGTGGAACGGCGGCTACAAGGACGACGTGCAGCAGTTCGGCAAGCACGACCTGCACCTGCTCGGCTGGACCGGTGACTACAACGACCCGGGCAACTTCGTCGGCACGTTCTTCGGCCGCGGCAAGGTCGAGTTCGGCGACCAGGGCATGACCGAGATGTTCGAGGCCATCACCAAGGCCGACGCCACGGTCGACGAGGCCGGCAAGAAGGCGGCCTGGGAGCAGGTCAACCGCGACATCGCCACCAAGTGGCTGCCGGCCGTGCCGGTCTGGCACGCACCGCCGGCCATCGTGGTCACCAAGGACGTCAAGGGTCTCGTCGCCAGCCCGCTGACCGACGAGCGGTTCAACACCGTCAGCGTCGGCTGAGGCAGCATCCACCGCTGACGCCACACGCGGAATCGGCCCGGGCCGGGCTCTCGCTCCCGGCCCGGGCCGACCCGCTGTTCAACCGAGAATCTGGTGTGTGAGAGATGTTGCGAGTCATAGTTCGCCGCCTGTTGCAGCTGGTGGTGACCCTGATAGGGCTGTCCGCGCTGGTCTTCGTCTGGCTGCGGAACCTGCCCGGCGGCCCGATCGAGGCGCTGCTCGGTGAGCGGGCCACGCCGGAGCGGCGCGCGCTGCTGGTCAAGGCGCTCGGCTACGACCAGCCGATCCTGGTGCAGTACGCCAAGTTCATGCAGCGGCTGCTGACCGGCGACTTCGGCAACTCGATCCGGAGCGGTGACCCGGTCACCGAGGTGATCGGCCGCGCCTTCCCGGCGACCGTCGAGCTGGCCGCCGCCGCCATGATCATCGCGATCGGGCTCGGTGTGCCGCTCGGCTACCTGGCCGCCCGGCACCGCGGCCGGCTGCTCGACAACCTGAGCATCGGCGGCACCCTGCTCGGCATCTCGATCCCGATCTTCTTCCTGGGCTACCTGCTCAAGGACGTGTTCACCCAGAACATGCACCTGTTCCCGCCGTCCGGCCGGATCAGCACCGGGATGGACAACACCGACGTCACCGGCTTCTTCGTGCTCGACGGGCTGCTCACCCGGGAGTTCGACGCCACCGGTGACGCGTTGTGGCACCTGATCCTGCCGGCGATCACGCTGGCCACCATCCCGCTCGCGGTCGTCGTCCGGATCACCCGGGCCAGCGTGCTCGACGTCCTCAACGAGGACTTCGTCCGTACCGCCGAGGCGAAGGGGCTGCGGCACAAGACCATCCGCGGCCGGCACATCCTGCGCAACGCGCTGCTGCCGGTGGTCACCACCATCGGCCTGCAGACCGGCGCGTTGCTCTCCGGGGCCGTGCTCACCGAGCGGGTCTACAACTGGGGCGGTCTCGGGACGCTGATCTACGACTCGATCAGCGGCGGTCGCGACTACCCGGTGCTCCAGGCGCTGATCCTGCTGGCCGCGCTGGTCTTCGTGGTGGTCAACCTCCTGGTCGACCTCTCCTACGCCTTCATCGACCCGAGGGTGCGTGTGCGATGAGCGATCCGATCTGTCGGCCCACCGTGGGCGCGCCGCGCGAGAGCGTGGACCCGTCGGCCGTCACCGAGAAGCCCGAGGGCACCCTGCCCCGCGGCCTGGACCGGCTCGGCGAGCGCAAGCGCGCCCGGCTGGAGCAACTGGCCCAGGCCACCGCCGACAAGGGTGGCGTCAGCCTGGTCCGGGACGCGTTCCGCCGGCTGCGGCGCAACCCGACCGCGATGGTCGGCGCGGCGATCGTGGCGCTGTTCGTGCTGGTCGCGCTCTTCGCGCCGCTGCTGGCGCCGCACGACCCGGCGCAGCGCTTCGACGAGCTGACCCGCAACCTGACCGTCGACAACATCCCCGGCGCCAGCAGCGGGTTCCCGCTCGGCTCCGACCCGCTCGGCCGGGACTTCCTGTCCCGGATGATCCACGGCAGTCGCCAGACGCTGTTCGTCGGCGTGCTCGCCACGCTGATCGGGCTGGCCCTCGGCGTGCTGGTGGGCGCGCTCGCCGGCGCGTTCGGCGGTTGGGTCGACAACATCCTGATGCGCTTCACCGACGTCATGCTGGCGCTGCCGGCGCTGCTGCTGGCGATCAGCCTGGTGGCCCTGGCCAGCCGGTCCAGCCAGTGGACGGTCATCCTCGCGGTGGCCATCGTGAACGTGCCGATCTTCGCCCGGCTGCTACGCGGTTCGATGCTCGCCCAACGGGAGAGCGACCACGTGCTGGCCGCCCGGGCGCTCGGCGTCAAGCGCGGGGCGATCGTGCTGCGGCACATGCTGCCCAACGCGATGACCGCGGTGATCGTGCAGGCGACACTGACGCTCTCCACCGCGATCCTGGAGGCCGCGTCGCTCTCCTTCCTCGGCCTCGGCGACCCCGACATCAACCGCGCCGAGTGGGGGCTGATGCTCGGCGTGGACGGTCAGCGGTACTTCGAGGTCCGCCCGGAGCTGGCCTACTTCCCGGCCGCCGCGATCATCGTGGTCGCGCTCGGCTTCACCCTGCTGGGCGAGGGCATGCGCGAGGCGATCGACCCGAAGAGCCGGCGGTGAGCGCGATGTGGACCAACGACCAGCACGGTGAGGACGTGACCCGATGAGCCTGCTCGACGTACGCGACCTGAGCGTCGTGTTCCAGCGCAAGGGTGAGCGGCCGTTCACCGCGGTCGACGAGGTCAGCTTCAGCGTGGAGCCGGGGCAGACGGTCGGCCTGGTCGGCGAGTCCGGCTGCGGCAAGAGCGTCACCAGCCTGGCGATCATGGGCTTGTTGCCGAAACGCGGCAACAAGGTCACCGGCGAGGTGAACTTCGACGGCGCCGACCTGCTGAAGCTGCGCCCGGAGGACCTGCGGGACCGGCGCGGCCGGGACATCGGCATGATCTTCCAGGACCCGCTCTCCTCGCTGAACCCGGTCATCCCGATCGGCACCCAGGTGGCCGAGGTGCTCGAACGGCACCGGGGCATGGACCGCAAGGTGGCGCTGAAGGAGGCCCGGGAACTGCTCGACGCGGTCGGCATCCCGGACCCGATGCGGCGGTTGAAGGAATATCCGCACCAGATCTCCGGCGGCATGCGGCAGCGCGCGTTGATCGCCATCGCGCTGGCCTGCAAGCCGCGGCTGCTGATCGCCGACGAGCCGACGACCGCGCTGGACGTGACGATCCAGGCGCAGATCCTCACGCTGCTCAAGCAGCTCGTCGACGAGACCGGCACCGCGCTGATCATGATCACCCACGACCTGGGTGTGGTGGCCGGGCTCTGCGACACGGTCAACGTGCTCTACGGCGGCAAGATCGTGGAGCGGGCGGCCCGGCACGAACTGTTCGCCCGGCCCCGGCACCCGTACACGCACGGGCTGCTCAACTCCGTGCCGAGGCTCGACTCGCCGCGCGGTGAGCGGCTGCACGCCATCCGCGGCTCGGTGGCCGACAACATCCCGTGGGCGGAGGGCTGCGCGTTCGCCCCCCGGTGCGACAACGTGGTGGACGCCTGCCTGGACGGGCCGCCCCCGCTGGAGCCCACCGCGAACGGCGGCGACCTGCGCTGCAACAACCCCGTTTCCGAGGAGGTGGCGGTCCCGTGACCGAGTCGACCGAGCGGACGACCGAACCCCTGATCGAACTGCGTGACGTCAAGGTCCACTTCCCGATCAAGAGCGGCGTGATCGTCGACCGGACCATCGGGCACGTCTACGCCGTCGACGGTGTCTCGCTCACCATCAACAAGGGCGAGACGTACGGGCTGGTGGGCGAGTCGGGCTGCGGCAAGTCCACGCTCGGCCGGGGCCTGCTGCGGCTGGTCGAGCCGACCGACGGGGAGATCGTCTTCGACGGCACCGACCTGCGTTCGCTCAAGGCCGAGCCGATGCGCCGGATCCGCCGCCGCATCCAGATGATCTTCCAGGACCCGCTGTCCAGCCTCGACCCCCGGCAGTCGGTGGAGTCGCTGCTGGTCGAGGGCCTCAAGGCGCACGGCCTGGCGAAGGGCAAGGCGGCCGTCGACAAGCGGCTCCGGGACGCGCTCGCCGCGGTCGGCCTGCCCGCGTCCGCGCTCAGCAAGTATCCGCACGAGTTCTCCGGCGGCCAGCGCCAGCGCATCGGCATCGCCCGCGCGCTGGTGCTCGAACCGGACCTGATCGTCGCCGACGAGCCGGTGTCCGCGCTGGACGTGTCGATCCAGGCCCAGGTGCTCAACCTGCTCGACGAGTTGCAGGAGGAGCGCGGCCTCACGTACCTGATCATCGCGCACGACCTGGCGGTGGTCCGGCACATCGCCGACACGGTCGGGGTGATGTACCTCGGCGGCCTGGTGGAGGAGGCGTCCAGCGACGACCTCTACCGGGAGCCGATGCACCCGTACACCCGGGCGCTCATGTCCGCGGTGCCGGTGCCCGACCCGCAGGTGGAGGACCGCCGGGAGCGGATCCTGCTCGCCGGCGACCTGCCGTCACCGGCGAACCCGCCGGCCGGCTGCCGGTTCCACACCCGCTGCCCGTGGGCCCAGCCCACCCGCTGCGCCGACGAGCGGCCCGCGCTGCGCGACGTGCTCGACGGGCACCGGGTGGCCTGCCACTACGCCGAGGACATCACGGCCGGACGGATCCGGCCGCACGAGGTGGAGCCGGAACTGGTCCGGCCGGATGACGGGGCGGCGCCGGGCGACACCGGCGAACTCATCCCCACCCCGTGACACACCGGACGCGTCGGCCCCTCCCGTCGGGGAGGGCCGACGCGTCCGTCCGGTTCAGCCCTCGGGGCGGTTCAGCAGGCCCACCGCGACCGTGTGCACCGCGTCCAGCGCGGCCGGGTCGGCCAGCGGCGCCGAGCCGCCGGTGACCGCGTACCACTCGTCGGCGTCCTTGTACTGCACCCGCAGCGTCACCCGGCCGTCGGCGTGCTCGGTGCGCAACGTCAGCTCCCCGGTCACCACGCCCACCTCGTCGGTCATCACCCCGCCCGGGCCGGCGGTGATGTCGGCGGTGCGGTTCGCCGGGCCGGCCGGAGCGCCCGGCGCGGCGTCGGCGGACATGCCCGCCCCGGAGACGTCGGCGGGCGCGGCCTGCTGGCCGTCCGCGGTCATTCCGGCCGAGGCCGGACCGGTCGGGGTCGGGTCGGTGCCGGCCGCCGCGGCGTCGTCGCCGGTGGCGTCCGGCGTCTTCTCCGGCGCCTGTGTGCCACCCGCCCCGGTCACGGCTTGCTCGCCCATGTGCAGCCCTCCAGCATGTCGGTGAGGGCGGCCTTCTCGGCACTTGTCACCGTCAGCCGCCAGTAGTGCTTGACCGTCACCCAGTCCGCCGCGTACTGGCACCAGTACGACCGGTTCGCCGGCTTCCACTGGGACGGGTCCTGGTCACCCTTTGCCCGGTTGGAGCGGAGGGAAACCGCGATGAGCTGCGGCCGGGTCTGGTCGTTGGCGAAGTCGCCGCGCTTCGAGTCGTCCCACTCGTCCGCGCCGGACCGCCACGCGTTGGCCAGCGGCACGATGTGGTCGATGTCCACGTCCGACGGGTCGGTCAGCACCACCCCGTCGTAGGCGCTCTCCCACCGCCCGCCCACCACGTTGCAACCGGAGAGCTTGATGTTCTCCCCGTCGCGTTGCAGCACGGTGTCCCGGACGTCGCAGTTCTTGCCGGTGTCCCGCCAGTGCGGGAACCGGGAACGGCTGTAGCCCTTCATCGACCCGGCCGAGGCCACGGTCAGCTCACCGAGCTGCTGGTTCACGTTTCCGGAGGCGCTCGGCGGCGCGTCCGGCTCGGTGACCGAGCCGTCGCAGCCGGCCACGCCGAGGGCGAGCACCGCGGTGAGCGCGGCGGTCAGCCCGGCTCGGACTCCTGATCTCGTACGCACAGACGACACCTCTCCAGCTTGCGGGCTCCGGGCGAGTCCGCACAGTACCCGGCGGCGGTTTCCGTGATTCGTGGCGTAGGTCGGGGATCACGGGCAGAGTGGATGGACGTGACCTCTGCCGCTCCCGCACTGCGTACCCGCTCCGCCGCCGGACGCGGCACGCTGCTCGCCGCGATCCTCGCCTCCGGCATGGTGTTCCTGGACAGCACCGTGGTCAACGTGGCGCTGCCGCGCCTCGGCGCCGAGCTGGACGCCACCGTGGCGGGTCTGCAATGGACCGTGAACGGCTACCTGCTCATGCTCGCCGCGTTCGTGCTGCTCGGCGGCGCGCTCGGCGACCGGTTCGGCCGGCGGCGGATCTTCCTGCTCGGGGTGGTCTGGTTCGCGGTCGCCTCGGTGCTCTGCGGGCTGGCCCAGGGCACCGGCTGGCTCATCGCCGCCCGGTTCCTCCAGGGTGCCGGCGGGGCGCTGCTCACCCCCGGCTCGCTCTCCGTGCTCCAGGCCAGCTTCCACCCCGACGACCGGGGTCGGGCCATCGGCACCTGGTCCGGCCTCTCCGGCGTGTCCACCGCGCTCGGCCCGCTGGTCGGTGGCTGGCTGATCGACGCGCTCTCCTGGCGGTGGATCTTCTTCGTGAACCTGCCGCTGGCCGTGGGCGTGGTGCTCGCCGCGATGCGCTGGGTGCCGGAGAGCCGGGACGAGGCGGTCTCGCGTACCGGTGGACACGGCGGATTCGACGTGGCCGGCGCGTTGCTCGGCGCGCTGGCGCTCGGCGGGATCACGTACGCGCTGATCGACGCGCCGGCGCGCGGCGCCGCCCCGGCGGTGCTGGCCGCCGCCGTGGTCGGACTGGCCGCCGTGGCGGCCTTCGTGCTGGTCGAGCGGCGGCGCGGGGACCGTGCGATGCTGCCCACCGGGCTGTTCTCCAGCCGACTCTTCTCGGTGCTCAACATCTTCACCGTGGTGGTGTACGCGGCGCTCGGCGGGTTCACCTTCTTCCTCGCCGTCTACCTCCAGAACGTGGTCGGCTGGTCGGCGCTGCTCACCGGCCTGGCCACGGTGCCGATGACGCTGCTGCTGCTGGTCGGCTCGCCCCGGGCCGGCGCGCTCTCCGCCCGGATCGGTCCCCGGTTGCCGCTCACCGTCGGCCCGGTGGTCGCCGCCGCCGGCCTGCTGCTGCTGCGCCGCGTCGGGCCGGGCGCGTCCTACTGGGTGGACGTGCTGCCCGGCGTGGCGCTGTTCGGCGCCGGGCTCACGTTGGTGGTCGCGCCGTTGACCACGAGCGTGCTCGGTGCCGTGGCGGACCGGTTCGCCGGGGTGGCGAGCGGCTTCAACAACGCCGCCTCCCGGGCCGGCGGCCTCCTCGCGGTCGCCGCGCTGCCGTTGCTGGTCGGGCTCTCCGGCACCGGTTACGAGCAGAAGGGCGCGCTTGCCGACGCGTACCGGGGCGCGCTGCTGTGGTGTGCGTGCCTGCTGCTGGCCGGCGCCCTGCTCGCCGCGCTGCTCATCCACCGCCCGCGGGTGAAAGGACGGGCCCCTTCTTAACGCCTGCGGTAGAGGAGGGGGCCCCTGTTAACACTCGGGCCATCCGGGCGCGGGCGTTAAGAAGGGCCCCCTCCTATGCGGAATGCGTTAAGAGGGGGTCCCTCCTTGCACGTCAGGCGCGGGTGCGGTTCACGGCGCTGGTGACCGCCTTGACGGAGGCGGTGACGATGTTGGCGTCCACCCCGACGCCCCACACCGTCCGGCCGTCCACCTCGCACTCCACGTACGCGGCGGCCTGCGCGTCACCGCCGGAGGCGAGCGCGTGCTCGTGGTAGTCGAGTACGCGTACCGCGACGCCCAGCGACTGCAACGCGTTGACGTACGCGTCGATCGGGCCGTTGCCGACCGCGGTGAGCGCGCGGGTCTCGCCGCCGAAGCCGACCCGGGCGTCGATCTCGACCTTGCCATCGACGGTGCCGATGGTGTAGCCGGCCAGCGTGACCGTCGGGTCGACCTGGTGGTCGACCAGGTAGTTGCGGGCGAAGATCTCCCACATGGTGCCCGGCTCGACCTCGCCGCCGTCGTGGTCGGTGACCGTCTGCACCACGCCGGAGAACTCGATCTGGAGGCGGCGCGGCAGGTCGAGCTGGTGCTCGGACTTCATGATGTACGCGACGCCGCCCTTGCCGGACTGCGAGTTGACCCGGATGACCGCCTCGTAGGTGCGGCCCAGGTCCTTCGGGTCGATCGGCAGGTACGGCACCGCCCAGGTGAACTCGTCGACCGGCACCCCGGCCGCGGCGGCGTCGGCGTGCAGCGCGGCGAAGCCCTTGTTGATCGCGTCCTGGTGGGAACCGGAGAACGCGGTGTAGACCAGGTCGCCCGCGTACGGGTGCCGCTCGTGCACCGGGAGCTGGTTGCAGTACTCGACCGCGCGCCGGATCTCGTCGATGTTCGAGAAGTCGATCATCGGGTCGATGCCCTGCGAGAACAGGTTCAGGCCCAGCGTCACCAGGTCCACGTTGCCGGTGCGCTCGCCGTTGCCGAACAGGCAGCCCTCGATCCGGTCGGCGCCGGCCAGCAGGCCCAGCTCGGCGGCGGCCACGCCGGTGCCCCGGTCGTTGTGCGGGTGCAGGCTCAGCGACAGGCTGTCCCGTCGGGGCAGGTGCCGGTGCATCCACTCGATCGAGTCGGCGTAGACGTTCGGCATCGCCATCTCGACCGTGGCCGGCAGGTTGACGATCAGCTTCCGGTCCGGCGTCGGGTCGACCACCTCGATCACCGCCGCGCAGACCTCCAGCGCGTACTCCAGCTCGGTGCCCGTGTAGGACTCCGGCGAGTACTCGTAGTGGATGTCGGTGTCCGGGGTGTGGATCTCCGCGTACTTCTGGCAGAGCCGCGCGCCCTGGGTGGCGATGTCGGTGATGCCGTCGCGGTCCAGGCCGAAGACCACCCGGCGCTGGAGCGTCGAGGTGGAGTTGTAGAAGTGCACGATGGCCCGGCGGGCGCCGCGCAGCGACTCGAACGTGCGCTCGATCAGGTGCTCCCGGCACTGGGTGAGCACCTGGATGGTGACGTCCTCCGGGATCAGGTCCTGCTCGATGAGCTGCCGGACGAAGTCGTAGTCGGTCTGGCTGGCCGACGGGAAGCCGACCTCGATCTCCTTGTAGCCCATCTGGACCAGGAGCTGGAACATCCGGCGCTTGCGCTCGGGCGACATCGGGTCGATCAGCGCCTGGTTGCCGTCGCGGAGGTCGACGGCGCACCAGCGGGGCGCGGCCTCGACGCGGTGGGTCGGCCAGGTGCGGTCCGGCAGTTCGACCCGGAACTGCCTGTCGTACGGGAGGTAACGATGCACCGGCATGCGGCTGGGACGCTGCTGGGCGAACGGATCGGTGACAGGTTGAGCCATCTCGGAGTGCTCCCTGGAACATGTGGCGTCAGCAGATCGGAAGGTGTCGGCGAGGTGCCGGGCGACGGTGCGCGGCGGGGCCGAGAGGAAGTTCGGATGTGCTGGACGGCGCGGTTCAACTCCGCGACGAGGTGCCGGCCGGTCAGGCCTCGTCGCGGCGACCAAGGAGAAGGTACGCCTGCCACATGACAGGGTCACCCTACGTGGTGGGACGGACGGTGGGAAGGCCGGTCCGGACTATGGGACCGAGTTCACCGCTACGGTGGACACCGGCACCTCGCCCAGCCGGGGCGTCCGTTCCGCCCGGGCCACCGCCGGCCCGATCACCAGCCCGACCAGCACGAAGATCGCCGCCGCCGGGTACCAGCCCCAGCCGCCGGTGCTCACGCCGAGCGCGGTCAGCCCGGCCGGCGCGACCAGGAACTGCACCTGCGAGCCGAGCCCGAACGCGCCGACGTACGCGCCCCGCTGGGCGGCCGGTGGCAGCGTGGCGGTGAGCCCCCACGTGCCCGCCGACTCGATCAGCTCCGCCAGGATGAGCAGCGTCGCGGCGGCCACCAGCACCACCACGGTGAGTAGCCCCCGGGTCTGCCCGGAGACCGGCGCGACCACGCAGAACAGGGCGATCAGCAGCGCGCCCCGGCGGGACGCCCGGGCCGCGCCCGGCGCGGTGTCCGCGCCCCGGCTGGCCCGCACCTGGAGCAGCACGATCAGCACGGTGTTGAGCAGCACCAGCGCGGCGATCAGCGTCTTCGGCGCGTCGGTGCGGGTGAGGATCCACAGCGGCAACACGGTCAGGTAGAGCGTCTGGTGGGCGGTGAGCAGCCCGGACAGCAGCGCGACGGCCATGAACGGGCGGTCGCGCAGCACCGCCAGCCGGCTCGTCGGCTCGGTCGGGCGGGCCACCTCCGGCAGCCGGGGCAGCCGCCGGACGAAGCCGGCGGTCACCAGGAAGACGGTGGCGATGAACCAGACCATCCCCCGGTACGCCCAGATCGTGTCGACGGCCAGCACCAGGCCGCTGATCAGGGCGCCGAGCCCGAAGCCGACGTTCAGCGAGGAACGCTGGTAGGCCATCGCGGTGACCCGTTCCTCCGGCCGCAGCACGTTGATCGAGTAGACCTGGCGGGCGGTGCCGGCGGCGGCGCCCACCACGGCCAGCGCGAGCACCACGGCGAGGAACCCGGCGAAGCCGCCGACGAGCGGGTACGAGGCGAACAGCGCCGCGTCGAGCAGCAGGCCGACGATCCACACCCGCTGCGGACCGTACCGGTCGGTGAGCGCGCCCAGCGGGACGGTGCCGAGCAGGGACGCCCCGGCGGCGAGCGAGAGGCCGAGACCCACCTGCGCCGGACCGAGCCCCAGCGCCCGGGTGAAGAAGACCGCGCTGCCGGCCTGGAACAGGCCGTTGCCGACGGCGTTCACCATGGCCTGCACGGCCAGGGCGCGGGTCAACCCGGCCGGCGGTACGACGTGCCGGACGGCGGTGCTGATGCTCTCTCTGGCCCCCATGGCCGCTGAGCAAACCGGGGCCGCGCGCTCCGGTCGAGCCATTTAGGCTGGGCCGAATCCTGCGTCCGGGGGTGCGTGTGTCCGAGTTGCGGTTCACCGTGGCCGACGTCGCGGGCGTACGGTTCGCCGTGTCGCCGGCCAACGAGACGGTCATGAGCATGTGGGCGGTGCGCGACCCGGTCGGGCACGCGGTGCACCTGCCCTGGATCGACCGGGCCCGGGTCACGCTGCGCCGCCCGGAGGTGGCCGTCCGGGTCCGCCCGCTGGTGGAGCTGACCTGGCCGCGTCGCTGGCTGCCCGACTTCCTCACCCCGGCGGCCCGGCCCGACGTGGGGATGGCCGAGCAGCTCGACCAGATCGCGGCGACGCCGCCGCAGGTCGTGGTCCAGGATCTGCTGGCGACCGTGCCGAGCGGGCCGCTGAGCCCGTTCGGGGCGGCGCTGCTCGCCGACCCGCGCGGCCTGCTGCCGCAGCTCGTCGACGCGGTGCGGGTCTGGCACGACGAGGCCATCGCGCCGGACTGGCCTCGGATGCGGGCGCTGCTCGACGCCGACGTGGCCTACCGGGCGGCCCAGCTCGCCGAGGGCGGCGCGGGCCGGTTGTTCGCGCAACTCCATCCGAGCCTGCGCTGGCTCGGCGACCGGGTGGTCAGCGACGACCCGTTCGAGCGGGACTTCGACCTGCGTGGCCGAGGGCTGGCGCTGAACCCGGGGGTGTTCACCTACCGGCGGGTGCTGTGGAACCTGCTGGAGGACTCGCTGCCCGCCGGGGCGTACCCGGTCCGGGCGGTCGGGACGCTCTGGGCGCGCGTCCCGGCCCCGCCCGGTGACCCGCTGGCCCGGGTGGTCGGCGCCGGCCGGGCCGCGCTGCTGCACCTGCTCGACACGGCGGTGACCACGACCGACCTGGCCCGGCTCACCGGGATGTCGGCCGGGAATGTCTCCCAGCACCTGTCCGCGCTGCACGCCGCCGGGCTGGTGGCCCGGTTCCCGTCCGGGCGGCGCGTGCTCTACCGCAACACCGAGGTCGGCGCCGCCCTGCTGCGCGCCGCCCGGGGCAGCTGAGCCGGGTCGGGTGCGGGCGGTCGCCGTCAGCGCAGCAGCAGGGCGGGGAGGGGTCGGCGGCGGCGGAGCGCGGTCTCCCGGGCGTACAGGTCGGGTGGGAGCGTGGCCGGGTCGCCGAGGCGGCCGACCGCGGCCACCACCAGCGGCCGGACGTCGTCGGGCAGGTCCAGCTCGGCGGCGAGGCGGGGGCGGTCCAGGCGGGTGACCTGGCGGACGTGCAGGCCGAGCGCGGTGGCCTGCACGGTGAGGTGGGCGACGGCCTGGCCCAGGTCGTACGCGCTCCGCTCCGGGTCGCCGCCGGCGTGCGCGGCGAGCAGCAGGGCGGCGGCGTGCCGGGCCCAGCCCTGGTCGGTGTCGGGCAGGCCGACCAGGATCCGCTTCCACGTCTCGTCCTGCCGGTGCCCGAGCGCGAACCGCCACGGCTGCGCGTTGCCGGCCGAGGGCGCCCAGCGGGCCGCCTCCAGCAGCGCGGCCACCTCGTCGGCGGTCAACTCGGCGTCGGGGTCGAACGCACGAGGGCTCCAGCGGAAGGCGAGCAGCGGGGTCAGGTCGGTCATGGGTAGAGCGTCCCTGATGCCCGGTTTGTCGTCAGAGTCGGGGTGGAGTGATGTGGGCAAGGCCACCCGTAACGGACAAAGTGCTACGACGTTCCGGGCGTCGGCGCGTCCCGGCCCACCGGCTCCCCCTCGCTCACCGCCCCGGCCAGCTCGACGGTCGCCGGCGCCGGGCCGGGCGAGCCGGTCAGCGTGAGGCTGCCGAGCGTGGCGCGGACCGCCACCGGGGTGCCGTCCTCACCGAAGCAGTAGACGCCCACGTCCAGCGGTGCGTTCAGCGAGGCCGAGGTGGAGTCGACCGCATAGCACCGGCCGGTGACGCCCACCGGCGGCGGGGCGGGGGAGACCGCCAGCGGGGCCCGCCGGTCGGTGAGCACCTCCAGCCAGTCGGTGAACGGGTGCTGCACACGCGGGTCCAGCCGGCGGGGCACCGCGTCGTCGGCGTCGCCGAGGCGAACGCAGCCGGCGGGCCCCGTCCAACCGGCCGAGGGCAGGGCGCACTGGAAGAGCCCGTCCGAGGTGGCGGCGAGCGAGACGTCGACCGTGCCGTCCCGCCCCCAGCCGGGCACGTCGACCCGCCAGCTTCCGTCGTTCCCGCTGGTCACCGCCACCGTGCGGGTGGGGCCGTCGGGCGGCGCGAACGCGTACGTGGCGGTGAGGTGCCGGTCCTGCGCGGCGGCGGCCAACCCGGCCAGCTCGTCGCGGGCGGCGTCGACCTGCACCGGCACGGGATCGACGGTGCCGGCCGGCGCCGAACCCGGCGGGTCGGCGACGCAGGCGGCCAGCAGCGTCGGCAGGGTGAGCGCGAGGGTGCCGGACAGCCGGCGGGCCGCGCGTCGATGAGCGTGCACCGGGTCATTCTGCGGTGCGACGGTGGCTCCGGTCAGCCCACCGTACGGCTGTACCGCTTGGCGTGTCGCACGACGTCCGGGCCGGTGCCGCCGGCCGTGCCGCGTGACGCCCGGGGCTGGTGAGCCGCCCCACGCCGGGCCGGATGGTGGGATCACCCGACCCGGCCGTACGGCCCGCCCGATACCCTGAGGGCGTCTGACACGCGCCGCCGGACCTTCAGACCCGGCGGCGTCGGCACGCTCAGGGTCGTCACCGGGAGGGAGTGCACAGTCGTGGCACTCGTGGTGCAGAAGTACGGCGGGTCCTCCGTCGCCAACGCCGAGCGGATCAAGCGGGTGGCCGAGCGCATCGTGGCGGCCCGCAAGGCGGGCGACGACGTGGTCGTGGTGGTCTCCGCCATGGGCGACACCACCGACGAGCTGCTCGACCTGGCCAACCAGGTCAGCCCGCTGCCGCCCGGCCGCGAGCTGGACATGCTGCTCACCGCCGGGGAGCGGATCTCCATGGCGCTGCTCGCCATGGCCATCCACAACCTGGGGTACGAAGCCCGCTCGTTCACCGGTTCCCAGGCCGGCGTGATCACCACCTCGGTGCACGGCCGCGCCCGGATCATCGACGTGACCCCGGGGCGGCTCAAGGGCGCGCTCGACGAGGGCGCGGTGGTGATCGTCGCCGGCTTCCAGGGTGTCTCGCAGGACACCAAGGACGTCACCACGCTCGGCCGGGGCGGCTCGGACACCACCGCGGTGGCGCTCGCCGCCGCGCTGCACGCGGACGTCTGCGAGATCTACACCGACGTGGACGGCATCTTCTCCGCCGACCCGCGGATCGTGCCGAACGCCCGGCACATCAAGCACATCACCTACGAGGAGATGTTGGAGCTGGCCGCCTGCGGCGCGAAGGTGCTGCACCTGCGCAGCGTCGAGTACGCCCGGCGCGCGGGGTTGCCGATCCACGTCCGTTCGTCATACTCGACCAACACCGGCACCATGGTCACCGGATCGATGGAGGACCTTCCCGTGGAACAGGCACTGATCACCGGGGTCGCCCACGACCGCAGCGAGGCGAAGATCACCATCGTCGGGGTGCCCGACGAGCCGGGTGCCGCCGCGCGGATCTTCGACACCGTGGCCGGTGCCGAGATCAACATCGACATGATCGTGCAGAACGTCTCCACCGAAGGCACCGGCCGCACCGACATCTCGTTCACGCTGCCCAAGGCGGACGGGCCGACCGCGATGGCCGCGCTCAGCAAGATCCAGGAGCCGGTCAAGTTCAAGGGCCTGCTCTACGACGACCACGTCGGCAAGGTCTCCCTGATCGGCGCCGGCATGCGCTCGCACCCGGGCGTCGCCGCAGGCTTCTTCGCCGCGCTCGCCACCGCCGGGGTGAACATCGAAATGATCTCCACGTCCGAGATCCGGGTCTCCGTGGTCTGCCGGGACACCGACCTCGACAAGGCGGTCAAGTCGATCCACGACGCCTTCGAGCTGGGTGGTGACACCGAAGCCGTCGTCTACGCCGGCACCGGGCGGTAGCGCGGATGCCGTCGCTGCCCACCCTCGCCGTGGTCGGGGCGACCGGTGCCGTCGGCACGGTGATGTGCCAGATCCTCTCCTCCCGCCGCAACGTGTGGGGCGAGATCCGACTGCTCGCCTCCGAGCGCTCGGTCGGCCGCCGGGTGCTGTGCCGGGGCGAGGAGCTGACCGTCCGGGCGCTCACCGCCGACGCGTTCGACGGCGTCGACGTGGCGATGTTCGACCTGCCCGACGACGTCTCGGCCGAATGGGCGCCGATCGCGGTGTCCCGGGGCGCGGTGGTGGTGGACAACTCCGGCGCGTTCCGGATGGACCGCGACGTGCCGCTGGTGGTCCCCGAGATCAACCCCGATCAGGTACGCAACCGGCCCAAGGGGATCATCGCCAACGCCAACTGCACCACGCTGGCGATGATCGTGGCGATCGCCCCGCTGCACCGCGAGTACGGCCTGCGCGAGCTGGTCCTCGCCTCCTACCAGTCGGCCTCCGGGGCGGGGCGGACCGGGGTGGACGCGCTGCACCTCCAGCTCGGCAAGATCGCCGGTGACCGGGCGCTCGGCTCCCGGGCCGGCGACGTACGCCAGGCGGTCGGCGAGGAACTGGGCCCGTTCCCGGCCCCGTTGGCGCTCAACGTGGTGCCCTGGGCCGGCTCGCTCGGTGACGGCGGCTGGTCCTCCGAGGAGTTGAAGCTCCGCAACGAGTCTCGCAAGATCCTCGGCCTGCCCGACCTGAAGGTCTCCGCGACCTGCGTACGGGTGCCGGTGGTGACCGGTCACTCGGTCGCCGTGCACGCGGTCTTCGCCACCGAGGTGGCCGCCGAGGGGGCCCGCGAGGCGTTGCGCAACGCGCCGGGCGTGATCCTGGTCGACGACCCGGCCGCCGGGGAGTTCCCGATGCCGATCGACGCGGTCGGCACCGACCCGTCCTGGGTCGGCCGCATCCGCCGGGCGGTGGACGATCCCCGCGCGCTGGACCTGTTCGTGACCGGCGACAACCTCCGTAAGGGCGCCGCCCTCAACACCGCCCAGATCGCCGAACTCCTGGCCAAGGAACTCACCTCCCAGGCGCGTTGATCTTGCACTTTGTGCCCCGGCAAAAGGGGTGAATGCCGCGCGGGTGGGGCCGGAAGTGCAAGATCGCCGGGAGAAGAGGCGGCGGTCAGGCGGCGGATAGGTGGACGCCGTCTCGGCCGTGCCGCTTCACCGCGTAGAGGGCCTGGTCGGCGCGGTGCAGGGTGCGCTCCGGGGGCTCGTCGGGGCGGGGCAGCGCGATGCCGACGCTGATCGTCCGGCCGGTGCGGCGGGCCGCCTCGGTGAGCCGCTCGGCGATCCGGACCGCCTCCTGCGGGTGGCTCACCTCGATCACCGCGAAGAACTCGTCGCCGCCGGTCCGGTACAGCTCGTCGCCCTGCCGCAGCGCGCCCTCCAGCGCCCGGGCCAGTCCCACCAGCAGCCGGTCGCCGGCCTGGTGGCCGTACGTGTCGTTGACGTGCTTGAACCCGTCCACGTCGATGGCCAGCAGCGCGGTACGCCCCGGCGTGGCGGTGGCGATCCGCTGCCCGAACGGGCCGGTGTGCCGCAGCCCGGTGAGCGGGTCCGAACTGGCCTGCTCGCGCAGCCGCGCCAGCGTCCGTAGCCGGTCCAGACAGGTCCACGCCTGCCCGGCCAACAGCTCGATCAGGTTGACCGTGGTCGGGTCGGGCCGCAGTGACCTTCCGTCGGCGACCAGCAGCACGCCGCCGCTCGACGGCGTGCCGACCGGCACCGCCACCAGCGTGCGCGCGCCGGCCCGGGTCAGCGGCAGGCACTCCTCGGTCGGCGGCTGCCCCGCCTCGCCCAGCGTGTACGCCGACCCGTAGCGGTGGGCGCGGTCGATGATCCGGTCCAGCGTGGCGGGGCCGGCCTCGGCCAGCTCGGCCCGGATCCGCGCCTCCAACTCCCCCGGGGTGTCGGTGGGCGCGCCCAGCCGAGGGCCACCGCGACCGGTGAGCACCAGCACGGCTGCGGAGAGCGCGGACACGTCCCGGGCCGCGGCGATGGCGGCGGTCATCAGGTCCCAGTCGGTTCCGGCGGCGGTGAACGCGGCGGCGTGCCGGAGCAGCTTCTCGCTGCGGCTCTCGGCGGGCGGGCCGCCGAGCGCCGCGATCCGGGCGCCGAGCCGGTCGGCCAGCCGCTCGGCGGTCTCCTGCCAGGGAGCCAGCGTGACCGGCTCGCTCCACTGGAGATCGAGCACGCCGATCGGGCGGCCGGCCGGGTCGCGTACCGGCACGCAGAGTTCCGTGGTGACGTCCGGGCGGATCGGGAGGTAGTCGGGGTCGGCGGCGACGTCGGGCACGGCGGCGGTCTCGCCGGAGGCGTAGACCCGCCGCACCACCGACGGTTCGGGCCGGTGCCGGGCCGGCCCGGCATCGTCGGCCGTCGCCGGGACGTGGGAGAAGACCTGCCAGGCGCCGGTGGCCGCGACGCACCGGAGGCGGTCGTGGACGCGGAGCAGGACGGAGGCGGTCGCCGGGGTGTGCCGGGCGAGCGCGGTGACGGTCCACTGGCACGCCTCCGGCACGGTCGACGCCGTGGGAAGGCGCACCGTGACGTCGCGGAGGACTCGCTCGTGATCCACGTCGTTCCTGCTCGGAGGGGGTGGGTTCGCGATCAAGCGTACTCAGCGGGACCGCCGTCGACCTTCGTACACATGTGCTATCCACAGGCTGTGGACGCGGCCTGTGGGCAACGCGCGGGCCGGGGCGGCGGTAGCGTGAGGGGTCCCGGCCCGAGGAGGCGCCGATGCTCATCGCCCAGCTCAGCGATCCGCACGTGACCACCGGCCCGCTCGCCGCCGAGCCGGCGGCCGGCCTGCACCGGGCGCTCGGCACGGCGCTCGCCCTGCGCCCCCGGCCCGACTGCGTGGTGATCACCGGCGATCTCACCGGTCACGGCCGGCCGGACGAATACCTCGCCCTCCGCGAGATCGTCGGGCGGTTCCCGCTGCCGGTCCACCTGGCCGCCGGCAACCACGACGACCGCGAGTCGCTGCTCGACACGTTCGGCGGCACCCCCCACCTGGCCGGCGGGTTCTCCGCGCACTACCACGTCGACCACCCGGAGGCGACGCTCGTGGTGCTCGACTCGCTCACCCCGGGCGGCTCCGGCGGTCGCCTCGGCGACGAGCAGCTCGACTGGCTCGACGGGGTGCTCGCCGGCCGGCCGGAGGCGCCCGCCGTCGTGTGCCTGCACCATCCGCCGGTCGCGGTGGGCCTCCCGGCCGCCGACGCCATCCGGCTCGCCGACGCCGACGCGCTCGCCGCCGTGATCGCCCGACACCCCCACGTCGTACGCGTCGCCGCGGGCCACCTGCACCGCCCGGTGACCAGCGCGTTCGCCGGTACGGTGCTGACCTGCGCGCCGAGCACCTGGATCCAGGCCAGCCTGACCATGACCGACGGGGACGAGATCGGCTGGGTCGCCGAGCCAACCGGGTTCCTGCTGCACCGGGTCGCCGACGGGGGCTGCGTCACGCACACCGTCCAGGTCAGTCACGCCGCCGGCCGGACGTGCGGGTTCTGACCGCTCCGGTGTCCCTGCTCTGGTACGTCGCGTACGGGTCGAACCTGCACGCCGCGCGGCTCGACCGGTACCTGCGCGGCGGGCGCCCAGCGGGCGGGCTGCGCACGTACCCGGGCTGCCGGGACTGCCGACCGCCGCGCCGGACGGTCCCGGCGCTGATCCCCGGCGGCGTCTACTTCGCCGGCGAGTCCCGTGCCTGGACCGGCGGCATGGCGTTCTACGACCCGGAGCTGCCCGGCCGGGCGGCGGTCCGCGGCTACCTGGTCACGGCCGAGCAGTTCGCCGACATCGCCGCCCAGGAGATGTACCGGACGCCCGGCGCGGATCTGGCCGGGATCCGCGCGGCGGTCGCGACCGGTCGGGCCACGCTCGGTCCGGGCCGGTACGAGACGCTGCTACGGGTCGGGGAGCGCGACGGCCGGCCGATGCTCACGTTCACCGCCCCGCACCGCGCGGTGACGGTGCCCTGGACCCGACCCGCCCCGGTCTATCTCGGCATGCTGGCCCGGGGGCTGCGGGAGGCGCACGGCTGGGGTGTGGCGCGCACCGTCGACTATCTGTCCGGCCGGCCGGGTGTCGCCGGGCGGTGGAGCCGGGCGGCGCTCCGGACGCTGGTCGGCGCCGCCCACGTCGCGGTCGCCGACCCGCCCTCCGGTGTCCAGGTCGAGTTCGGACAGTCCGCTCCGGCCGCCGGACCGGTGGACATGAACGGCCGTTCGGCCGGCGACGGGTGGCCCGCCGGGGGTTTTTCCGGTCAGGAAGGTTGCCACAGCAACGTTTTCGGCGTGACATGAGCGACGGCGCCGGCTCCCTGGTCCCTGGGGGCCGGCGCCCTTTCGTGGCCGGCGTGCGCCGTGCGGGAATTCACCCGACGGTCATGTCGGACTCGTCGGGCAGACCGGCACGGGTCGCCTGGCGCGGTGAACATTCCGATTGCCACCCCGGTCGACCTGCGGGCCGGTGGATGAGAAGCTACCCCGGGCGGGGCGGCGTTCCCCCGAGTGCCGCCTTCCGCGATCGACCCCTGTCACGGCACGCATCAGGGTCGCCGGGCGAACCATCGTCCGGGCAACCACGCGCCGGTATCTCACGAGGAGTTCCATGTCCGTCCCCGGGATGCGCCGCCGGGCCGCCGTCGGCCTGGCCGCACTCGCCGCGACCGCGTTCACCGCCGTCGCCGTCACCCCCGACCAGGCTGAGGCCCACTCGAAGCCGGTCGACGTCCAACTGCTCGCGATCAACGACTTCCACGGCAACCTGGAGCCGCCGACCGGCTCCAGCGGCACCATCGACGGGCAGGCCGCCGGTGGCGCCGAATACCTGGCCAGCCACCTGAAGGCCATGCGCGCCGCGGCGCAGGCGCAGGGCAAGGGCACCGTCACGGTCGCCGCGGGCGACCTGATCGGCGCCTCGCCGCTGCTCTCCGCCGCGTTCCACGACGAGCCCACCATCGAGGAGATGAACCTCGCCGGGCTCGAGTTCGCCAGCGTCGGCAACCACGAGTTCGACGAGGGCGCCAAGGAGCTGCTGCGGATGCAGCGCGGCGGCTGCCACCCGGTGGACGGCTGCGCCGACGGCACGCCGTTCGAGGGCGCGAAGTTCAAGTACCTCTCCGCCAACGCGTTCAAGACCTCCACCGGCCTGCCGCTGATGCAGCCGTTCGGCATCAAGATCGTCAAGGGTGTGCCGATCGGCTTCATCGGCATGACCCTGGAGGGCACCCCGAACATCGTCAGCCAGCAGGGCGTGGCCGGGCTGCGCTTCACCGACGAGGCCGACACCGCCAACAAGTACGCCAAGATCCTGCGGCTGCTCGGCGTGAAGAGCATCGTCGTGCTGCTGCACGAGGGTGGCGTGCAGAACGGCGGCGGCATCAACGACTGCACCGGGTTCAGCGGCCCGATCGTCGACATCGCCAACCGGATGGACCCGGCGATCGACGTGATCGTCAGCGGCCACACCCACGCCGCGTACAACTGCAACATCAACGGCAAGCTGGTCACCAGCGCCAGCTCGTTCGGCCGCCTCGTCACCGACATCAACCTGAAGATCGACCCGCGTACCCGGGACGTGGTCAGCGCGTCGGCGAACAACGTGGTGGTCACCCGGGACGTCGCCAAGGACCCGGCCTCGACCGAGCTGATCAGCCGGTACAAGACCGCGCTCGGCCCGGTGGCCGACCGGGTGGTCGGCGAGACCACCACCGCGATCACCAAGACCCAGGAGAACCTGTACCAGACCGGGGTCGACGCCAACGGCAAGCCGACGTACCAGACCGGTGAGTCGCCGCTGGGCAACGTGATCGCCGACGCCCAGCTCGCCGCCACCGACACCGAGCAGAACGCGGTCGCCGCGTTTATGAACCCCGGTGGTGTCCGCGCCGACCTCGACGCCGGCCCGGTCACCTACGCCGAGGCGTTCACCGTCCAGCCGTTCGCCAACAACCTGGTGACGCTGGACCTGACCGGCGCGCAGCTCTACTGCATGCTGGAGCAGCAGTTCACCGTGGCGCGGGTGCTCTACGCGTCCTCGTCCGTGCACTACGTGGTGGACGTCAACGGCACCACCGCGCCGGCCGGTACGCCGTGTGCCGGCAGCCGGGTGGTCCGGGGCAGCCTCACCATCAACGGCACCCCGGTGACCGACACCGCGACCTACCGGGTCACGGTGAACAACTTCCTCGCCGGTGGCGGCGACGGCTTCAGCGTCCTGACCGGCGGCACCAACGCGGTGACCGGCCAGATCGACCTGGACGCCTTCACCGCGTACCTGACCGAGAAGTCGCCGGTGTCCGCGCCGGCGCTGGACCGGATCCAGACCACCGCGGAGGTCCCCGCCGCCTGACCCGTACCGCCAGTGGGCCCCGGAGCACTGCTCCGGGGCCCACTGCCGTCTCCCCCCACCGCCCGCACCCCCTCCTCAGCGCGTTGATCAAGAGGTTTGCGTCGGGAGCGCGCCGCGCGGCGACGCAAACTCCTTGATCAACGAGTGGGGAGGGGAGGGAGGGGAGGGGAGGGGTGTGGTCTGCCATGCTGGGGCGGTGAGTGCGACGTGGCGTCATCTGCCTGCCTCGGCCCGTGAGATCGCCGTGAGCGCCACGGACGCGGTCGACGCCGCCCGGGAGCGGGACGCCGAGGCGTACCGGCCGGCCGTGGAGCGGCTCGCCGCCGCCGACCGGGCCGGGCTGGTGCTCGGCGGCGCGGTGCGGCTGCTGCTGGAGGAGGGGCATCCGGACGGGCTGGACGGCGACGACGTACGCCAGGTGCTGGAGCGTTGCGTCCGGTCGGCCGCGACGTGGTGGCCCGAGGTCGACCCGCACGTGCTGCTGGTGCTGCTGGCCGGCGCGCTCGGCGTCTACGACCCGGGCGACGACGACAACCTGCCCGACCCGGCGGCGGTCGCCCGGCACGCCCCGCTGCTCGTCGCCGACCTGCTGGCGGTCACCGGACGCCCGTTCGCCGACTACCTGAACGCGGCGTTCGCCGAGGTGGCCCGCACCGAGTTGCACGACTGACGGGGCGGGGCGGACGGTCTCCGTCCACCCCGCCCCGCTTCCCGCCGGTCAGGCGGTGCCGGCGACCTCGAACGAGTACCAGTTGGGGTAGTCACTCACGGTGCCGTCGGCCTTGACCGCGTAGACGATCAGCGTGACATACCCACCCACGGTCGGCGTCCACGTGACGCTGGCCCGACCGTCGCCGTCGGCGGTGATCTCGGTCAGCTCGCCGTCCCCGTCGAACGAGTAGCGGTAGGCAGTCACGTCGGACCAGCCCGCCGGCGGCGAGAACGTGAAAGTGCCGGGAACCCCGGCACCCCCCACCGGGTGCCCGTCCGCCGGCTGCTGGTAGACGTCGGAGCGTACATCCGGCCACGGGTTGAAGATGGCCCACCAGGTGCCCTCCTCCGAGACGAACCCGTTGGCGCTTCGGCTGCGTACCGTCACCCAGTAGCCGTCCGGATCGGTGGCCCGGAAGCTGAAGTAGCCGACCCCGTCCTCATCGGCCTGACGGGTCTCCGGCGGACCGTTGTTGACGGTGATCTCGTACTCGTACACGCCGGTGACGCCGGCCGCCGGGGTGAGCTTCAGCAGCACGTCCCGGTTCCACTCCGGCGGTCCGTCCGGCGTCTGGACCTGCGGCGCCGCCGACGGGACGAACACCTCGTAGACCACCGGCGCGGAGACGTTGCCGGCGAGGTCGATCGAGCGGACGGTGAGCCGCTGCGGGCCGGCGTTCGGCGGATTGGCGGTCACGGTGGCCGTGCCGCCCGGCGAGTCGGCTCGCACCGTACCGGGGTAGGTCAGGGGGTCCGGGCAGACCAACTGGCCGAGATCGCCACTCCACTCGCAGACGTTGACTCCGAGGTCCCCCCATCGGTACTGGAAGCCTGCCACGTCCTTCTTCCCGTTGCCGGAGAAGGTGAACACGCCGGGCACGCCGGGCGGGGCGGTCTGGCCGCTGGTCGAGGAGGGGTAGTTGGACGAGGTCACGGCCGGCGCGGCCGGCGCGGTGGCGTCGTAGGTGAAGTAGCACTTCTTCGACCACGCCGAAGTGTCCACGCCGTCGCCGACACGGGCCTGCCAGACGTACGACGTGCCGTCGGCCAGGGCGTCCTCGGGCAGGCGGACCGTGTTCGCCCTGCCGGAGGCACCCTGGTCGGCGCCGAACTCCCGACGCTGCTCCGGGTGCCCCGTGGGCCAGATCGCCACGTCGGTGCGGAGGCGGTCCGATCCGTCGGCGTCGGCGCCGACCGCCTGGAGAACCCGGGCGAAGCCACTCAGCCGCGGGTACGGCCGCAGTTGAGAGCAGGCGACTCCGCCGTTGTAGAGGCGCGCGTTGTCGATCGTGGGCGGCGAGTTGTAGGACACGGACAGCTGGACCTGGTTGTACCGGTAGAACTCCCGGGCGTACGTCGGGTCCGGCTCGTACTGCTCCGGGACCCGGATCTGGAACGTGATCCGCCGCTCCTTATGGGCGACCGCGTCCTGCACCGCGGCGCCGACGTCGAAGGAGAGAAGCCAGGGGCACCACTCCGACGCGTCGGTGATCTCATCGAGCTTCCCGATCGGCTCCGGCTGCCGGTTCCACGTGGGCGTGGCGCTCACCGGCTTCGTACGCCAGATTTCGATCGCCCGCTTGCCACAGTCCGCGACGTTTCGCTCGTCGGTGAAGACCTTTCCGCCGTAGATCTTCTTCCCCTCGAACTGGGACAGGTCGAAGGTGGCGTAGACCCGCGAGGTGTGCGACTTCCCGGCGTCGTCCACGCGGGTGCCGAGCGGCAGGCCCGTACCTGTCCCGTTGTACGCCTTCGCCGGGGTGGCCGAGTCCACCCAGCCGATCTGGACCGGTGGTGGGGTGTCGGCGTGCGGCGCCGCCACGGCGGCGCCGTCGGTGGTGACGACCGTCAGCCCGGTGACCCCCAGGGTCAACCCGAGCAGGCCGATGAGGCCACGACGTGGCCTGACACTGAACACAGTGGATGTCCTCCCGTTGCCGTCCGGGCGCCCGCCCGGACAGTTACGGGCATCAAACCGTTCCCGTGCGGGGCGGGCAACGGCCTTTCGGTCGATCACCGGACGCGCGGGAGACGCACTTCCGGCGCGGTCACGGGCTCGCGGCCAGGAAGACGAACGCGGCGAGCAGCACCAGGTGCACCCCGCCCTGGAGCACGGTGGCCCGCCCCGGCACCACGGTGAGCACGGCGGTCACCGCGGTCAGCGCCAGCAGCGTCATCTGGGTACCGCCCAGCCCCAGCAGCAGCGGGCCGTCCAGCCAGATCGAGGCGATCGCGATGGCCGGGATGGTCAGGCCGATGCTGGCCATCGCCGAGCCGAGCGCCAGGTTCAGACTGATCTGCACGCGGTCCCGGCGGGCCGCCCGCGCGGCGGCCAGCGTCTCCGGCGCCAGCACCAGCAGCGCGATGACCACGCCGACGAACGCCTGCGGCAGGTTGGCCGCCTGCACGGCCGACTCGATCGCCGGGGAGATGGTCTTCGCGTCGCCGACCACCGCGACCAGCGCCACCACCAGCAGCGCCAGGCTGGCCAGCGCGGTACGCGTGGACGGCGGCTCGGCGTGCCCGTCGCCGTCGGTGTCCTCCGCGAGGATGCTGCCCTCCTGGGTGACCGGGAGGAAGTAGTCGCGGTGCCGGCCGGTCTGCACCATCACGAACAGCAGGTAGAGCGCGAGCGAGGCGACCGCCGCGAAGGCGAGCTGACCGGGGGAGAACTCCGGGCCGGGCCGGCTGGTGGTGAACGTGGGCACCACCATGCTGAGCGTGGCGAGCGTCGCCACGGTGGCCAGCGCCCCGCCGGTGCCCTCCGGGTTGAACACCGCCACCTGCCGGCGTAGCGCGCCGAGCAGCAGCGACAGGCCGAGGATGCCGTTACAGGTGATCATCACGGCGGCGAAGACGGTGTCCCGGGCCAGCGCCTGCGTCTTGTCCCCACCGCTGATCATCAGCGTGACGATCAGACCGACCTCGATCACGGTGACCGCGACCGCCAGCACCAGCGAGCCGTACGGCTCGCCCACCTTGTGCGCCACCACCTCGGCGTGGTGGACGGCGGCCAGCACGGCGACGGCGAGCAGGGCGGCCACCACGAAGATCAGCGCACCGGGCAGCTCCCGCCCCCAGGTGAAGACGAGCAGGAGCACGGCGAGCACGGGTACGACGGTGGTCCAATCGGTCAGGCGGGATCGGATCATCGCTGGCATGCGTCTACCTTGCCAGGTGAACCGGTCGGCCGCCCGCAGCCGGGAGATCGTCTGCGGTGCGTCTCGCCCCGTCGGTCGTCCTCACCCGGTGCCGAGGCCGGCGGCGAGGTCGGTGATCGTCGTCGGGGCGAGGGGCTCACGGGCGACCCGGGCGAGTACGTCCTGACCGGCTGGTCGCTGGCGGATCTCGGCCGGCGCGATGCGGTCGGCCGCGGTCAGGGCGCGGCCGGCGTTGACCGGATCGTGGACGTGGAGGTAGACGCGGGCGGCGTCGATCAGGTACGCGGCACGGTGTTCGGCGGGCAACCACCGCCAGCCGTCGTCAGTGGTCACTTTTTCGTGCCGGGCGATGGCCTGTCGTGCGTCGCCCAGCTCCGCCATCGTGGTGATCCGGGCAAGCTCGACCGCGGTGGGTCCGAACCCGGTCCGATGGTGGTCGTGACCGTCGCCCACCCGAGCGGCCATCTCGGCGGCCTCGTCGATCAGCCCGACGGCGGTGCGGTCGTCCCCGTCGCGGGATGCGGCCAGGGCAGCCTGGACGAGGAGCGTCCCGCACAGGGACAGCTCGTGCGGGGAGCCGTTCTCGGTCACCGGCGGGGCGATCCGGTAGGCGGCGGCCAGCATCGCCGACGTCGCCAGCCTCGTCTGCGCCGATTCGCGGAGGACCGGGCCGAGCTGCACGGCGGCGGCAGCCACCGAGAGCCGGTCTCCGGTGGCGGCGATCATCGCCCGGTCGACGGCCAACCACGCCACGTCGATGGCACCGAGCTTCGTCAGCAGCGACGCCGTCACCCGGTACGCCTCCACCAACAGCGTCCGGCCTGCCTCGGGATCGTGGACATGGGTGCGCTGCGCGTCGGTCAGCAACTGCGGCACCAGGTCGACCGCCCGGAGATAGCGGGCGTGCTGGAAGGTGCTCCACGCGTGCGCGACCTCCCGCGACAGCGCCTCGACGGAGAGCACGGGACGGCGACCGGCCGGGCGTCCCAAGGCGACCTCGTAGCTCGACAACGCCGCGCGGACCCGCTCCACCCCCTCGACGCGCTCGGTCACGCCGAGCGGTTGAGCTTGTCGACCGAGTAGGACCGCCGTGTCGATCCGCAGGGCGGTGGCGATGTCCCGAAGTGTCGAAACCTTGTCCAGCGACCGGACACCCCGCTCGACCTTGTCCACCCAACTCTTCGACTTACCCAGCCGGTCGGCCAGCATCTGCTGGGACAGCTTGCGTCGACCCCGCCAGTACGCCACCCGCCGTCCGACCGGCAGCAGATCAGTGCTGTCCACGACGCCACCGCCGGTCCGGTACGGCCCTGGTCGTCTCCTCGGCTGGTATGCGATCCGCCTCCGCCTGCGCGAGGAGCCGTTGCCGTGCCGCTTCCCGCTCCGCCTGCTGGATCTGCTCGCCTTCGGGTTGGTTCGGAGTGTTGTCGCTCATTCCCGCCTCCGCCGTGAGAGGGCGCGGCGGCGCTGCTCTTGGCAGGACCGTCGCCGCCGCGCCCGGCTGGCGACGCGACCAGGCCAGTTCTCACGCCAGCCGCGCTGATCGCGTCTGGGATCTACTCTTGTGACCCCACGACTACGCTCGGAAGTGGCTTGATGTTTTCAGGACCTTTCACGGGGGCTCCGATGGATGACCTCGGCGCGCAACTGAGGCAGGCTCGTAATGAAGCCGGCGTGACGCTGGCCTCCATCGCGGCCCGTACCTGCTACTCGGCATCGCACCTGAGCAACGTCGAGACGGGACGCCGGACCGCGACGCCGGACATCGTGCTCGCCTACGCGCGAGCGTTGGGAGACCCGGACGTGAGACGCAGACACCTCCTCAAGGCCGCCACGATCGGCCCGATCGCCGCCAACGAACTGATCCGATCGGGCTTCACCGCCGCCCTCACCGGCCAGCGGGACAGCGAAGACCGCTGGCGCGACCGGGTCGAGCAGTACGGTCGCGACTACATGGAGATCGGTGCCGACAGCCTCCAGACCCGGCTCGCCGGTGACCTCGTCGTCCTGCAACAGCAGCTCGATTCCCCGACCATGTGGGCGACTGCCGCCCGCGCGCTCACGACCTACGGCAAGACGACCAGGGACCCGACCGAGGCGATCGGTTGGTACGACACCGCCCGGATCGCCGCCGACCGCTCCGACGACCTGGCCGTTCGGGTCTGGGTACGCGGCCGGGCCGCCATCGCCCTGGCCTACGAAGGCGCGGCCCTACCCATCGCCAGACGGTACGCCGACGAGGCCATCGCCCTGTCCGACCAGCCCTCGCTAGGACGCCTCCAAGCGCTGATGGCCCGCGCACACGTCGCCGCCGGACGAGGCGACATCCCCGGTGCCATCGCAGCCGACGAGGACGCACGACGGGTCTTCGATCAGACCGCCTCACCAGACGGTGAGATCTCCGACGCCGCCGTACCCGCCTGGCGAATGGCCACCTTCCGATCGATGCTCTACGCCCGACTCGGCATGGTCGGCGCCGGCGAACAGGCCCAGACCGACGCCGATCGGCTCCGACCGCCAGCGCTGACCCGGTTCGCCACCCATATCGAGCTACACCGCGCCCTCATGATGGCCAAGTCCGGAGATCGGTCCGGAGGGCTCGCCTACGCCCGGCGAGCCTGGGCAACGCTGCCAGCAGACCGCCGCTCACAGACCCTCGGACTGGTACTACAAGAGGTCGAAAGAGCAGCACGTCAACCAGCCTGACCCGCTGAGGGATGCGGTCTCAAACTGCGGGGCGCTGCTCAAGAGGCTGGGTGAGAGCCTGCGATAGCCGCTGCGGTAGGGAAACGCCAGAGGGCACATCCAACGATCGGATGTGCCCTCTTACCTCTGGTCGGGGTGGCCGGATTCGAACCGACGACCTCTTCGTCCCGAACGAAGCGCGCTACCAAGCTGCGCCACACCCCGAGGCGTGCCGACAAATAGTAGCCCACCCGTCTCCGGGGTCCAACTCGGTACCCCCACCCCACGCGACGCCTGGATCTTGGTACGGATTCGCCCCTTCGAGGGCCGATCCGTACCAAGATCACCAGAGGTGAGCGTCAGCGGGGGATCAGGGTCAGGATGGTCGCCTCCGGGGGGCAGGCGAAGCGGACCGGGGCGGTCGGGTGGGTGCCCAGGCCGGCGGAGACGTGCAGCCAGGAGTCCGAGCCGGGCCAGCGGTGCAGCCCGCGAGCCATCGACCGGGGCAGCCCGCAGTTGGTCACCAGCGCGCCGTACCCGGGCACGCAGACCTGCCCGCCGTGGGTGTGCCCGGCCAGCAGCAGCCCGAAGCCGTCGGCGGCCATCCGGTCCAGCACCGCCGGCTCCGGTGAGTGGGCCAGCGCGATCGACAGCGCGACCTCGGCGCCGACCGGGCCGGCCACCGCGTCGTAGTCGTCCCGCTCGATGTGCGGATCGTCCACGCCGACGACCTCGATCGCCCGCCCGCCGGCCTTGAGCGTGGTGCGGGCGTTGTTCAGGTCCGCCCAGCCAGCGCCGGTGAGGATGCCGCGCAGCTCCTCGTACGGCAGCGACACGCCCTCGGTGTACTCCCGGTCGGGCAGGAAGTAGGTGAAGGGGTTCTTCAGCACCGGGCCGGTGTAGTCGTTGGAGCCGAACACGAACGCGCCGGGCAGGTCGAGCAGCGGCTGGAGCGCGCGCAGCACACCGGGCACCGCCTCCGGGTCGGCCATGTTGTCGCCGGTGACCACCACCAGGTCCGGGTCGAGCGCCGCCAGCGAGGCCACCCAGTCCTGCTTGCGCCGCTGGTTGGGCATCATGTGCAGGTCCGACAGGTGGAGCACGCGCAGCGGTTCGGCGTCGGTCGGGAGCACCGGCACGTCGTACCGGCGGAGGGTGAACAGATTGCGCTCGACGAGCGACGCGTAGGCCAGCGTGGCCGCGCCGGCGGCGGCGGTTCCGGCCGCGAGCCGGAATAGTGTGCGCTTTCGCATGCTGTTCAGGGTAGTTTCACCGACCATGAGCACGCTGAAGGACCGTCTCACCACCGACATGCGCGCCGCGTTGAAGGCGCGCGACGAGCTGACCACCTCCACGCTGCGGATGGCCCTCGCGGCCGTCGGCAACGCCGAGGTCGCCGGCCGCGAGAAGCGCGAGCTCAGCGACGACGAGGTGCTCGCGGTGCTGACCAAGGAGGCGAAGAAGCGGCGCGAGGCGGCTGCCGCGTTCGCCGACGCCGGGCGCGCGGAGCAGGCCGGCAAGGAGACCGCTGAGGGCGAGGTGCTGGAGCGCTACCTGCCGAAGCAGCTCCCCGACGACGAGCTGGCCGAGCTGGTCGCGGGGGCGCTCGCCGCGGGCGGCTTCACCGGCAAGGCGCAGATGGGCCCGGCCATGAAGGCGGCCCAGGCGGCGGTGGCCGGCCGGGCCGAGGGGGGCCGGGTCGCCGCCGAGGTACGCCGCCAGCTCGGCCTGTAGACGCGCCGACCGCAACGGAACGGGCGGGCACCCGCTGGGGTGCCCGCCCGTCGTCGTCGTTCGCCGGTCAGCCGCGTGGGCGTCCCGGCCGGCCGTTGCCGTTGCCCGGCGGGTTGGCCGGCCCGCCCGGCCCGGCGGAGTTGCCCGGTGCCGGTGCGCCCTGGCCGGAGCTGACCTCGATCAGCACCACGCCGCCCTTGATGGTGCGCCCGTCCGGGCTGGTGCCGGCCGCGGTGCCCGCCGGGCACTCCGACGGCACCTTGTTGCTGGACACCACCGGCTCGAAGCCGGCGCCCTTGATCCGCGACTTGGCGGTGTCGACGGACTCGCACTTCACGCCCGGGATCGAGCGCTGGTCACCCATCACGATCTTGCCGTCCGGCGGGGTGAAGTTCTTCCGTTCCTTGCCCTTCATGGCGTCCCGCAGCGTCTCGTAGACCGCCGGGTTGATGCCGTTGGGCACGTCGTGGCCCATCTGCTGGTTGGTCTGCGCCCAGTCCGGGTCGGCCATGATGCCGGCCACCGCGTACTGCTTGGTCATGGCGACCAGGGCGGACGTCTTCTCCGAGTCGGTGGTGCCGGACTTGCCGGCCACCGGCGCCTTGACGATGCCACGGACGTTGCCGGCGGTGGCGGTGCCGCACTTCGAGGTGGCGGAGCGGTCACCGACCGGGCAGCGGGCGGCGTCCACGGCGGCGCGGGCCACCTCGGTGCTGATCCGCTGCTCGCAGCGCGGGTTGGCGATGTCGAGCTTGTCGCCGTCCGGGTCGCGGATCTCCTGCACCGGGATCGGCTCGCAGTACTTTCCGTCGGCGGCCAGCGTGGCGTACGCGTTGGCCAGCTCCAGCGGGGTGGTCTGCGAGACGCCGAGGCTGAACGCGCCCCACTGGTGCGGGTTGGCCGCGAGCTTGGCGTCCTCCGACGAGCGGAAACTGATACCGAGCTTCTGCGCCGCCTTGACCACGTTCTCCGCGCCGACCCGCTGCTGGAGGTCGATGAAGAACGTGTTCACCGAGAAGCCGAAGCCGCTCCACATGTTGTGTGGTCCGGCCATCGCGGGGTTCGCGTTCGTCGGGCAGTACTTGCTGGTGCCCGGGCAGGCGGCCGGGGAGTTGAACTCGACCGGGTAGTCGGACTTGAAGACCTTCTGCGCGTTGATGCTGTAGCTGAGCGGGTAGCCCTTCTCCAGCGCGGCCACCAGCGTGAAGATCTTGAAGGTCGAGCCGGCCTGGTAGCCGGAGATGCCGGGGCCGCCGGTGACCAGCGGGTTCACGGTGTTGGGGTAGTTGCCCCGGATCTTCTTCTTGGCCTTGCGCGGGTCGCTGGAGAGCTTGTTCTGCGGGTTCTTCGGGTTGTCGATCTTGAACTTGCGGTTCACCGCCACCGCCCGGACCCGGCCGGTGCCCGGCTCGACCGCGGCCACCATCCGGGCCGCCTTGCTGCTCTCGCTCAGGTGGTTGCGGACCGCCTTGTCGGCGGCCTTCTGCGCCTGCACGTCCATGGTGGTGACGATGGTGTAGCCGCCGCTCTTGAGTCGCCGCTCCCGGTCGTACGAGGTGCCGCCGAACGTCTCCTGCTGGAGCCACCAGCGGTAGAAGTAGTCGCAGAAGAAGCCCCAGGAGTTGGTGTTGGTCTGCACGCAGCCGTTCGGTGTGCGCTTGTCGTTCACCCTGAGCTTGATCTTCTTGGCGGCGTCCGCCTCGGCCTGGGTGATCGCGCCGATCTGCACCATGTTCTGGATGACGTAGTCGCGCCGACCGACCGCCTCCGGGTAGCCGGCCTTGGTGGTCGGGTCGAACGCGGTCGGCGCCTTCACCATGCCGGCGAGCATCGCCGACTCCTGGATGTCGAGCTTGCTCGGCGGCTTGCCGAAGTAGACCTGGCTGGCGGCGTAGATGCCGTACGCGCCGTTGCCGAACGCGGCGATGTTCAGGTAGCGCTCCAGGATCTCGTCCTTGGAGAGCTCCTTGTCGACCTGGAGCGCGAGGCTCATCTCGCGCAGCTTGCGGGTGCTGGTGTCCTCGGTGGCGGCGACCACGTCCGCCGGGTGGGTGGCCGAGTAGGAGATGGCCAGCCGGACGTACTGCATGGTGAGCGTGGACGCGCCCTGCCGGGACGAGCCGGCGGACTGGTTGTTGACGAACGCCCGGGCCACGCCGTTGAGGTCGACGCCGTTGTGCTTGTAGAAGTCGTGGTCCTCGGCCGCGATCAAGGCCTTCTGCATGTACATCGAGACGTCCTTGAGCTTGACGTCCTTGCGGTTCTCGTCGTACATGGTGGCGAGCGGCGTCTTGCCGTCGGAGGCGAGCAGATAGGTGATCTGCGGGGCCCGGGCCACCGTCAACTCCTTGGGCAGCGCGCCGAACGTCTCCGAGCCGGCCTTGGCGGCAAGCCCGGTCATCGCCACCGCGGGGAAGGCCGCCGCGGCGACCACCACGCCGGCCAGCAGGCCGCAGATCAGCAGCGATGCGGCGTTGGTGAAGACATTGTGGTCACGTTTCCGCATCCAGGTCACCTCGACAGGGTACGCGAGCAGGGATCGGCCGGCGCACGGGGAACTTTCCCCATTTCCATCCCGCGCCGGCCTCGTTGTGCTAAACGCACGAACCCTGGCACAGGGTTGCGTGAGATCCGCAGAAGTCTCCGCCGATCGGGGGAACGGCGCGGCGTTTTTCCGTACCGGAGCCGGGTAGACGGCCGGCGAAGGCCCGGCACGCCGGGAGTGTCCGGAAATTAGGGATTTCGCCGACAACGTTGCGTAATCGGGTGACTACACAGCATGATGGTGACGGCGATCGCAGCCACACGTCGTCCGTGCCGCCCTGGGGAGGCCGGCCGGACGACCGGGGGGAAGTTCGCGGCTGCTCGCGCGACGTCGGTAAGTACTGCAAGGGGGGACGTGTACAGATGGGCATGATCACTGACTGGCCGTCACTGGCGGCGTGTCAGAACGGGGACCCGGACGCGTTGTTCGTACAGGGCGCCGAACAGAACGTGGCGAAGAGGATCTGCCGGAGCTGCCCAGTTCGGTACGAGTGCCTGGCCGACGCGCTCGACAACCGGATCGAGTTCGGCGTGTGGGGCGGCATGACCGAACGCGAGCGCCGTGCGCTGCTCCGCCGTCACCCGCAGGTGACGAGCTGGCGCAAGATGTTCGAGGCGGCCATGAGGAAGAACGCCAAGGAGAAGGCCGGCAAGGACAAGATCCTGGTCACCACCGCCACCTCCTGACGGGGCCCGGCCGGCGCGTTCACCGCCGGCTGATCGCCTCGCCGATCGTCCGCAGCCCGTCGACGTCGTGCACGTCGGCGGGCTGCGCCGGCACCGACACCGCCGGCACCGCCGGGAACGCCTCGGTGAACCGGGCCGCCACCCGCTCCTCGCGGACCGCCTGCTGGGCCAGCGCGGCGTGCGCGCGCAACACCTCGACGGTGCCCTCGTGCCCGCCGACGCCGGCCAGTCGCTCCGCGGCGGCCAGGCTCCGCTCCGCGGACAGCCCCGGCGCGGCGGGCTGGTGCACCCGATTGAGCACCAGCCCGGCCAGCGGCATCCGCTCGTCCCGCAACCGGCCCGCGAAGTAGGCGGCCTCTCGGACCGCGTCCGCCTCCGGCGCCGCGACCAGCAGGAACGCGGTTTCGTCGGCCTGGAGGATGCGGTACGTCTGCTCGGCCCGCTGCCGGAACCCGCCGAACATCGAGTCGAGCGCGGCGACGAAACCGGACAGGTCGGTGAGCAGTTGCGCGCCGAGCACCTTCTGCACCACCTTGGAGAACATCCCGAAGCTCGCCGTCACCAGGCTGAACATGCTCCGCCCACCGCTGCGCGCCGGAGCCAGCAGCAGCCGCAGCATCCGGCCGTCGAGGAACCGCGACAACCGGGCCGGCGCGTCGAGGAAGTCGAGCGCGGAGCGCGACGGCGGCGTGTCCACCACGATCAGGTCCCACTCGCCGCGCGCGTGGAGCTGGCCCAGCTTCTCCATCGCCATGTATTCCTGCGTGCCGGCGAAGGTGGAACTCATCGCCTGGTAGAAGGGGTTGGCGAAGATCTCCGCCGCCTTCGCCGGGTCGGTGTGCTGGAGCACCACGTCGTCGAACGTGCGCTTCATGTCGAGCATCATGGCGTGCAGCTCGCCACCGCTGGTCTCGACGTCGAGGCCCTTGACCTGCCGGGGGGTGTTGTCCAGCTCGGTCAGGCCGAGCGACTGGGCCAGCCGGCGGGCCGGGTCGATGGTGAGCACCACCGTCCGCCGGCCGTGCCGCTCGGCCGCCCGCAGCGCCAGCGCCGCGGCGGTGGTCGTCTTGCCCACGCCGCCCGCCCCGCAGCAGACCACGATCCGCACGCCGGGGTCGGCGAGGATCTGGTCGACGTCCAGCGGAGGCGCCGCGTCTTCGGAAGGCACCAATCGAGCGTATCGGTCCCGAGGGGCTCTCTGCTCCGCAGCCGGCCCCAGGTGTGAGTCAATCCGCCCGGACGAGCGTCTCCGCCAGCGTCTCCAGCCCGGCCCGGTCGACCCCGTCGGGCAGCAGCGGCAGCTCGATCAGGGGCAGCCCCAACTCCACCAGGTCACCCCGGAGCGAATCCTCCAGCTCGCGGCGTACCCGCTGGTCGCGGGCCTCCTCGGCGAGGCCGGCCACGGTCCGGGCGTCGGTCGGGAGGCCGGCGGCGGCCAACCCCCGCTTGAGCTCGGCCGCGGTCACCGCGCGACCGGCCGGCACCGGCGGACGGACGCCGTTGACGATCACCCGGCCGACCGGGAAGCCGAACTGGGTCAGGTCGGCCACCGCGTCGAGCGTCTCCTGGACCGGCATCTCCTCCAGCAGCGTGACCACGTGCACCGCGGTCATCGGGGAGCGGAGCAGCGCGGAGACCCCCTCGCTCTGGGTCTTGATCGGGCCCACCTTGGCCAGCCGGGCGGTCTCCGCGGTGACGTTGAGGAAGCGGCCGATCCGCCCGGTCGGCGGCGCGTCCAGCACCACCGCGTCGTACGCCCGGCGGGACCCCGCGGTGCGGGTGGTGGCCTCCTTCACCTTGCCGGTGAGCAGCACGTCACGCAGCCCGGGGGCGATCGTGGTGGCGAAGTCGATCGCCCCGAGCTTGCGCAGCGCCCGGCCGGCGGCGCCGAGCTTGTAGAACATGTCCAGGTATTCGAGGAGCGCCTCCTCGGCGTCGACCGCCAGCGCGCGCACCTCACCGCCGCCGGGCGCGTCGGTGAGGTGCCGCTCCTCGTACGGCAGCGGGTCGGTGCCGAAGAGCTGGGCGATGCCCTGCCGGCCCTCGACCTCGACCAGCAGCGTGCGCCGGCCCCCGGCGGCCAGCCCGAGGGCCAGCGCGGCGGCCACGCTGGTCTTCCCGGTGCCACCCTTGCCGGTCACCACGTGCAGGCGGCCCGGCCATCTGCCGGCGGACTCGGCCGGCTGCTCACTCGCTGCCATCCGTCGAGCCTAACCAGCCGCCGGGATCAGCTGACCTCGCAGACCCACCAACCCGTCTTCCGCACCACCGTGAAGCGCAGGTCCTGATCGGCGACCTTCTCGTCGGCGGTGGTCATGGTGACCTTGGTGGAGACCGTGGCGCGGTCCCCGGTCTGGTTGTCGACCGTCGGGTTGGTCCAGCGGAAGCGGGGGTTCTGGTACTGCCCGGCGTACTTCTGCACCTCGGCGACCTTGGCGGCGATCTTCTCGTCGTCGCGGGCCGCGGAGCAGACGAACGTGGCCGCCTTGTCGGCGTCCCGCTCCTGGTAGACCGCCTTGAGGAAGCCGTCCACCGCCACCTGCGGCTCCGTCGCGCCCTGGCCGTCCGCGCCGTCGCGGAGGGCGAGGAACGCGGCGGTGCCACCGCCGCCGCACAGCAGGACCGCCGCGGCCAGCACGAGCGAGACGATCAACAGGGTCGGGCGTTTGCGCGGCGGCGCGCCGGACGGGTACGGCGGGTGGCCGAGCCCCGGCGGCGGGCCGGCGCCGGGCGGTGGCTGGCCCGGCCCGGTCGGCGGGAGGGCCCCGGCGGATGCGGGCTGCGGGATCGGTTCGCCGGGCGTGCCGGGCGTGCCACCGGCGGGCGGTTGGGTCATCGGTCTCCCCCGGGTTGCGGCGCGCCCGTCGCCGCCCCAGGCGACGGGCACGGGGTCGAGGTGGTGGGTGCGCGACCGCGCGCGCCCAGTCCGGAAGGGTAGCGGTCGGCGGGCCACTTGCCAGCCCCGCGTCATGGTGTGCCGGACGCGAGAGCGCCGTCGCGTTTCGGACCAGCCTTGTGTCACATATGTGACTCGACGTGATCATTCATGCGCGTCCCGTTGTCGGAATGGCCGGCCACGTCCTACGTTCGTCGCGACACAGCGGCCGGACCGGGGGATTCCGAGCCGCGCAGTGGTGCCCATGAGCAGGTACGACGTCCGGAGGCAGCGGATGCGCGACGCGGAGAACATTCCCCGAGCCCAGTTTCCCCCCGGTGACCGGGCCGCCCGGCCCGGGGACGCTGACGGCCCCGGCGCGGGCACACCGTTCAACGAGCGCTCGTACCGGCCCCCGGTCGAGGTGGTCCGCACGCTGCTCCGGCCGGCCGGTCGCCGGCGGGACGAGGATGAGCCGGGTTACGTCATCCACCTGCCGGTGCGGGTGCCCGACCTGGCCGCCGCGACCGCGCTCGCCGGCATCGTGGCCACCTCGCTCGGCTTCCTGGCCGAGCTGGACGCCGGCGAGACCACCGTCTCCACCGCCGACGACCAGAACAACCGGCACCGCGTCTTCTGCGACCTGCTGCTGCCCGACCGCGGTCGCTGCCCGCAGCGCTACGAGCACGAGGGCCCCTGCGGCGAGTCGCCCGCCCCGGAGCAGCGTCCCGCGTCTGGCTGAGGCGGTCGGACCGTAGGCTGTGCCTGACCGAAGTCCAAGTCAGGCAAGGGAGCCTTCCTCCGATGCAGAAGTGGGAATACGCCACGGTCCCGCTGCTGGTCCACGCGACCAAGCAGATCCTCGACAACTGGGGCGAGGACGGCTGGGAGCTGGTCTCCGTGGTGCCCGGACCGAACCCGGAGCAGCTCGTCGCGTACCTGAAGCGTCCGAAGGGCTGACCGATGAGCAACGGACCGCACGCGAAACTCGCCGAACTCGGTCTGGCGCTGCCCGAGGTGGTGCCGCCGGTGGCCAGCTACGTCCCGGCCGTCCAGTCCGGGCAGCACGTCTACGTCTCCGGTCAGCTCCCGATGGCCGACGGCAAGCTGCTCGCTACCGGCAAGGTCGGCAACGGTGTCTCCGCCGAGCAGGCGAAGGACCTGGCGGAGCGGTGCGCGTTGAACGCGCTCGCCGCGATCGACGCGCTGGTCGGGCTGGAGAACGTCGTCAAGATCGTGAAGCTGTCCGGCTTCGTGGCCAGCGCGCCCGGCTTCACCGGCCAGCCCGGCGTCATCAACGGCGCCTCCGACCTGTTCGGCGCCGTCTTCGGCGAGGCCGGCCGGCACGCCCGTAGCGCGGTCGGCGTGGCGGAACTCCCCCTCGACGCCCCGGTCGAGGTCGAGGTCATCGTCGAGGTCGCGTAACCCGCCTCCGTGATCTTGCAGGTTCCGCCCCGGCAGAAGCCTCGAACGAGGACAAACCCGGGGCCGGACCTGCAAGATCGCGGGGGATGGCGGGTGGGGTCGTACGATCGCTGCCATGGGTGGGCGTGTGACGGGGGCCGCAGGGGCGCTGGCGGACGAGTTGCCGGGATGGGTTTCGCTGCTGCGTGCGCCCAACCCGGGGCCGATGACGCTCGACGGGACGAACACCTGGGTGCTGCGGGCCGGGCCGGACGCGCCGGCCGTGGTGGTCGACCCGGGCCCGGCCGACGAGGGGCACCTGGCCGCGATCGCGGCGCACGGGCCGGTCGGCTGGGTGCTGATCACGCACGGGCACCCGGACCACACCGAGGGCGCGCCTCGACTGCGTGAGCTGCTCGGCGGCGTGCCGGTGCTGGCCGCCGACCCGGCGCACACCGCCGGGGGTGAGCCGCTGACCGCCGCGACCACGCCCGACGCCGGCCTCGGCCTCCGGCTGCTGCCCACCCCCGGGCACACCGCCGACTCGGTCTGCCTGCTGGTCGAGCACGCCGGTGAGCGGGTGGTGCTGACCGGCGACACCATCCTCGGCCGGGGCACCACCGTGGTCGCCCACCCGGACGGGCACCTCGGGGACTACCTCGCCAGCCTGGAGCTGCTCTCGACGTACCGGGGGATCCCGGCGCTGCCGGGCCACGGCCCGGCGCTCGCCGACTGCGGCGCGGCGGCCGACTTCTACCTGGCCCACCGGCGGGCCCGGCTCGACCAGGTGCGCGCCGCGGTGGCCGCGGGCGCCCGCACCGCGCCCGAGGTGGTCGCCGTGGTCTACGCCGACGTCGACCGGTCGCTGTGGTGGGCCGCCGAGTGGTCGGTCCGCGCCCAGCTCGAACACCTCGGGGTGGAGCAGCCGTGACCTGCCCAGTGTGCGGGACCGTCGCCGTGCCCGGCGCGCGGTTCTGCCACAACTGCGGGGCGGCGCTGCCGGCCGCCGCCACGCTGCCGGCCGCCGAGCGCCGGGTGGTCACCGTGCTCTTCGGTGACCTCTCCGAATTCACCTCCTGGTCGGAGGACCTGGACCCGGAGCGGGTCGGCGCGGTCACCGACCGGGTGCTCGCCGCGCTGGCCGGCGCGGTCAAGACGTTCGGCGGGCACGTCGACAAGCTCACCGGCGACGGGATCATGGCGGTCTTCGGCGCGCCGGTCGCGCACGAGGACGACGCCGAGCGGGCGGTCCGCGCGGCGCTGTCCATGCAGCGGGCCGTCCGCCGGGTGCTCGACGACGAGCGGGGCGGTGGCGCGCCGCTCGGCCTGCGGGTCGGGCTCAACACCGGGGACGTCATCGCCGGCATCCAGGCCGCCATCGAGTACACCGTCATCGGCGACACGGTGAACACCGCCGCGCGCCTCGCCGACGCCGCCGCGGTCGGCGCGATCTACGCCGGCGCGCGGACCTCCACCGCCACCCGGCACGTCGCCTCCTGGCGGGCGCTGCGCCCGCTGCGGCTCAAGGGCAAGCGCGAACCCGTGGAGGCGTACGAGCTGCTGGGCCTGCTGGACGCGCCGGGCACCCGGTCCGGCCTCGGTGACGAGGCGCCCTACGTGGGCCGGGAGACCGAGATCGGCCGCATGGCCGGCCGGCTCGCCGAGGTGATCGACCGGGGTGAGCCCCGGGTGCTGCTGATGACCGCCGAGGCGGGCATCGGCAAGTCCCGGTTCGCCGCCGAGGTGGAGCGCCTCGCCGCCGGCTACGACGTCGGCGCCGGCCGGTACGCGGCACACACCGGCGCCCGGGTGCTGTCGGTCCGCTGCGCCGCGTTCGGCGAACGACGCCGGCTGGCGCCGCTGGCCGACCTGGTCCGCGCCGCGGTCGGCCTGCCCAGCGACGCGGCGACCGCGGTGACCCGGCCGGCCGTCGAGGAACGCCTGCGCCGGCTCGGCCAGCGCCTCGCCCGGCTCCCCGGCGACCCGCCGCCGATCGCCGTGGACCAGCTCCTGGCCCTGCTCGGGTACGCCGAGCTGCCACCCGCCGCGGAGAGCGTCGAGTGGAACGCCGCCACCGGACCGGCGGACGCCGAGGTGGTGCCGAACGCGGTCGCGGACCTGCTCAGCGCGCTGGCCGGCGAGGCCCCGCTGGTGATCGTGGTGGACGACCTGCACGACGCCACCCCCGAGACGGTCAAGGCGCTCGCGTTGACCCTCAACCGGCTCACCGGGCCGGTGCTGGTGCTGCTGCTCGGCCGTCCCGAGCTGGTGCGTACCGCAGGCGCGCTCACCCGGCTCGCGGACGCCGAGGTGCACGCGTTGCCGCCGCTGCGCGGCGCGGACGCGGCCCGGCTGCTGACCAGCTACCTGGCCGGGGGCCGGCTGCCCCAGGCCGACGCGGACCGGCTGCTCGCCACCGCCCAGGGCAACCCGTTCTACCTGGCCGAACTGGTCACGCTGCTGATGGAACGCGGCGCGCTGACCGCCGGCGCGGGGCGGGGCCCGGACGTGGCCTGGCGACTGGCCCCCGGCTCGCTGGGCAGCCGGCTGCTCTCCCGGGACCTGGCCGCCGTGCTCGCGGCGCGCATCGACGCGCTGCCGCCGGACGCCCGCTCGGTGCTGCGCGACGCCGCGGTGGTCGGCGACACGGTGGCCGCCGGCGCGCTGGAGGCGCTGCGCGAGCAGCGGGTCGGGCGGGACGGGCGGCCCGCCGCGGTGGCCGCGGTCGAGCTGGACCGGGCCGTCGAGGAGCTGCTGCAACGTCGCATGCTGCACCGAACCCGCACCGGGTTCGCGTTCGCCACCCCGTTGATGCGGGAGGCCGCGTACACCGGGGTGAGCAAGGCGGAGCTGGCCGAGCGGCACGCCGCGCTGGCCCGCTGGGCCGCCCCGGAGAGCGTGACCGAGGCGGGCACCCCGGCGGGCGGGTTCACCGAGGCGGCCCGCGACGACTTCGTCGCCGAGCACGTCGAGCGGGCCACCGCGCTCGCCGACGCGGTCAAGCTCCGCCCGGACGCGCCGGCCCGCGCGGTCGCCGGCCTGGGCGTGGCGGCGCTGGGCCGGGCCGCCCGCCGGTCGCTGCGCGTCGGCGAGCCGGCGCTTGCCGTCGAGTACGCCGAACGCGCGGCCGAACTGGCCCGTGGCGCGGTGCCCCCGGCCGACCGGGTGGTGCACGCCCGCGCGTTGTTGCAGATCGGCCGCCCGACCGACGCGCTCGCCGCAGCCGAGAAGATCGCCGCGAACACCGGTGAGGCCGCCACCCGGGCCGCGGCGCTGCTGCTGGCCGGGCAGGCCCAGCAGACACTGGGCGATGCCGAGCGCGCGGAACGCAGCTACTCCGAGGCGTTGCAGGTGGCCACCGCCGCCGACCTGCCCACGCTGCGGGCCTCGGCGATGCGCCGGCTCGGCATGGCCGACTTCATCGCCGGCCGGTTGGGGCAGGCGAGCAGCCGGCTGGCCGCCTCCTACCAGGTCAGCCTCGCCGCGAAGGATCCGCGCGGGCAGGCCTGGTCGTTGCAGAACCTGGCCTGGGTGACCACCACCCGGGGCGACTTCGCCGGCACCGACGCGGTGCTCGGCCGGGCCGCCCGGCTGTTCGCCGAGCTGAAGGACCCGTACGGGCGGGCCTGGCTGCGCGGCACCACCGCGTTCGCCCGGCTGCTCGCCGGCCGGCTGCGCGAGGCGTGCCGGCTGGCCCAGGTGTTCCTGCCGTTCGGGGAGCGGGTCGGCGAGGCGTGGGCGGTGGGCACGCTGCGGGCGGTCGAGGCGTACGCCACCGCCGAGCTGGGCGACCTCGCCGAGGCGGACCGCGCGGCGCGGCGCGCGTACCGGGACTTCGCCGAGGTGGGCGACGACTGGGGGCAGGGCTTCGCGCTCGTGGTGCGCGGGGTGGTGGCGCGCGGGCTGGGCGAGCCGGAGCACGCCGCCGACCTGTTCTCCGACGCGTTGGAGTACGCCGCCCGCACCACCCATCCGCTGCTCACCGGCATGGCCGGCACGCTGCGCGGCTTCGTCGCGCTGGACATGGGCGACTGCGAGACCGCCGAGCGGGAGGCGCGGTCGGTGCTGACCAGTGTGGAGCCGCACAACCCGCAGGCGCCGGCCCAGGTCGCGCCACGGGTGCTGCTCGCGATGGCCCGGGTCGCGGCCGGTGACCCGGGGACCGCGGTGGGACTGCTCGCCCCGGTGGCCATGGTGGCGGCGAACGCACCCTCGCTGCTGATCTCCCGGCGGCAGACGATGGCCCGGTATTCTGCCGCGCTGCTCGCCCACGGCCAGCGGGAGCAGGCGTTGGACTGGGCGCAGCGGGCGGTCGCCGCCCCCGCCGAGGACGTCCGCAGCCAGGTGGTGGCCGGGCTGGCGCTGGCCGAGGCGCTGGACGCCGCCGGCCGCCCGGCGGAGGCGCTGGCCAGCGCCGAGGAGGCGGTCCGCCTGGCGTACGCCACCGAGCAGCTCAGCGAACGGGTCGCCGCGGACGCGCTGCGGTCCCGTCTCGCCAACGGCTGAACACCCCTGTTCTGCCGGTTCCGGGGATGTGTTCGTCGGTGGGGCCGGTTAGCGTGGGGCGGCCGGCGAGCGCCGTCGGGGGAGTTCGTGGGGGAGGGACGATGAGGCTGCCGCGCTCCGGCGCCGGCTGGACGATCGCGGTCTTCGGGCTCCTGGCGCTGCTGCTCGGCGCGTTGGGTCTGCTCTGGCCGGAGACGCAGCTGCGCCTGCTCGGCTTCGAGGTGCCGGCCGAGCGTGCCCCCGGTGACTACACCGGCACGTTCCTCACCGCGTCCTCGATGGCCTCGTTCAACATGGGGGTCTACTACCTGCTCGCGGTGGCCACCGAGTGGCGGCCGTTCTACCGCTTCACGGTCTGGTTCCGGCTGGTCACGTTCACCGTGTTCACCATCGCGGTGCTCTCCGACATCGCGCCGGACCGGTTCTTCGGGGTGGCCGCGTGGGAGGGGCTGGGCGCGCTCGCGACCGCCGCCGGCCTGTGGTGGGACGCCCGTCGGGGAGCCGCCGATCCGGCGGTCCCGACCCGGTCGGAAGACTCCGCGCCGGCACCCGCCTCCGACGCGGCGCGCTGACCGACCGGGACCGTTGGGTATTTTCGAGCCGTGACCGAGACCCCGCCCGGCGCCATGCGGCTGCCCATCGTGCCCGGTCTGACCGACCTGTCAGTGTTTGCCCGTGGTGGGTACGCCACCGTCTACCGGGCCACCCAGATCTCGGTGGGGCGCGAGGTGGCCGTCAAGGTCGAGAACCGGACACTGAACAGCGAGCGCGACCAGGCCCGCTTCCTGCGCGAGGCCCGCGCCGCCGGGCGGATGTCGTCGCACCCGCACGTGGTCGACCTCTTCGACGTCGGGGTCACCGTCGACCAGCACCCCTACCTCATCATGGAGCTGTGCGACGGCTCGTACGCGGAACGGATGCGCACCTCTCCGCTCGACGCGTCGGAGACCCGCGACCTCGGCGTGAAGATCGCCGACGCGCTGGCCCACTCGCACGCGGCCGGCGTGCTGCACCGCGACGTCAAGCCGGCCAACATCCTGCACTCCGAGTTCAACTCGGCGGTGCTCGCCGACTTCGGTCTGGCGGTGCTGGCCGAGGTGCGCGACGCCTCGGTGACGCTGGAGGTGCTCACCCCGGCGTACGCGCCGCCGGAGATGTTCAACCACAGCCCGCCCAGCCCGGCCGTCGACGTCTACGCGCTCTGCGCCACGCTCTACGCGGTGATGCACGGCCGGCCGCCGCGCTGGCAGTCCGAGCGCAACCCGAGCCTGGTCACCGTGCTGGAGATGTTCCAGCACCCGATCCCGGGTCTGCCCGGGGTGCCCGACGAGCTGATCGACGTGCTGCGCCTGGGCATGTCCAACGACCCGGGCGAGCGGCCGTCCGCCGTGGAGCTGCGCGGCCTGCTCGCCGCGCTCCCGCTCGACCCCGGCACCCCCGCACCCCCGTTCACCGGCGGCCGGTACGACCGCACCGGCGGCCCGTACGACCGAAGCGGCGGGCCGGGCCCGCGGCAGCCGGTCCGGGACGACCACCCGACCGTGCCGGCGCGGAGCCGGCGCTGGCCGAGGCGCTGGTTCCTCGGCGGAGCCGGGGTGCTGGCGTTGGCCGCCTCGGCCGCCGGCGGCGCCTGGCTGGCCGGCGGCACCCCGCCGGTGGTGTCGCCGACACCGGTGGCCAGCGGCGCGGCCGGCATGACGCCGCTGCCCGGCTGCGCGTCCGCCGACGTCCGCCTCCCGGCCGGTGCGCGCTGTGCGCCCGAGTTGGAGTGCTACGGCCCGGTGCGCCTGCGTCGGGAACGCGCCGAGGCGAGCCGGGTGCCGTGCGACGGCCAGCACACCTGGGAGACCTACGCCGCCGGTGACCTGCCGACCGGTCTGACCGGGGCCGGCCACGACGCGGTCGCCGCCGATCCGGCTGTCCGCAAGGTCTGCAACGCGGGCACGTTCCGGCTGGTCAGTGGCGTCAAGTCGGGGGCCGGGTGGAACCTGGAGGTGCTGCCGCCGGCCGAGAGCGAAGCCGACCGCACCTACCGCTGCCTGGCCGGGCAGGGCGTGAACGCGCTGGCCCGCCCCACGCTCACCGGCCGCTGATCCCGTTCACCGCGCTCACCGGTCGCTGATCCCGTTCACCGTCCGCTGCTGTCGCACCGACCTCGGGTCGAGCGCCTCCAGCGTGTCGGCGTCGAGCGCGCCGGCCGCGCGCAGCCCGCGGACCGCCCGGGGGTCGAGCGCCTCCAGCGTGTCCGCGTCGACCGGAGCGCCGCCCGGGGTGCGCAGGTTCCGCACCGCGCGCGGGTCGATCGCCTCCAGCGTGTCGGCGTCCACGCCGTACCCCGGGTCGGGGGCCGGCCAGCCCTCGGCCGACGGTGCGGCGACTCCGCCGCCGGGCGACTGCCGGGCGGCGGTGATCGTCACGCCGGCGATCATGCCGAGCACGACGCAGACCAGGGCCAGCACCACCGACAGGATGCCGGGCGGTCGCCACACCGCCAGCGTCACCAGCGCCGCCACCGTCGCCGCGGACGCGGCGACGGCCTTCACCCGCGCATCGGACCTCGGGAACGAACTCACCCGACAAGCATGGCTTAGCGCGTCGACCTGTCAACCGTCGACCCGGGACGGCTTCCCGTCACTACCGGCTCCACATCGGAGCGCGAAAAGCGTCGATCGATAAAAAATCGTTACATAACTCGGCATTTTGCGGCATCAGTCCGCTTTTGGGGGTCACTTCCGGTCGTGGGGGAATCCTAAAGTGACGGGGTCGAGGTGCTCCTCGGCGGATCTGTTCCCCACCGGAAGGCAGTCACATGCCCCGTGTAATCCGGCCCCTCGCCGCAACCGGGATCGCCGGGATCCTCCTCGCCGGATCGGCCGTCTCGCCCGCCGTGGCCGCGCCGACACCGCAACCGACGACGTACGACCGCACCAGCGCGGCCGAGGCACGTCGGGTGGACCGCGTACCGACGCCGAAGCTGGACTGGTACGCCTGCTACGACTACGCCGAGTGCACCACGGTCCGGCTCCCGCTGGACTACGACAACCCGAAGGGCGCCACCACCGAGGTCGCGCTGCTCCGGGTCAAGGCCCGCGACCAGCAGCACAAGGTCGGCAGCCTGTTCCTCAACCCGGGCGGCCCGGGCGGCTCCGGCACCAGCATCGCGCTCGCCGCGCCCTACTTCCTCGGCGACGACCTGCTCGACCGCTTCGACGTGGTCGGCGTCGACCCGCGCGGCATCGAGGCCAGCGACAACATCCGGTGCTTCCGCACCGTCAAGGAGCAGACCCGGGCGTACGCCGGGCTGAACGTCGCGTTCCCGTGGACGAAGGCGGAGGAGAAGGCGTACGTCGCCGCCTCGAAGGCGGTCGGCACGGCGTGCTCGACCACCGGTAAGCCGCTGACCGGCGCGGCGTCCACCGCCGAGGTGGCCCGCGACATGGACGTGCTGCGCCGGGCGGTCGGCGACCGGAAGCTCAGCTACCTGGGCTTCAGCTACGGCACCGCGCTGGGCCAGTACTACGCCAACATGTTCCCGGACCGGTTCCGCGCGCTCGTCGTCGACGGCGTGCTCAACCCGAACGCCTGGGTCGGCCAGGGCCCGGCCCGCAACCAGCTCCAGGAGACGCGGCTGCGCAGCGCCGACGGCGCGTACCGGGCGCTGCACGAGATCCTGGTGCGGTGCGGCAAGGTCGGCGCGGAGCAGTGCGCGCTGGCCGCCGGTGGTGACCCGGTCGCCGGGTACGACACGGTGGCGAAGCGGCTGCGCAAGAAGCCGGCCGTGATCGACGACCCGGAGTACGGCTCGTTCACCGTCAGCTACGCCGACTTCGTCGGCGCCACGCTCAACGCGCTCTACGACCCGTACGGCTGGCAGTCGGTCGTGGACATCACCGTGCAACTGCTGGCCGCGACCGACCCGGCCACCGGCAGGGCCGCCGCCACGACGGCCCGCAGGGCGCTCGCCGCCCGTGCCGCGCAGGCCCGGCAGCAGCGGGGGTACGACTTCCCCTACAACAACGGGCTGGAGACGTTCCTGACCGTCGACTGCACCGACGCGTACCACCCGAGGAACGCGGACGCCTGGCCGGCGCTGACGGCCAGGGAGGACCAGCGGGCCCCGTACTTCGGGCGGGCCTGGGCCTGGGGCACCGCGCCCTGCGCCCGCGACACCTGGACGGTGCGCGACGAGGACGCGTACCCCGGCCCGTTCAACCGCACCACCGCCGCCCCGGTGCTCGTGGTCGGCAACTACTGGGACCCGGCGACCAGCTACCAGGGTGCGGTCAGCTCGGCCGCGCTGCTGCCGAACAGCCGGCTGTTGAGCAGCGACAGTTGGGGGCACACCGCGTACGGCACCTCGGCGTGCGTGACCGGGAAGATCGACGCGTACCTGCTCACCGGCAAGCCGCCGGCCAAGGGTGCGCGCTGCGTCGGTGACGCCCAGCCGTTCCAGGAGGACCCGCCGACCGGCCGGGTGGCCGCGTCCAAGAGCGAGCTGGCCCGCGCCGGCGCGCCCGGTCGGGGCGAGCCGAAGCGGCTGCCGCCGGTGAGCACGCCGCGGCCGGCGGTCGGCACGCTTACCGTCCGCTGACGGACCCCCGAGGTGCGGCGGGCGATCGGGCGTCCGCCGTACCCCGGGCCGCAGGGCGCAGCGCATTGTGTGGTGGCCGCTACGCTGAGTTTCCCGTCGTCGTGTCCCGCGAACGAGGTGTCCGATGCCCGAGATCTCTCCCCGCCGGCTCCGTTCCCTCGCCACCACGTTGGCCGTGGCGCTGACACTCACCCTGGCCGCCGCCGCCGGCTGCGACAACCGTCGCGAACCCCCGCTGCCCTCGGTGCTCGACAAGCTGCACGACTCGCACATCGACGGTCAAGCGAAGATCAAGATCGGGGTGTCGGAGACCGAGCCGCTGATGGGCGAGCTGCGCAACGGCGCGCACATCGGCTTCGACGTGGAGATCGCCCGCTACATCGCCGCGTTCCTCGGCTTCCAGGGTGAGCAGCGTATCCAGTGGGTGGCGCTGGCCACCGAGGACCGCATTCCCGCGCTCCAGGGCGGCACCGTCGACCTGATCGTGTCGAGCTTCTCGATGACCGAGGAGCGCCAGAAGCTGATCAGCTTCGCCGGGCCGTACTTCGTCACCACCCAGGAGGTGATGGTGCCGACGCGGCTGCGCGACCGGGTCCGCACCATCGAGGACCTACGCCGGCCGGGGCTGCGCGTCTGCACCAGCGGCGGTTCCACCACCGAGGCGGAACTGGAGAAACACCAGGTCCGGGCGTACGTGGTGAAGACCGTCGGCGACTGCGTACGGGGCATCCGGGAGAAGCGGTACGACGTGGTCAGCTCCGACGAGACGATCCTGGCCGGCTTCCTGTCCCAGTACCCCACCGAGTTCGAGATCGTCGACATGCCGTTCGGCACCAGCGAGCTGCTCGGCATCGGTGTGCCGATCGGCGACCCGGCGCTGCGTGACCTGGTCGCGTTCGCGCTCCAGAAGAGCTACCTGGAAGGGCGGGACGGGATCAGCAGCCCGTGGCTGACCGCGTACAACCGCACGCTCGGGCCGTGGCTCAAGGCGGACAAGTCCCAGCCGCAGCCGCTGAACGTGCCGAAGCTCGTCGACTTCGACGACAAGGCGCCCCGGCGATGACCGCCCCGCCGGACGCCGTCCCGGCGGGCACTGCCGATCCGGGCGCGGGCACTGCCGCTGCCGGGGCCGCCGGCCCGGGTGCCGCCGCGCCGACCCGGGCCGTGCCACCGCCGGCCGACCCGGCCGAGCGTCGCGCGCGGGCCACCCAGTCGTTCTGGACCGCGGTCGTCGGGGTGCCGGCCGTCTTCTCGGTGCTGCGGCTCGGCGTCGAGGCGGGCGGCGAGTTGCAGACCACGCTGCTGCTGGTCGCCAACGTCGGCACGGTGAACCTGCTGGCCGGCTTCCTCACCACCGCCGCCGCGCTGCTCTCCACCGCCCTGGTCGCGGTGTTCGCGCTCGGCGCGGTGCTGCGGGTCAGCGTGGACCGGATGCCGCCCGGAATCCGTCGGCCGCTCTTCGCCCGCTGGGTGGACAGCACGCCGGCCTGGTTCGCGGTGGCCAGCTTCCTGCTCGCGCTGGGCACCTGGCCGCTGCTCTACCTGCCGCTGCTGCTGCCGGCGTTCGTGGCCGCGTTCCAGCTCGGCCCGGAACGGCTGCACGAGCAGCGGGTGCCCCGGCTGCTGCTGCTCGCCGCCGGGTTCGCCGGATACCTCTGGCTGCTCGGGCCCACCCTGCTCGACGCCGGCGGGCAGGGGGAGGCGCTGGCGCTGGCGCTGCTTGTCGTACCCCCGGTGCTGGCGTTGTTCGTGACCGGTCCGCTGCCGGCGGCGGTGGTCCGGCCGCTCGCCTCGGTCACCGAGGCGGCGGTGCTGGCCATGCTGGTCTGGGCCGCGCTGCCGGTGATCAGCACGCCGGTGCTGCCGCTGACCGTCACCACCGTCGAGACGTCGCCCGGCGTCACCGAGGACGTCCGCGGTCACGTGGTCACCGTGGACGACGTCGACGTGGTGCTGCTCCAGGAACGTGGTGGCGTCCGCTACCTGCCGGTCGGCCAGGTACGCGCGCAGGTGCTCTGCCCGAGCGAGGACGAGCTGCCCCGGCGGCAGCTCCGGGTGCGTGACTTCCACGTGGAGGATTCACTACTGGAGGGGCTGGGTCGCCGGGTCCGCCCGGTCCACCGCATCGATGCCGCCTGCCGCACCGTCCGCTGACCGGCGCGGCTCGCAATCCGCACGCAGATCTTGGAAGATGAGGGCCCCTCCGAGGGCCGTTTGCTTCCAAGATCTGCCCCGAACCCGGGTCAGCGTGTCTTGCGGAGCAGGTCGGCCAGGTCGGCCGCCTCGACCAACTCGTCGCCGAGCGGGGTTCCCGCGTCGGCGACCGCCGCGGCCCACAACAGTTCGGCCGGGGTGTCGGAGGTCAGCCAGCGGTCCAGCGCGCGTCCCGCCCGTTCGTCGGGTGCCGACCATCCGACGATCTCCGCCAGGTGCCGAGTGACCGCCCCGCCCGGCAGCTCGGCGAAGGCCGCCAGGTACGGGCCGAGGTCCAGCTCCAGCGCGGCCACCGCGTCCAGGATGTCCTCCGCCGGGTGCTCGGACGGCCACGAGGTCAGCGTCGACCGCCACCAGGCGCGGAGGAAGTCCTTCACGGCGCTCCGCTCGACGGGCGTCCAGTCCGCCCAGTGCCCGGCGATCCGGCGGGCCAGCGTGTCCGGCCATGGCTGGTCGACCATCTCGCCGGCGGCGTACGCGGTCAGCAGCCGGGGCACCAGGTGCGGCAGCTCGCTCCCGTCACCCCAGGTGCCGGGGTTGGACAGGTAGCTGCCGAGTTGGTCCGGCGTCAACGCGCGCAGCGGCGTACGCCGGAAGCGGTCGACGTCGGCCGGGTCCACGCAGTGTTCGCACGCCGCCATGTCGCCCGGCATCGGGTGCCGGGCGAACACGGCGTACAGCCGTTCACCCGCCCGCTCCACCTCGCCCGTTCCCACCCCGCCAGTCTCGCCGACCGCTCGGGTGGAACGCCATGGCTGTCACACGGGGCCGGAGACAGCCACGGCGTTCCACTCGTCGCCCCAGGGGGCGCGAAGAAAGCTGCGGTCAGTAGGACTTGTCCTGGGACAGGACGTGTTGGGCGACGAAGTTGAGGATCATCTCGCGGCTGACCGGGGCGATCCGGCCGGCGCGTACGGCGCCGAGCAGCGTCGCCACGCCGTACTCGGTGGTCATGCCGGCCCCGCCGAGCGCCTGGACGGCGGTGTCCACGGCGAGCGCGGCGGCCTCACCGGCCGCGTACTTGGCCATGTTGCCGGAGACGCCGGCCTCCAGGTCGCGGCCGGCGTCATAGAGGCTGGCCGCCTTGTAGATCATGAGCCGGGCCAGCTCCACCTGGACGGCGGCGTGCGCGAGCGGGTGCGAGACGCCCTGGTGCGAGCCGATCGAGCGTCCGCCCCAGACCTTGCGGGTGGCGGTGTAGTCGGACGCCTTCTCGACGGCGTAGCGGCCGGTGCCGGCGCCCATCGCGGCGACCGTGATCCGTTCCGGGTTGAGCCCGGCGAACAACGCCGGCAGGCCGGCGTCCAGCGACTCACCGACGAGCGCGTCGGCGGGCAGCCGGACGTCGTCCAGGAAGAGCTGGAACTGGTTCTCCGGGGAGAGGATCTCCATGTCCAGCTTGGACTTCTCCAGGCCGGGCGCGTCGGTCGGCACGATGAACAACGCCGGCTTGAGCTTTCCGGAGGAGGCATCCTCGGTTCTGGCGACCACGAGCACGTGGTCGGCCTCGTCGACCCCGGAGATGTAGACCTTGCGGCCGGTGAGCAGCCAGTCGTCGCCGTCGCGGCGGGCGACCGTGCCGAGGCGGTGGAAGTTCGACCCGGCGTCCGGCTCGGTGATCGCGAAGACGATCTTCTGGGAGCCGTCGGCGAGGCCGGGTAGGTGCTTCTTGCGCTGCTCCTCCGTGCCGTGCTTGTTGATCACGGTGGCGGCGATGGCGGGGGAGACCACGAGCAGCAGCAGCGGGCAGCCCGCCGCGGCCAGTTCCTCGCAGACCAGCGCCAGTTCGGTGATGCCGCCGCCCCCGCCGCCGTACTCGGTGGGGATGTTGACGCCGAGGTAGCCGAGCCGTCCGGCCTCGTGCCACAGCTCGGTGGTGTGTTCTCCCGACTTGGCCCTGGCCACGAAGTAGGGGTGGCCGTACCGGCGGCCCAGCGCGCGTACCGCGTCGCGGAGCTGGTCCTGCTCGGGGGTGAGGTCGAAGTTCACTGCGGGTCCTCCTCGGGGTCGACCACGGCCAGCACGGCACCCGTCTCCACCTGGCCGCCGGGCGCGACCGGCAGCTCCGCCACCACGCCGTCGGCCGGGGCGAGCACGGGGTGTTCGAGCTTCATCGCTTCCAGCGTCAGCAGCAGGTCACCGGCGGCGACCCGCTGGCCGACCTCGACGTGCACCCGGGTCACCGCGCCGGGCAGCGGCGCGAGCAGCGACCCGGCCGCCAGCTCCGCGGTGGGCCGGGGCAGCCGCGGCAGTTCGGTGAGGCTCGCCGCCCCGTCCGGGCCGTCCACGAACACCGACGACCCCACCCGGTGTACGCGGAAAGCCCGCCGCACGCCGTCCACGTCGAGCACCACGCGGTCCGGGTCGGCCGACACCAGCTCGACCACGGGCAGCTCGCTGTCAAGCGGGGCGCGTTCCTCTACCGAATCCGTTAGGAGGGGGCCCGTCCTTGTCCACTCGGCGAGTGCGCCGGTGCGGGTGAGGCGGTAGTGGATCTCGATGTCGGTGAAGCGGGTGACCTGCGGATGAGCCGGCACGTTGCGCCAGCCCGACGGGAGCCCGGCCAGCACCGGTGCGGCGGCCCGGCGCGCGGCGGCCCCGGACAGCGCGGCGGCGAGCGCCACCACCGGGAGCTGGTCGGCCGGCAGCAGCGGCGCGAAGACCTCGGGGTGCCGGTCCAGGAAACCGGTGTCCACGTCGGCGGCGGCGAACTCGGGACTGCGCAGCACCCGGACCAGCAGGTCCCGGTTGGTGGCCACGCCGTGCAGCTCGGCCCGGGCCAGCGCGCCGGCCAGGGCACGGGCCGCCTCGGTGCGGGTGGGCGCCCAGGCGACCAGCTTGGCCAGCATCGAGTCGTAGTGCACGCTCACCGTCGAGCCGTCCACCACGCCGGAGTCCAGGCGCAGGCCCCGGGTGGGCCCGAACTCGGCGTCGACGCCGGGGATCGCGAACCGGTGCAGCGTGCCGGTGGCCGGGCGGAACCCCTCGGCCGGTTCCTCCGCGCAGAGCCGTACCTCGATGGCGTGGCCGTCGGCGGCCGGTGTGGTGGTGACCGGCAGCGGCTCGCCGTCGGCGACCAGCAGTTGCAGCCGGACCAGGTCCAGGCCGGTGGTCAGCTCGGTGACCGGGTGCTCGACCTGGAGCCGGGTGTTCATCTCCAGGAAGTGCACCTGCCCGTCCGGGGCCAGCAGGAACTCCACGGTGCCCGCGCCGACGTAGTCGACCGCCCGGCCGGCCGCCACCGCTGCGGAGTGCAGCCGCTCGCGCACCTCGTCGGGCAGCACCCCGGGCGCCTCCTCGACGATCTTCTGGTGCCGGCGCTGGATCGAACAGTCGCGTACCCCGAGCGCCACGATCGTGCCGTGGGTGTCGCCGAAGATCTGCACCTCGACGTGCCGGCCACGCTCGACGTACCGCTCGATGAAGACCGTGCCGTCGCCGAACGCCGCCGCCGCCTCGCGGCGCGCGCCCGCGACGGCCTCGGCGAGCCCGGCCGCGTCGCGGACGATCCGCATGCCCCGGCCACCGCCGCCGGCACTTGCCTTGACCAGCACCGGGAACGCGGTGACCTGGTCGGGGTCGGTCCAGGTGGGCAGCATCGGCACGCCCGCGTCGGCGAGCAGCGCCTTGGCCGCCATCTTGTCGCCCATCGCGGCGATCGCCTTGGCGGACGGGCCGACCCAGGTCAGGCCCGCGTCGGTCACCGCCGCCGCGAACTCCGCGTTCTCGGCGAGGAAGCCGTAGCCGGGGTGGACCGCGTCCGCGCCGGAGCGCCGGGCCGCGTCCAGGATGAGGTCGATCCGCAGGTACGTCTCGGCCGGCGTGTTCCCCGGCAGCCGGACCGCGTGGTCGGCCTCGGCGACGAACGGCGCGTCGGCGTCCGCGTCGGAGTGCACGGCGACCGTGGCCACGCCGAGCGCCCGGCAGGTGGCGAAGACCCGGCGGGCGATCTCCCCCCGGTTGGCCACCAGAAGTCGAGTGATCATTTGCGCTGAGCCTGCCTTTCGTTCGCGACTGCGGGACTCCGCTTCGCTGCGTTCCTCGCGCTCACGGCCCTCACATCCGGAAGACGCCGAAGCCGTCGGCGCCCTTCACCGGTCCGTTGTGGATCGCCGACAGGCAGAGCCCGAGGACGGTACGGGTGTCCCGGGGGTCGATCACCCCGTCGTCGTAGAGCCGGCCGGAGAGGAACAGCGCGCCGGACTGCGACTCGATCTGCTGCTCGACCATCATCCGCATGGCGGTGTCGGAGTCCTCGTCGTAGTCGCGCCCCCGGGCCGCGGCGGCCTGCCGGGCCACGATCGACAGCACGCCGGCCAACTGCGCCGGGCCCATCACCGCCGACTTCGCGTTCGGCCAGGTGAACAGGAACCTCGGCTCGTACGCCCGGCCGCACATGCCGTAGTTGCCGGCGCCGTAGGAGGCGCCCAGGTTGACCGTCAGGTGCGGCACCGTCGAGTTCGACACCGCGTTGATCATCAGCGCGCCGTGCTTGATGATGCCGCGCTGTTCGTACTCGGTGCCGACCATGTAGCCGGTGGTGTTCTGGAGGAAGACCAGCGGCGTGTCGGCCGCGTTGGCGAGCTGGATGAACTGGGCCGCCTTCTGCGCCTCCTCGCCGAACAGCACGCCCCGGGCGTTCGCCAGCACGCCGACCGGCCAGCCGTGCAGCTCGCCCCAGCCGGTCACCAGTGCCGTGCCGTAGCCGGGCTTGAACTCGTCGAACGCGCTGTCGTCGAGCACCCGGGCGAGCACCTCGCGCGGGTCGAACGGCACCTTCAGGTCGGCGCTGGCGATGCCGAGCAGCTCCTCCGGGTCGTACCGGGGTGGCAGCGGGGACAAGGTGCGCGGCGGCGGGCCGCCCTTGCGCCAGTTGAGCCGGCGGACGCACTGCCGGGCCAGCCGGATGCCGTCCCGCTCGTCCTCGGCGAGGAAGTCGGCCAGGCCGGACGTGGTGGCGTGCATGGTCGCACCGCCCAGCGACTCGTCGTCGGTGACCTCGCCGGTGGCCATCTTCACCAGCGGCGGCCCGGCCAGGTAGACCTGCGACCGGCCCCGGATCATGATGGTGAAGTCCGACATGCCGGGCACGTACGCGCCGCCGGCGGTGGCGTTGCCGAACACCACGCTGACCGTGGGGATCTTCGCCGCGGAGAGCCGCGTCAGGTCACGGAACACCCGCCCGCCGGGAATGAAGATCTCCGCCTGGGAGGGCAGGTCCGCGCCGGCCGACTCGACCAGGTTCACCATCGGCAGCCGGTTGGCCAGCGCGATCTCACCCGCCCGGCGCGTCTTCGCCAACGACCACGGGTTGATCGCGCCGCCGCGTACCGTCGGGTCGTTCGCCACGATCAGGCACTCCACGCCCTCGACCACGCCGATCCCGGTCACGGTGCTGGCGCCGACCGGGAAGTCCGTGCCGTACGCGGCCACCGGCGACAGCTCCAGGAACGGACTGTCCGGGTCGAGCAGCAGCTCGATGCGTTCCCGGGGGAGCAGCTTGCCGCGCTTGTGGTGCCGGGTCACGTACTTCTCGCCGCCGCCGGCCCGCGCCTGGTCCAGCACGGTCTCCAACTCGGCGAGGCGCTCCAGCAGCGCCTCCCGGTTGGCCGCGAAGGCGGGTGCGGAGGTGTCGATCGCAGTCTGGAGAACGGTCACAGGCCCATGCCCTTCGCGATGATCTCGTTCATGATCTCGGTGGTGCCGCCGCCGATGCCGAGGATGCGGGCGTCCCGGTAGTGCCGCTCCACCTCCGCGTCGCGCAGGTAGCCGAAGCCGCCGTGCAGTTGCAGCGCGGCGTCCACCACGTGGTCGCAGGCGGCCACCGCCACGTTCTTCGCCATCGCCACCTCGGTCACCACCGGCTGCCCGCCGACTGCTCCAGGTCGCGGCGCGGCGCCAGACGCGCCGAGCTGGAGTGGTCGAGCCACCCGCTCGGCCACCTCGTGCACGTACGCGCGGGCCGCCTCGGCGCGGGTGTGCATCTCGGCCAGCCGGTGCCGGACGAGCTGCCGGCTCGCGAGCGGACGACCGAACGTGGAACGGTCCCGGCACCACCGCACCGCCAGGTCGACGCAGCGCTGCGCGGTCGCGTACGCCTGGGTGGCCAGCGACAGCCGCTCGGCGGCGAACTGCTGCATGACGGCCAGGAAGGCGGTGTCCTCCGGGCCGACCCGGTTCACCATCGGCACCCGGACGTCGACGAAGGACAGCTCGGCGGTGTCCGAGCAGTGCCAACCCAGCTTCTCCAGCCGCCGGCCCACGGTGAACCCGGGCGTGCCCTTGTCGATCACCAGCAGGCTGAGTGAGCCGGAGCCGGGAAAGTCGGTGCAGACCGCGGTGGTCACGAAGTCCGCCCGGACGCCGCTGGTGATGTACGTCTTCGCGCCGTTCACCACGTAGTGGTCGCCGTCGCGGACCGCGCAGGTGCGGATGGCGGCCACGTCCGAGCCGCCGTCCGGTTCGGTGATCGCCAACGCGCCGATCATCGTCCCGCCCAGCGTGGGCCGGACGTACGTGTCGATCAGGTGCTCGTCCTGCGCCGCGATGATGTGCGGGAGCGCGATGCCGTGCGTGAACAACGCGGCGATCAGCCCGGACGAGCCGCCGGAGCGGATGATCTCCTCAGTGACCACGATCGAGTCGAGCAGGTCGCCGCCGCTGCCACCGACCGACTCCGGGAAGCCGATGCCGAGCAGCCCGACCTTCGCGGCGGTCTCGTGCAGTGAGCGGGGCACCTCACCGGACCGCTCCCAGTCGGCCAGGTGCGGCAGCACCTCCCGGGTGACGAACGCGCGGGTCAGCTCGCGAAGTTGGCGACGCTCCGGGGTGTCCACGATGGTCATGCCGGCACCTCCGCCGGCAGGTCGACCACCCGGGCCCGGAGCAGCTCGCCGAGCGCCTTGGCCTGGGGGTCGAATCGGGTGGAGGCGGCCACGCCCGGCCCGAGCAGCCCGCGGATCACGAAGTTGACCGCGCGCAGGTTCGGCAGCTCGTACCGCTCCACGGTCAGCGGGGCGGTCTCCGGCAGCAGCTCGGCCAGCCGCGCCACGGTCAGCCAGCCGCGCAGCCAGGCCCAGGTGGCGTCCGTGCGGGCCCAGACGCCGAGGTTGGCGTCCCCACCCTTGTCCCCCGACCGCGCCCCCACCAGCTCCCCCAGCGCCCCCCGCCGGGTGGCGGGTAAGGAGGGGCCCCCGGTTAACGCCTGGTGCATAACAGGGGGCCCGGGCAAACCACCCACCACGGAGGGCGGGGGGATTTGCACGCGCTCGCCGGAGGGGAGCACCGCCACGTGCGGCACCGCGTCCTGGGGCACGGTGTCCGAGGTGAACACGCCGTACGGCGTGGCGTCGCCGGGCAACGTGGTCAGCGTGCAGCCCGGGTAGGAGGCCAGTGCCAGCTCCACCGCCGCCGCCGAGAACGCCCGCCCGGCCCGCGCCTTGTCGACGTCGCGCAGGTGTACGTGCAGCAGCGCGCTCGCCGCCTCGGTGTCGGCCGCGTCCGGGTGGTCGGTGCGGGCCAGCGTGAACTCCAGCCCGTCCGGGCCCACCGCATCCGTCACCTGACCCCGGACCAGGGCCGCCTTGGCCGGGATGTCCAGCCCGCACAGCACGAACGTCATCGAGTTGCGGAAGCCGCCCAGGTTGTTGACGCCCACCTTGAGCGTGTCCGGCGGGGGCGTGCCGCGTACGCCGGACACGCGTACCCGGTCCGGTCCCGCCTGCTCCAGCCGGACCGTGTCCAGCCGGGTCACCACGTCCGGCCCGAGGTAGTCCGGCCCGCCTACCTCGTACAGCAGTTGCGCGGTGACCGTCTCGACGGTGACCGCGCCGCCGGTGCTGGGGTGCTTGGTGAGCACCGACGTGCCGTCCGGGTGCAGCTCGGCGATCGGGAAGCCGGGGCGCCGGCCGCCGTCCGGCAACTCGGTGAAGAAGCTGAAGTTGCCGCCGGTGACCTGCGCCCCGCACTCGATCAGGTGCCCGGCCACGGTCGCCCCGGCCAGCGCGTCGAGGTCGTCCCGGGTCCAGCCGAACCGGGCGATCGCCGGGCCGACCGCCAGCGACGCGTCGGTGACCCGCCCGGTCACCACCACGTCCGCGCCCGCGTCGAGGCAGGCCGCGATCCCGAACGCGCCCAGGTACGCGTTCGCGGTCAGCGCGTCCGGCCGCTGGAGCGCGTCGCCCTCGACGTACCCGACCCGCACGTCGAGGCCGAGTCGTGCGGCGAGCGACCGGATCGCGTCGGCCAGCCCGGCCGGGTTGAGGCCGCCGGCGTTGGTGACCAGCGTGACCCCGCGCTCCGACGCGGTGCCGAGCACGCCCTCCGCCTGTCGCAGGAACGTCTTCGCGTAGCCCAGCGACGCGTCGCGCATCCGGTCGCGTCCGAGGATCAGCATGGTCAGCTCGGCCAGGTAGTCGCCGGTCAGCACGTCCAGCTCGCCGCCGTCGAGCATCTCCCGCCAGGCGGCGAACCGGTCACCGTAGAAGCCGGACGCGTTGCCGACGCGCAGCACCCCGCTCATGGCCGGGCCTCCGCCGCCCGGCCGGCGCCCGGCGGGCCGGCGAACGCCTGGGCCACGTCCAGCCACTCGTCGGCGACCGGCCCGGTCGCGACCAGGGACAGGTCGGCGCGGTGCCGGCGCTGCGTGACCAGCAGGCAGAAGTCGAGCGCCGGCCCGGTCACCCGGTCGGTCGCCGCGGCAGGCCCGAAGGCCCAGACCTCGTCGCCCGCCGGTGCGGTGAGTTCGACCCGGACCGGGTCCGTCGGCACCGGGCGGCCGTGCGCGGCGAAGCTGTGCCCGAGGGTACGGAAGCCGAGGTGCGCGACGTGTCGCAGCCGGGCGGTCGGGGCGCGGGTGACACCGAGCGCGTCGGCGACGTCCTCGCCGTGCGCCCAGGTCTCCATGAGCCGGGCGGTGGCCATCGAGGCGGGCGACATCCGGGTGCCGTACCAGGGCAGCTTCTCGCCGGCCGGGGTGGCGGCCAGGGCCGTCGCGAGCGCGGTGCGGCCGTCCCGCCAGCGGGCCAGCAGCGCGGCCGGCGGGGCGAGGAAGGACTCGGCCCCGTCGTCGACCAGCCGGGCCGGGTCGGGCGCGGACAGCACCGAGGCGTAGAACGCGTCGGGGTCGGTGGCGGCGAGCCCGGCCACGTGGTCGGTCCAGGCCAGGTGGGCGATCTGGTGGGCGACGGTCCAGCCGGCGGCCGGGGTGTGCCGGGCCCAGTCCTCCGGTGGCAGCCCGCTGACGAGCGCGTCGAGCTGGTCGGACTCGGCGGTGAGATCCGCGAGCAGTGCGGTCGCGTCGACCATGGTGCCTCCGGGCGGGTGGGCCGGTCAGGGGGCGTCGGGGGTGAGCAGGGTGGCGAGTTGGCGCTTCCACATCCGCAGCAGGGCGGTGCGGCGGGGTGAGTCGTCGCTGAGCAGGTTGGCCACGCCCAGCCCGCGGAGCAGGTCGAGGGTGGCCTGCACGGCCTCGCGGATGCCGGGCCGGCGTTCGTCCACGCCGAGCAGCTCGACGGTGAGCCGGTGCATCTCCCGGCCCACCGTGGCCTCCAGCGGCACCAGCGCGTCGCGTAGCTCGGCGTCGGTGCGGGCGGCGACCCAGAGTTCGAGGGCGGCGACGAAGAGCGGCCCGGTGAAGGCGGCGCCGAGCAGGTCGATCACCCGGTCCAGCCGTCGCGGGCCGGCCGGCAGCGCGTCCGCCTCGGTGCGCAGCTCCACCGCCCGGCGCTCGGCGAGATGGGCGACGGCGGCGGTGACCAGGGCGGCCTTGGTGGGGTAGTGGTGCAGCTGGGCGCCCCGGGAGACGCCGGCCCGGGCGGCCACCACCGTGGTCGTGGTGCCGGACCAGCCGTGTTCGACCAGGCACTCGACGGTCGCCTCCAGCAGCCGGGCCTGGGTGGCGCGGCTGCGTTCCTGCTGCGGGACGCGGGTCGGTGCGGTGGGCACGGGGACAGCCTCCCGCCCGGGAAACAAACAGTCAAGCCTGACTTTTTCTGCCGCCGCTATCCGACACCCCTCGCACGGTCCGTTCCGCGATACTGTGCTCGGTTCACGGGGAGGCACGACGATGGATGAATTCGTGCTGGTCGGCGGCTCCGGTTTCCTGGGCGCCGCGACCGCCGAGGCACTGCTGGCCGCCGGCGCGCGGGTGACCGTCGTGGACCGGCATCCGCCGGCCGGCACGAACACCGGCGCGCCCGACTGGATTCGCGTCGACCTGCTGGTCGACGACCCACCCGAGCTGCCGCCCGGCCTCGTCGTGGTGCTGCTCGGCGCCAGCGAGCCGCGCCCCCGCCGGCCCTGGACGCTGCCGCTCGACAACGCGATCAGCACCGCCCGGCTGCTGCCCCGGCTGGCCGGACGCCAGGTGGTGCTCACCTCCTCCGTCGAGGTGTACGGCGCCGCGGCCGGTCCGCTGACCGAGGAGACCGCACCCGACCTGCCGTGGTCCGTCGAGGAACTCGACGGCTGGTGCGCCGCCGCCCGCGAACTGGCCCGGACGCCCTGCCCGCCCTGGCGGGCCGCCCCACTGGCCCGGGCCATGGCCGACGCCGACCCGACCGGCCGGTGGACGTACGCGATGGCGAAGCTCGCCCAGGAACGGCTCGTCGCCGGCGCGGTCGACCCCGACCGGCTGACCGTGCTCCGGCTCGCGAACGCCTTCGGCGCGGGACAGCACCGGGTCGCCACCCGGCTGGTCCGCCGGGCCCGCCAGGGGCTGCCGCTGCCGGTCACCGCGGACGCCGTACGCAGCTTCCTGCCCGCCGACGCCCTCGCCCGGATGCTGCTCGACGGGATCGGCCCCGGCGTCTGGAACGTCGGCGGGGAGCCGGTGTCCCTGGTCGACCTCGCCACCTGGATCCGTGACCTGTGCGGGTCGTCGGCGCCGCTGCTGACCACACCCCGGCGTACGCCGGACAGCTCCGGCCTGGTGGTCACCGACAAGCTGACCGCCGCCGGTCACCGCGTGCCGCCGCTCCGCCCGCGCCTGGCGGAACTGGTCGCCGCGGTGGACGCCGACCGGGCACCCGTGTTCCGGCCGCCGCTGCCGGTCGTCGTGCCGCCGCCGCCCGCCCACCCCGACCTGGTGGCCGACCGCCAGCAGGCGGCGCTCGCCAGCGGCGAGGTCAAGCACGGCAACCGGTGGACGCGGGAGCTGACCGAACGACTGGGTAAGGAGCTGGAACTCGACGACGACCACCGGGTGCTGGTCACCGCGTCCGGTACCGCCGCGCTACGGATCATGGTGGCCGCCACCGTCGGCCCGGCCCGTCCCGGCGACGTGGCGGTGCTGCCGTCGTACACGTTCCCCGCGACGGCGGAGATCCTGGTCCAGCTCGGGTACGCGCTGCGCTTCGTCGACGTGGACGCCGCGACCTGGACGCTCGACCCGGCGGCCGTCGCCGGCGCCGTCGCGCGGGGCGGCGTACGCGTGGTGCTCGCCGTGGACACCTTCGGCAACCCGTGCGACTACCCGGCCCTGCGGGCGGTCTGCGACCCCGCCGGCGTGGCGCTGCTGGCCGACTCCGCCGCCGCTCTCGGCAGCCTGCACCGGGGCCGCCCGGTGGCACAGCAGGCGCTGGCCCACTCGTACTCGATGAGCTTCGCCAAGGTGGTCTCCGCCGGTGGGGCCGGCGGCGCCCTGGTGCTGCCCGCCGACGCCGCCGAGGCGGTGCTCGCCGCGCCGGCCGGCTGGACCCGCTCCGAGCTGATGAACGAGCTGCACGCCGTCGTCGCGGTCGACCAGCTCGCGGAGCTGGACACGCTGGTCCGCCGGCGGGCCGAGGTGGCCGAGGTGTACGCCGCCGCCGCCCGCACCCTGCCGGTGGAGTTCCAGCAGGTCCGCCCGGGAGACCGGCACTGCTGGGTGCACTGGGTGGCCCGGATCGCCGACCGGGACCGGGTGGCGGACGCGCTGGCCGCGCTCGGCGTGCAGACCAAACCCTACTTCGCGGCGATCCACCGTGGCCCGCTCGGCGGCGGCGAACGGCTGCCGGTGACCGACCGGCTGGACGCCGAGGCGCTCGCGCTGCCGATGTCGTCGGAACTCACCGTGGAGCAGGCGGAACGGGTGGTCGCCGCGTTGCGCCGCTGCCTGGGCTGAACCTCGCCGGCACCGGGTGGCGGGCCGGGCGGTCAGGCCGGGAGGCGGCCGGTCACCAGCAGTTGCTTGCCGGCGTCGGCGAGGACCGGGTCGTCGCCGAGCCGGCGCTCCAACGCCAGCAGCGCGTCCCGGTCGGCGGCGAGCCGCCCGGCCAGCCCCGCCCGGCCCAACGGCCCGGCGCTGACCAGCAACCCGGCGCTGCGGACCTCGACCAGGCCGGCGGCGGTGAACGCGGCCTCCAACCGGGCGCGGTCCAGCAGGTGCAGGTCGGCGGCGTGCCCGTCGGCCCGCCAGACGCCCCGGCGCCGGGCCAACCGGTCCACCGCCTCGTCGTCCCGGCCGGCGCCGACCAGTTCCAGCACCAGGCCCACCAGCGAGTCGACGAGCACGGCCAGCACCCCGCCCGGACGCAGCCAGCCGGCCAGGTGCCGGACCGCCCGCTCGGGATCGGCTGTGTATTGCAGCGAACCCATCGCCAGCACCGCGCCGGCCGTGGCGGGCAGCGTCACCTCCGTCATCGAGCCCTCGACAAGCGTGAAGCCGGGGCCGGGCGGGCGGCGACGCAACTCGGCGACCATCCCCGGGGCCTGCTCCACGCCGGTCACCGGATGGCCCAGGTCGAGCAGGCGTCGGGCCCAGCGGCCCACGCCGCAGCCGGCGTCCACCACCGGGCCGTCGGGCGGCAGCAGCGCGCTGACCCGCTCCCACGCCAGATCGTCGTACGCGCGCCGGTGCGGCACCGCGAAGTGCTCCTCGTAGCCGGGCGCCAGCGCGTCGTACAGCGGCTGGCTCGGGCGCATCGGCTCAGACAAGGCTGCGCCGCCCGCGCCGCCACTGCCGGTCGGCCAGGTAGGTGCCCGGCCGCCAGCGCAGGTTGAGGCTGTAGTTGCTGCCGCAGCCGACGCACTCCTTGCGGAACAGCCGCGTGTGCTCGGCGCGGTACTCCGGGGCGTCGACGATCTCGGCGATCGGGCGCTGCCGGACCGAGGCGGTCGGGTCGTGCGCCCAGCAGCCGCCGATCTCGCCCCGGGAGTGCACCATCAGCTTGAGCTGCGACTCGGCGCAGGGCAGGTCCCGTTGCACGAGATCGTCGAAGTGCCCGCGCAGGTACCGCAGCTCCGAGTAGCGCGGCAACCACCGCTGGTCCGCCCGGGCCATCGCCTCCAACTCGGCCAGCGCCGCGTCGAGCCGGTCGCCGGCCACGTCGGTCTGCCCGGTGACCGCGTCGGTGCGGAACAGGAACGTCCGGTCGGTGACCAGGTTGAGATAGAGCGCCACGCCCAGCTCCTGGGCCAGCGCCGCGATGCCGGGCAGGCTGTCCACGTTGTCCCGCATGACGGTGAAGTTCATCCGCACCTTCAGGCCGAGCCGGTCGCGCTCCGCGATCAGGTTCCGCAGGTGCCGGGTGGTCGTCTCGAACGCGCCGAGCCGGCCCCGGATCCGGTCGTGCACCAGCGCCGTCGGGCCGTCGACCGAGACGTTGAAGCTGCGTACGCCCGCGGCGAGCACCTCGTCGAGGACGGGCGGGGCGAGCCGGATGCCGTTGGTGTTCAGGTGCAGGTGGCGCACCCCCACCTCGCGCGCGTACGCCATCAGGGTCACCGCGTCCGGCCGGATCAACGGCTCACCGCCGGTGAAGTTCACCTTGTGGATGCGCATCGCGACGAGTTGGCGCAGGACGTCCCGCCACTCGTCGGTGGACAGCTCACCCTTGGTGTTGGTGGTCCAGCAGCCGCAGCTCGTGCAGCGCAGGTTGCAGTTGTCGGTGAGGAACAGCTCGGCGACCAGCGGCCGGACGTGCAGCCGGGGCGCGACCCGCTCCTTGATGGCGAGCCGGCCGAAGAACCAGGCCAGCCGCGCGGTGTCGGCCACGCTCACGGCTGCCTCCGGGTGGGGTGGGTGATGCTCACGGCTGCCTCCGGGCGACGACGAAGAGGTTGGCCGCGCGGAACAGCCGGCCGTCGAGGTGGATGCCGCGCTCCAGCAGGCGGCGTACCGGCCCGCCGGTGAGCAGCGCCGGGATCTGCAACCACCGCCAGAACAGGTTGGCGCCGGTCACCGTGGTCGGCGCGAAACCGGCCGCGCGCAGCAGGTCGAGCAGGTCGGCGGTGCGGTAGTTGGTGTGCCGGTCCCGGCCGACCGACATGTCCCCGCGCAGGTCGTTCGAGAGGTCCGCGAACCGGCTGTGCCACACCTGCGACCCGAACCGCCACGAGTAGACGCGACGGTGCAGCCGGGGGAAGTCGAACTTCGCGTTGTCGGGGTCGAGGAAGCTGAACACGTGCCGGCGCGGCACGGTGAGCACCAGCAGCCCACCGGGGACGAGCACCCGGTGCGTCTCGGCGAGCAGCGCGGCCTCGTCGGGCACGTGCTCCAGCACGTCGAGCAGGCTGACCGAGTCGAAGCGACAGTCGGTGAACGGCAGCGGCCGACCGACCCGCAGCCGGTGCAGCGGCAGGTCGGGGTGGCGGGTGGCCAGCCCGGCGAGGTAACCGGGGTGCGGGTCGGCGCCCTCGCAGGTCACGGTGCCGTGGTCGTGCAGCGCGGCGAGGAAGTCCCCGGGGCCGCAGCCCAGGTCGAGGTGCCGGCCGGTGCGGCCGGCCAGCGCGGACCAGGCGAACGCGTACCGGCGCAGCGGGTGGGTGGCGAAGGGCTGCCGGCCCGGTCGGCCGGTCGCCGCGTCGGCCCGGTTCGTCGGACCGGCCGGGCGTTCGTCGGCCCGGCTCATCGGACCAGCCGGGCGCAGAGCGCGTCCAACGTGGCGGCCAACCGGGCGCCGTCGACCGCGCCGGGCAGTGGCCGCTCGGCCAGCAACCGCCGCTGCCGCTCCGGGTGCGCGGCCACCACGGCCGGCAGGTCGGCCGCGTCCCACACCGCGATCACCCGGCCGGAACGCTCCTCGTCGCGCAGGTAGGCGACCTGGTGGTCGTTGCCCATCTCGCCCCGCGCGGCCTCCCGGGCCACCGCCACCGGCACCCGGCCGAGCCGCTGGACCAGGCGCACGGTGTTCCCCGCGTGGGTGATCACCACGTCGGCGGCGGCCAGCCGCTCGCGCAGGTCGTCCAGGGGCAGGAACGCCTCGTGCGGGCACGGCGGCGTCACGGTCGACGTGCCGGTCTGGACGAACACCTCGTGCGCGGCGCAGAGCGGCGCGACGCCGTGGATCAGGCGGTCGAACGGCCACGGACCCATGCCGACGGTGACCAGGACACGGGCCATGGTCAGTAGAGCTCTCCGATGAGCACCGCGCGGGGGCGGGACGCCAGCAGGGCGGGGCGCTGCACCAGCACCGCGGCGGCGAGCCGGGAGCAGAGCCGGGCGGCGGAGCCGGCGGGCCCGGTCATGTTGAACGTCTCCAACCACAGCGACGGCACCCGGAGCAGGCGAGCGGCGAGGAAGACGCCGACGGCCACGCCGGTGCCGGCCGACACCACCACGTCGGGTCGCTCGCGGCGCAGCAGCCGCAGCGCCCGCCAGGTCGCCGGCAGCACCCGCAGCCGGGTGCGGGTCGACAACTCGGGCTGCCAGTGCACCCGCTGCCCGGCCAACGCCACCTCGGTGTCGGGGGCCCGGACCGCGACCCAGACCGGATCGTGTCGTGCCCACCAGGGGCGGAGCGCCAGCAGGTCCAGCAGGACGCCACCGCTGCTGGAGACGAGGAGCACCCGGTACCGCCGTCCCATCAGGCCACGCTATCGCAGAGTCGCGACTCAGGACGCCCCCGTCCAGCGTGGACGTCGGGTACCCGTCAGCGACCGTCCCGGGGGCCGAAGGCGGTGAGCGCGTCCAGGTCGGAGTATCCGCCGCGCAGGTACTCGTCGGCCCACTGCGCCGCCTCCGGGAAGCCGGACCCGGCGACCACCTCGGCGCAGGCGGCGTCCACGTCGAACCGGGTGCGGCGCAACTGCACCCCCGGACCGAGCAGCGCCCACCAGGCGCCCGCGCCCCCGTACGGCATGCCGACACTGCCCGGGTTGACCACCAGGCGACGGTCGACCAAGCGGGTGTACGGCATGTGGGTGTGCCCGCAGACCACGGTGCCGACCTCGGCCGGCAGGCCGGCGAAGACCTCGGCCCAGCGCTCCGGCCGCGAGTCGACGAGTACGACCTCCTCGTCGTCGCGGGGCGTCGCGTGGCAGAACAGCACGTCGCCGAGACCGGTCACCGGCAGCGTGACGTGCGGTGGCAGCGCGGCCAGCCGGGCCACCTGGTCGTCCCGGAGCTGCGCGGCGGCCCAGTTGGCGACCTCGAACTCCGACGGCTTCCCGGCCCGCGCCTCGACCAGCTCCCGCTCGCCGTTCCCGCCGACCCAGCGGGCGCGGTCGCCGAGCGCGGCGAGCCGGTCCAGCACCTCGACCGGCTGCGGGCCGGAGGCGATGTCCCCGGTGAGCACGATCAGGTCGGCGGCGGCCACGTCCGGCTCGGCCAGGACGGCCTCCAGCGCCGGCAGCACACCGTGGATGTCGGAGAGGACGGCGACGCGTTCGATCATCGGCCCAGCCTGGACGTCGGTCACCGGGACGTCCAGGAATTCTGCGCCGGGCAGACACGCGCCGGCCCGGACCGCGTGGGGCGGGCCGGGCCGGCGTGGAGGTGCGGAAGGTCAGACCCGCGCGCGACGGGCCAGGCGCTCCGGGTCGAGGATGATGATGCTCTTGCCGTCCAGCCGCAGCCAGCCGCGCGAGGCGAAGTCGGCGAGCGCCTTGTTGACGGTCTCCCGGGAGGCGCCGACGAGCTGGGCGATCTCCTCCTGGGTGAGGTCGTGGGTCACCCGCAGCACGCCGCCGTCGCGGGTGCCGAACCGGCCGGCCATCTGGAGCAGGTTCTTGGCGACCCGGCCGGGCACGTCCGTGAAGATCAGGTCGGCGAGCGAGTCGTTCGTCCGGCGCAGCCTGCGGGCCAGCACCCGCAGGAGCTGCTCGGCGATCTCGGGCCGGTTGTTGAGCCACGGCCGCAGGGCCTGCTTGCGCAGCCGGACCAGCCGGGTGTCGGTGACCGCCGTGGCGGTCGCCGTCCGCGGGCCGGGGTCGAACAGCGACAACTCGCCGACCATGTCCGACGGGCCCATCACGGCGATCAGGTTCTGCCGGCCGTCCGCCGCGCGGCGACCCACCTTGATCTTGCCGGACAGGAGGATGTAGAGACTGTCACCGGGCTCGCCCTCGTTGAAGACGACCTCGCCCTTGCGGACCTCGATCGTCTCCATCTCCTTGGCGAGCGCCTCGGCAGCCTCCGGGTCGACACCCTGGAAGATCCCGCTGCGGGCCAGTACCTCGTCCATCGCGCACCTCCGCCTGCGCGTGCCGTCCGTCGGCCCGGGTCCGCCGTCCGCTGATCCCTCGCGCGCCGCCAGTCTAGGCGCACATGAGCAGGAATCGGAGGTGCACCCCTGGATCCGGCCCCGCGGCACCGGGCCGGGTGCCACCGGTCCCCACCTGATCGTAAGGTGACCGGCGTGCTGTGCGAGCCGATCCTGACCAGCCGGTCCGAAGCCGGGTGGGACATCCCGCTGCTGGTGTGGCGGGCCGAGACGCCGTTGCTGGCGGTCGGCTCCGCCCCGCTGGGCGGGGGGATCGGCGTCCGCCGGTGGGTGGTCAACGCGACCGTGCCGATGACGTACGACCGGGACGACCCGGCCGCCCACCTGGCCGAACTGGCCCGCGACCTGGGCCTGGACGGGCCCGGGGTCGGGCTGCTCACCGGCGTGGACGTGACCGAGGTGGTGCACCGCGGCGACGCCGGCGTGCGGGTCTGGGCGACGGTCGGCCTGGGCACCCCGGTCTGGGCCGCCGCGCCGGTCGGCGGCGGCCGGGAGACCACCGACGCCCCGGCCACGGCGGCCGGGCCCGCGCCGGCCCACCCGGTCGGCACCGTCAACATCGTGGTGCACGTGCCGGTCCGGCTCGGGGACGCCGCGCTGGTCAACGCGGTGGCCACCGCCACCGAGGCGAAGGCGCAGGCGATCTGGGAGCTGGGACTGCCGGCCACCGGCACCGCCACCGACGCGGTCACCGTGCTCTGCCCGGCCGACGGCGCGCCGGCCCCGTACGGCGGCCCGCGCTCGACCTGGGGCGCACCGCTGGCCCGGGCCGTGCACGCCGCCGTGCGCGCCGGCGGCGCCGGCCCGGTCGTGCCCTGGTCCGACCGGCGGGCCGGCTGACGTGCGCAGACCGGTATTCCGACCATTCGGCCCTCGTCGCGGCGTCCCCGGGGCGGTAGCGTCGCCGACGATGTACGCTTCCGCCCACTCTGTGCCCCGTTCCCGCCGCGCCACCGGGCCCCGCCCCGTCGGTCCCGTGCCACGCCGTGCCGTCCCCCGCCCGCGCCTCGCCGCGCTGGCCGCGCTCTTCGCGGTCCTGCTCGCCGCCGGCTGCTCGGACTCCGGCGGCGGCGACGGCCCGCTCTGGCAGACCGGGCAGGGCGGCGGGTCGACCGGGTCGGCCGGCCCCGCGTCCGGCGACCAGCCGGCCGCCTCCGGCGAGTCGACCGAGCCGTCGATCTCGCTGACCGCGACCGGTGACGTGATCATGGGGAACGCGCCGAACCGGCTGCCGCCCAACGGCGGCAAGGGCTTCTTCGACGACGTGAAGTCCGCGCTCAAGGGCGACCTGGTGATGGGCAACCTGGAGGAGCCGCTCACCGACGACACCGGCGCCGGCAAGTGCGGCCCGAACCCGCAGAACTGCTACCAGTTCCGGGCGCCGCCCGGCTATGCCGCGCACCTGCGCTCGGCCGGGTTCCAACTGCTCAACCAGGCCAACAACCACGGCAACGACTACGGCCAGCAGGGTTACGAGAACACCCAGTCGGCGCTGGAGGCGCACGGCCTCAAGCACACCGGCGCGCCCGGCGAGATCACCGTCGTGGACGTCAAGGGCGTCAAGGTGGCAGTGGTCGGCTTCTCGTCGTACCCCTGGTCGAACAGCCTGATCGACCTGAACGCCGCCAAGCAGGTCATCGAGATGGCCAAGGGGATGGCCAAGCTCGTGGTGGTGCAGGTGCACATGGGCGCCGAGGGCGCGGACAAGACCCGGGTCAAGCCCGGCACCGAGATGTACGTCGGGGAGAACCGGGGCGACCCGATGCGTTTCGCCCGGACCGTGATCGACGCCGGCGCGGACCTGGTGATCGGGCACGGCCCGCACGTGCTGCGGGGCCTGGAGTTCTACCAGGGCAAGCTGATCGCCTACAGCCTGGGCAACTTCGCCGGCGGCGGGAAGTCGTTGCAGAGCGCCGGCCGGCTCGGCTATGGCGGGGTGCTCAAGGTGTCGCTCACCGCCGAGGGCCGCTTCGTCGGCGGCACGTTCACCTCTACCGTGATGAACGGCGTCGGCCGACCCTCCGTCGACCGGCAGGACCGGGGCCTCGGGCTGGTGCGCGAGGTGACCCGGGCGGACTTCCCGGACACCGGCGCGAAGCTCGACGCGAGCGGCAAGATCAGCGCCCCGGCGGGTGGCTGAGCGCACGCCGCCCGCGTCGGCCCACCGGGGCGTCGGCCCCGCGACGTAGGCTGGCCGGCGTGACCACGCGCTCCCCCGAGACCGACCTCGGCCGTACGCGTCGGGCCCGCCGCATCGGGCGGGTGCTGACCGAGACCCACCCCGACGCGCACTGTGAACTCGACCACGGCAACGCGCTGGAGCTGGCGGTCGCCACGATCCTGTCCGCCCAGTGCACCGACAAGAAGGTCAACGAGGTCACGCCGAAGCTGTTCGCCCGCTACCGCACCGCCGCCGACTACGCCGGGGCGGACCGCGTCGAGCTGGAGGAGCTGATCCGGCCCACCGGTTTCTACCGCAACAAGACCAGCTCGCTGATCAACCTGGGCCGCGCGCTCTGCGAGCGGTACGACGGCGAGGTGCCCGGCCGGCTCGCCGACCTGGTCACCCTGCCGGGGATCGGGCGCAAGACCGCGAACGTGATCCTCGGCAACGCGTTCGACGTCCCGGGCATCACCGTCGACACCCACTTCCAGCGGCTGGTGCAGCGGTGGGAGCTGACCACCGAGACCGACCCGGTCAAGATCGAGCACGCGATCGGCGTGCTCTACCCCAAGCGGGACTGGACCATGCTGTCGCACCGGATCATCTTCCACGGCCGTCGGGTCTGCCACGCCCGCAAGCCGGCCTGCGGCGCGTGCACGCTGGCGAAGCTCTGCCCCGCGTACGGCACCGGGCCGACCGAGCCGGCCGCCGCGGCCAAGTTGCTGAAGGGCCCCCGCGCGCGGGACCTCGCGTCGGCCGTCGGCCTCGACCCGGACCTGGTGCCGCAGCAGGCGACCGTGGCGGACGTGCCGTGACCCGCCGGCTCGTGTTCCTGCTCGTCCCGTTGCTGCTGGCGGCGGGCTGCACCGCCACGGCCGAGGAGCCGGCCGGCCCGGCGTCGGCCACCCGCGCGGAGCGCCCCTCGCCGTTCGCCGACTGCGCCCCGCTGACCGTGGCGCCGGCCTCGGCCGCGCCGTCGCCGGCCGGCCGGCCCGGTGATCCGCTGCCCGACCTGGCGCTCAACTGCTTCACCGGCGGCGCGCCGGTGAAGCTGCGCGACGTGAAGGGCCCCGCCGTGATCAACGTGTGGGCGTCCTGGTGCCCGCCCTGCCGCAAGGAGCTGCCCGCGTTCCAGCGGCTCAGCGACCGGGCCGACGGCCGGTTCCAGGTGATCGGCGTGAACAGCCGGGACAGCCGCGGCGGCGCGCAGTCCCTCGGCGAGGACTTCGGCATCGACTTCCCGATGCTGCTCGACCAGGGCGACGCGTTCGAGCGCGCGCTCGAACGCAGCGCGTTCCCGTTGACCGTCCTGGTCGACGCGGACGGCCGGATCCGGCACATCGAGGGGACCGGCGCGCTCGACGACGCCCGCCTCGCCGCGCTCGTCCGTACGCATCTCGGGGTGCGGGTGTGACCCGGACGCCGCCCGGATGGCTGGACCCGCTGCTGGGCCGGCTCGGCAGCGCCCGGGCCGAGGACTTCACCCAGCTCACCACGCCGGAGACCGGCGGCCGGGAGAGCGCCGTGCTGGTGCTGCTCGGCGAGGATCCCGGCGCCGGGCCGGACATGCTGGTCCTCCAGCGCGCCGCCACGCTGCGCAACCACGCCGGGCAGCCGGCCTTCCCCGGCGGCGCGGCCGACCCGGAGGACGCCGACGCCCGCGCCACCGCGCTGCGCGAGGCGAACGAGGAGGTCGGCCTCGACCCGGCCAGCGTCACCGTGTTGGCCGAACTGCCCCGGCTGTGGATCCCGGTCAGCGACTTCGTGGTGACCCCGGTGCTCGCCTGGTGGCACGACCCGCACCCGGTCCACCCGCGCGAGCCGGCCGAGGTCGCGCACGTCGCCCGCCTGCCGGTCGCCGAGCTGGTCGACCCGGACAACCGCATGCGGGTACGCCATCCCAGCGGCTGGATCGGCCCCGCGTTCTCGGTCCGCGGCATGCTGGTCTGGGGCTTCACCGGCGGCGTGATCGACCGACTGTTGGAGCTGGGCGGCTGGGCCCGGCCCTGGCCCCGCTCGCGGGTGTGGGAGCTGCCGCCGGTCGGCGCCACCCCGGCCCCCTCGGCCGGCACCGACGCGGCCGACGAGAGCCCGGTGCGCTGATCACCCGCACGCATCCTCAGGTCACGTTCAGCGAGCGCTGAGCCGGCCACCGGCCCGGTGCCCGTACCCTTGGGGCGTGTCCGCCGTGGATCTCGTCCTGCTCCTGCTCATGCTCGTGTTCGCGATCAGCGGATACCGCCAGGGCTTCGTCGTCGGAGCGCTGTCGTTCTCGGGCTTCTTCCTGGGCGCGTTGCTCGGCCTCCAGGTCGGCCCGCTGATCGCCAGGCAGTTCGCGTCCAGCGGCACCCGGGTGTTGATCTCCCTGGTGGCGATCTTCGGGCTTGCCGTGCTGGGGCAGGCGCTGGCCGGCTGGCTCGGCTCCAACCTGCGCGCGGCCATCACCGGGCCGGCCGGCAAGAAGGTCGACGACGTCGGCGGCGCGTTCATCTCGGTCATCGCGGTCATGCTGGTGGCCTGGCTGGTCGCGGTGCCGCTGGGTTCCTCGTCGGTGCCCTGGCTGGCCGCCTCGGTCAAGGACAGCGCGTTGCTCACCGTGGTGGACCGGGTGCTGCCCGACCGGGCCCAGGAACTCTCCACCGCCCTGCGGGACACCGTCGACACCAACGGCTTCCCCGACGTGTTCAACGGCCTGGGCAGCACCAACGCCCGGCAGGTCTCGCCGCCCGACCCGGCGCTGGCCAACTCCCAGGTGGTGCAGAACAGCAAGCGGTCGGTGGTGAAGGTGCTCGGCTCCGCGCCGAGCTGCTCCCGCCGGATCGAGGGCTCCGGCTTCGTCTACGCCGACGACCGGGTGATGACCAACGCGCACGTGGTGGCCGGCACGCGTTCGGTGGCGGTGGAACTGCGCGGCGAGCGGTACGACGGCGAGGTGGTGGTCTACGACCCGGATCGGGACCTGGCCGTGCTCTACGTGCCCGGGCTGCCCGGGCCGTCGCTGCGCTTCGCCGCCGGTGCGGCGGCCAGCGGGGCGGACGCGATCGTGCTCGGCTTCCCCCTGGACGGCCCGTACGACGCCCGGCCGGCCCGGGTGCGGGACGTCGACCGGATCACCGGGCCGGACATCTACTCCTCCGGGGACGTGACGCGGGAGATCTACACGATCCGCGCGCTGGTGCGCAGCGGCAACTCCGGCGGCCCGCTGGTCTCCTCGAACGGGCTGGTGCTCGGCGTGATCTTCGCGGCGGCGGCGGACGACCCGAACACCGGCTTCGCGGTGACCGCCGCCGAGGCGCGGTCGGTGGCGCTGGCCGGCGCGGAACGAACCCGGGGCGTGGCCACCGGCGACTGCACCTGAACCCGGCACCGGCGGCCGGTGCCCGAGCCGGCCGGCGCGGCGGTCAGCCGCCCGCCGGGGCCCCGGCCGGCGTCACGTCGTCGCCCGGCCGGCTCAGCGACAGGTTCGCGCGGCCCCAGGTGAGCGTGCGGTCGAGCACCGCCCGCGCCATGATCGCGACACAGGTGCCGCCGTTGACGAACGAGGCCACCACGTCGCTGGGGTGGTGCATGCCCCGGTACATCCGGGTGAGCGCCACGCCGACCGGCACCAGCACCAGCAGCGTCCACCAGGTGACCTTGGCCGGGGTGCTGCGCGCCCGCAGCGCCAGCAGCACCGCGAGGCCGACGTAGAGCGCGGTCGCCGCCGAGGTGTGCCCGGAGGGGAAGCTGGACGTCGGGGGAGAGGCGTCCATGTGCTCCACGGCCGGCCGGTTCCGGTCGATGACCATGGTGGTGAACAGGAAGATCAGCGCCTGCGCGCTGACCGCCGCGCACAGGAAGATCGGCTCCCGCCAGCGGTGCAGCACCAGCCGTAGCACCAGCGCGGCCAGCACCGTCACCACGACGATTATCTGGGTGCTGGCCAGCGTGCTGAAGACCAGCGACACGTCGTTCCAGCCGGACGACCGGTCACCGGCGAACTCGCGGTTCACCGCGTCCTCCACGGTGAACGGCCAGGTGTGCGTGAGCACCCGGGTGACCAGCAGGCCCAGCCCCACCATCACGGCGAAGAGCAGGGCCACCGGCAGCAGGACGCGCCGGGCGATCTGGACCGCGACATCGGACATGAGCCGCCCTTTACCCCGGCGGACGTCTTGTTACGCGTGTCGATCCTCCGGGTCGGCCAGCTCCGGCTCGACCCCCTCACGCAGCGGGTGGGTCGGCCGCTGGCCGGTCCCGGTGCGCCAGGTGGCGAACCCGGCCGTGGTGGCGGCGACCGTGGCCACCCCCAGCACCCAGCCGCCCACCACGTCACTGGTCCAGTGCACGCCCAGCGCGATCCGGCTCAACCCGGTCACCACCGTGAGCAGCGTCGCCGCCGTCCAGAGCGCGATGCGGCCGGCGCGGTTGTCGCGGGCGAACGGCAGGAAGAGCAACAGCAGCACCCCGGCGGCCAGCGCCGCGTTCAGCGCGTGACCGGACGGGAAGGAGTAGCCGGCGGCCCGGGCCACCGGTTCGAGCAGGTCCGGCCGGTCCCGGCCGACCAGCAGCTTGAGCAGCGCGCCGAGCAGGCCGCCGACAAGCATCGTGGTGACCACCCAGACCGCCAGCCGCGGCGCCCCGCGCCGCAGCAGCCAGACCACCGCCACCGCGGCGGCCACCCGCAGCGGACCCGGCCCGAACGCGTGCGTCCAGACCGTCATCACCCGGACCCACAGCGGATGGTGCACCGCATATCCGTGGAACGCGTCGGTGACCGAGGCGTCCAGCCGGAGCAGCGGCGGCCAGGCGCCCAGCACCAGCAGCGCGAGCAGGGCGAACGGCACCAGCACCAGGACCGCCGCGACCGCGGCCAGGCTGAGGCGCAGCCCCAGCGAGTGGTCGGGGTCGAGGCGGCGGCTCCGCCACGACCGGTCGCGCGTGGACGCCGGGCCGGTGCTGTTCATGCGCCGTTCACTACCCAGGGAAGGGCGCGGTCAGACTCGCCGGTCAGCGGCGGGCCCGCCGGAACCGGCGCACCACCAGCGCGGAGCCGGTGACCAGGGCGACGAGCAGGGCCAGGCCGATCCAGAGCCGTCCCTGGGCGGGGTTGTCGGTCTGGCCCGCCGCGCCGGCCGACCAACCGGCCGGCTGCGGGCGACCGAACGGGTCGCCGCCCTGCCCCGCCGCCGCGGCCCGGGTGTCCGGGCCCTCGCCCGGGGCGGGACCGAAACCCACCACGCCGGGGGCGGCGTTGTCGTCGAGCGGGTTGCGGCCCACCGGCGCCACGTCGGCGGTGAGCGCGGCCACCGGGTCGACCATGCCGTACCCGAACCGGTCGTCCCGGCCGGTCGGGCCGAGGTCCCGGGCGGTGCTGATCAGCCGGTTGACCACGTCCCCGGCTGGCATCCGCGGATAGCGGGCCCGGACCAGGGCGGCCGTCGCGGCGACCAGCGGCGCGGCGAAGCTCGTCCCCTGCACCCGCCAGTAGCCGCCCCGGGAACGGGCGCCGTAGAGCGCGGTGGCCGGGGCGCTGAGCGTGGTCTCGTGGCCGGTGATCGAACCGGACCAGAGGTTCTCGCTGTCGCGGTCCAGGCCGGTGACCGCCAGCACGCCCGGCTCACGGGCCGGGTACCAGACCTTGGTGGTGGTCGAGGTGGCCAGGTTGCCGGTGCAGGCGACCACCACCACGTCCCGGGCGAACGCGTAGTCGAGCGCCGCGGCCAGCGCCGGGCTGTCGCCGCCGCCCCCGAGTGACAGGTTCACCACCCGGGCGCCGTTGTCGACCGCCCAGCGCACCGCCTTCGCGATGATCAACGCGTCGTCGTACCGGTTCTCCGCGTCCAGCACCCGGACCGGCAGGATCCGGGCGTCCGGCGCCAGCCCCACCACGCCGTGGTCGTCGTCGGCCCGCCCGGCGATCAGCCCGGCCACCGTGGTCCCGTGCCCCACCGGGTCCGGCTCGTCCGTGCCGCCCGGCTCGACCAGGTCGAGGCCGGGCAGCACCTGACCGGCCAGGTCGGGGTGCGAAGCGTCCACTCCCGAGTCGATCACCGCGACCACCACGCCGCGCCCGGTCGACGTCCGCCAGGCGGTCTTCGCCCGCAGCTCCGCCAACTGCCACTGCTCGTCGCGGACCTGGTCGGCCCGGAACACGCGCTCCGGCGCGGACCAGGCCGGCACCTGGACGGTGGCCGGCGCGGCGTGTGCCGGCGGGGCCAGCGGGCCGGCCGTCACGGCCAACGCCGCCGCGCCGGCCAGCAGCGCACGCCCGGCGAGACGCCGGGACGGCACGCCGGGAAGCCCCTGCCGATCCCTGGTCACATTCCCCAGCCATTCCGTCGCGTCCGACACATGCTGCTCGGAGATTACCGGTAGTCCCGGCCGTCCCGGGGCAACTCGGCGCACCCGGCTCATCCGGGCGGGAGATGAGCCAACTGCACCAGACGGACGCCCTCACGCCGGGTGACCAGGCGGGCCCGACCGGGCGGCAGCGGCCCGGCCTTCACCTGGCCGACGAGCGGCCCCTCCTCCGGGCCGCCGGACATCACCAGCCCGGCCGTGGACAGCTCCCGCAGCCGCTGGATGATCGGCTCGTACGCGGTCCGGCCGGCGCCGCCGGAGCGCCGCGCCAGCACCAGGTGCAGCCCGACATCCCGGGCGTGCGGCAGGTGCTCCTCCAACGCGCGCAGCGGGTTCGTCGGCCCACCGGCCACCAGGTCGTAGTCGTCCACCAGCACGAACAGCTCCGGCCCGGTCCACCACGTCCGGGCGCGCAACTCGGCCGGGGTCACCTCCGGGCCGGGCTGCCGCCCCTGGAGGTAACCGGCCGCCGACTCGATCAGCTCGGTGGTGTGCGGCGCGGCCGTGCCGTACCCGATCAGGTGCGCGGTCTCGATGGCGCCCATCAGGCTGCGCCGGTAGTCGACCAGGATCACCCGGGCCTGCTCCGGGGTGAACCGGTGGACGATCGAGGTGGCCAGCGCGCGCAGGAACGAGGACTTGCCGCACTCGGCGTCGCCGAAGACCACGAAATTCGGCTCGGTGGCGAAGTCCAGCACCACCGGGGCCAGATCCGCCTCCGCCACCCCGACCGGGAACGCCAGCCCGGTCGTCGCGGTCTGGTCCAGTTCGGCGTACGGGAGCACCGGCGGGAGCAGCCGCACCCGGGGCGCCACCGGCCCGGACCACCCGTCGGCGACGGCCTTCACCAGGTCGGCGGTCCCGTCGCCCGACGCGGCCGACCGGGGCTCGGCGGTGAGGAAGTGCAGCCCGCCGGCGGTGATCCCGCGCCCCGGCCGCTCCTCCGGCACGGTGGCCGCCAGCGCGCGCTTGACCACCACCGAGTCGGCCGGGTCGCCGAGGCGCAGCTCCAGCCGGGAGCCGAACAGGTCACGGATCGCCGGGCGGAAGTCCGACCAGCGAAGCGCGCTCGCCACCACGTGCACCCCGTACGCCAGCCCCCGGGTGGCCAGCTCGGTGACCAGCGGTTCCAGGTCCTCGTACTCGCCGCGCAGCGTGTTCCAGCCGTCGACGACCAGGAACACGTCCCCGAACGGGTCGGCGCCGGCCGCCGGTGTCGCGGCCCGTCGCCGACGCCACGCCGCCATCGACTCCACCCCGGACTCGGTGAAGCGCCGCTCCCGCTCGGCGAGCAGGCCGGCGACCTCGCCGACGGTACGGCGCACCGCGGTGCCGTCGGTCCGCCCGCTCACGCCGCCGACGTGCGGCAGCTCCCGCAGCGCGCCGAGCGTGCCGCCACCGAAGTCGAGGCAGTAGACCTGCACCTCGGCCGGGGTGTGGGTGAGCGCCAGCGCGCAGACCAGCGTGCGCAGCACGGCGGACCGGCCGCTGCGGGTGGTGCCGACCACCGCGACGTGCCCGGCCGCGCCGTCCAACGCCAGCCAGAACAGGTCCCGCCGCTGCTCGAACGGCTTGTCCACCAACGCCACCGGCACCTGCAACGCGCCGTGCAGCTCGGGATTGGCCACGGTGAGCCCACGGACCGGGTCGACGCCGATCGGCCCGAGCAGCTCGTCGAGCGTGGGGGAGGCGTCCAACGGCGGCAGCCACACCCGGTGCGCCGGCGGGCCCTGCCCGGCCAGCCGGTCGACCAGCAGGTCGAGCAGCGTCTCGCCGCTCTCCTCCTCGGCCGGGAGCGCGGCCGGCGCGGCTGGCGCGGGCACCGGCGCGAGGTGGGTGGAGAACGCGAGCACCCGCGCGGCGCCGACGCCGGACGCACCCGCCGGGCCGATGCGTCGACGGACCGCGCCGGAGACGTACGCCGCCTTGAACCGGACCAGCGGCTCGGTGCCGGAGCGCAGGTACCCGTGCCCCGGGCTGCGGGGCAGCTCGTACGCGTCCGGCACGCCGAGCACCGTCCGGGACTCCAACGTGGAGAACGTGCGCAACCCGATCCGGTACGACAGGTGGGTGTCCAACCCCCGCAGCCGGCCCTCCTCCAGCCGTTGACTGGCCAGCAGCAGGTGCACGCCGAGCGACCGGCCCAGCCGGCCGATCTGCACGAACAGGTCGATGAAGTCGGGCTTGGCGGAGAGCAGCTCGGAGAACTCGTCGCAGACCAGCAGCAGCGACGGCAACGGGGCGAGCGGACTGCCGGCCGCGCGCGCCCGCTCGTAGTCACGCACGCTCGCGAAGTTGCCGGCCCGGCGCAGCAGCTCCTGGCGGCGCATCAGCTCCCCGTTGATCGCGTCGACCATCCGGTCGACGAGCGGCAGCGCGTCCGCCAGGTTGGTGATCACGGCGGCGGTGTGCGGCAGGCGCTCGAACGGCGCGAACGTGGCGCCGCCCTTGAAGTCGACAAGCACGAAGTTGAGCTGCTCCGAGCTGTGCGTCGCGGCCAGGCCGAGCACCAGCGTGCGCAGCAGCTCCGACTTGCCGGAGCCGGTGGCGCCGATCAGCAGCCCGTGCGGACCCATGCCGTCCAGCGCCGACTCCTTGAGGTCGAGGTCGATCGCCCCGCCGTCGGCGCCCACCCCGATCGGCACCCGCAGCCGATCCCGGGCGGCGCGGGGCGCCCAGCCCTGCTCGGCGGTGAAACCGTCCGGGTCGCCGAGACCGAGCAGCTCCGGCAGGCCCGGCTCGGCGCCGGGCGGCGCGTCCGACCCGCGTACCGTGCCGGCCAGCCGCAGCGGCGCGAGCCGCCGCGCGACCGCCTCCGCGTCGGCCGTCGGCAACGCGTCGGCGGCGCCCACCTCGGCGGGCCCCTCCGCCGAGTGCGAGTGCAGCCGGCCGTCGACCAGGTCGAGCAGCAGCGCGTACCGGTCGAGCAGCCGGGGCGGCGGCGTGTCCAGGTCGAGCACGGTGACCGCGTCGATGCCGCCGTCGCCGGCCAGGTCGGCGGCCCCGATCAGGTCGCCGCCGTCGAGCACCACCACGACGTGCGGCCCGTCGGTGGCCGGGCCGTGCGGGCTGAACCGGGACCGGCTGCCGAGCACGTCGTCGAGGAGTCGTTCCAGGTCGGCGGCGGCGCTGGTGACCAGCCGCACCGGGCCGAGCGCGTCGGTGCGCGCCGGGTGGTGGGCGTGCGGTAGCCACTTCACCCACTCCCACCGGTCCCGGCGCTCCGGGCCGGCGCAGACCGCGATCAGCAGCTCGTCCGGGGCGTGGAAGACGGCGAGCTGGGTGAGCACCGCCCGGGCCAGCGCCCGGGCGGCCGGCGAGCCGGTGCCGCGTACCTCGCCGGCCGGGCCGCGCACGAAGACCCGGGCGAAGCTGCGCAGCGACAGCGCCACCGGCAGGTCCGGCACCACCGAGTACGCGTCCAGGAAGCGCCGCAGCGCCCCGGCGGTCATCGGCTCCAGCTCCTCCAGCGGCCGGGTGACCGGCGGGACCAGCGGGGTGGCCAGCGTCTGCGGCCCGACGCCGACCCGGACCACCGCGAAGTCCGGGTCATCCGGCCGGCGTTCCCAGACCCGGTGGCTGTCGACGGTGGACCAGAGCCGCCCCGGCTCCGGGTGGCGGTAGGCGAGCCCGGCGCGCTGGGCGCCGGCCGTCTCCCGGACCCGGCGACGCAGCGTGGCCAGGTGGCGCAGGTACTCCCGACGGGCGGCCATCAGCTCGGACTTCTTCGGGCCGGCGCTGCCCCAGGTGGTCACCAGCATGGCCAGCGAGGAGAGCCCGAACATGCCGCCCACCACGTACGAGTAGGCACCGCCGCCCCGGCCGAACATCATCGCCATGGCCACCGTCCCGCCGAGCATCGGCAGCACCATCAGCGCCTGCTGCCAGCGCCCGCCGGTCGCCACCGGGATCTCCGGCGGCGCCTCGACGGGCAGCTCACCGACCGGGATCTCCGGGGCCGGTCGGCGCGGCGGTCGCTTGATGACGACAGTGGACACGCGGCCTCCCATGGCTCTCGGTAACCCGAGCCTGGCTCATAGTAGGTAAAGTCCTTCCGTCCGTCAGCCCACCGATCCGGCTCGATGATGGAGATACGTCGATGACAAGCGGGCTCGCCCGGGTCACGATCAGCGCGCCCCGGCGACGGGTCGACGTGGCCCTGCCGGAGCAGGTTCCCCTGGCCGAGCTGCTGCCCGAGGTGCTCCGGCACGCCGGGGAGGGGCTCGCCGACGACGGCGAACGGCACGGCGGCTGGGTGCTGCGACGCACCGACGGCGCGGTGCTGGCCACCGCCCAGGCGCTGCTGCCGCAGGGCGTCCGCGACGGCGAGGTGCTGCATCTCGTGCCGGCCCGCGCCGAGTGGCCCGAGCTGGAGTACGACGACGTGGTCGAGGCGATCGTGGACGGCGCCCGCCGCCGGGGCGTCGCCTGGTCGGCCGGGGCGACCCGGGCCGCCGCGCTGGCCGGCGCCGCCGTGCCGCTGGCGGTCGGGCTGGTCGCGGTGCTGTCCGCCGGTCCCGGCGGGCGCGGCTGGACGGTCGCCGCGGCGGGCGCCCTGATCCTGGTGCTCGCCGCCACCGCGGCCTCCCGGGCCTACGGCGACGGCCCGGTCGGCGTCACGCTCGGCGGGTACGCGCTGCCCTGGGCGGCGGCGGCCGGCGCGCTCGCGGTCGGTTCCGGCGACCCGGTCGGCCCGATCCCCGGCCTGCGCTGGGTCGGCGCCCCCGAACTGCTGGTCGGCTCGGTGGCGGTGCTGCTGGTGGCGGTGCTCGGCCTGCTCGGCGTCGCGCACCGGTCCCGGGTCCCGGTGGCCGGCGTGACGGTCGGCGCGGTCGGCGCGGTGGCCGCGCTCGGCGCGCTGCTGCTCGACCCGGCCGGCACCGCGGCCGTGCTGCTCGCCGTTCTGGTCTTCGCGCTCGGCGGGCTGCCGCTGCTGGCCATCCGGGTCGGCAAGCTGCCGCTGCCGCCACTCACCCTGCCCGCCCCCGCCGGCACCCGCGACCTGCCCGACCGGGGACGGGTGCACGCAGCCGTGGCCCGCGCCGAGGAGGCGTTGACCGGGATGCTGCTCGGGCACGCGGTGCTGGCCGTGGGCGCCGCCGCCGTGCTCGTCGCCGCCGGGGGGACCGCCGGGCGGCTGCTGGTCGCCGTCGCCGCCGGGGTGCTGCTGCTGCGCTCCCGGCTCTTCGTGGCGGTGCGGCACCGGGTGCCGGCCGTCGCCGCCGGCCTGGCCGGGTACGCGCTGCTCGGCGTGGTGCTGGCGGACCGGGCCGGGCCCGGGGGCCACCTCGCGCTGACCGTCGGCGGGCTGACCCTGGCCCTCGTCGCGGTCACCGCCGGCGCCACGTACGCCCGTCGGCCCGTCTCGCCGTACCTCGGTCGGCTGGCCGACCTGACCGACACCGCGCTGGTGGTGGCCGTGGTGCCGGTGGCCTGCGCGGTGCTCGACCTCTACGACCGGGCCCGCGGCCTGCTCGCCTGAACGGCGAAAGGCCCGGGTCGCCGATGCGACCCGGGCCCCGGAAGTCTCGCCGTCAGTGCAGCGTCTCGCCGCGCTCCGCGGCCTCCTTGGCCCGGCGGTACGAGTTGACGATCTCCGCCTCCGCCTCGACCCGGCCCACCCAGGTCGCGCCCTCGACCGACTTGCCCGGCTCCAGGTCCTTGTAGACCTCGAAGAAGTGCTGGATCTCCAGCCGGTCGAACTCGCCCAGGTGGTGGATGTCGCGCAGGTGCTCCTGGCGCGGGTCCTCGTAGGGCACGCAGAGGACCTTGTCGTCGCCGCCCTTCTCGTCCGTCATCCGGAACATGCCGATGGTGCGGCAGCGGATCAGGCAGCCCGGGAAGGTGGGTTCGGGCACCAGCACGAGCGCGTCCAGCGGGTCGCCGTCCTCGCCCAGGGTGCCCTCGATGAAGCCGTAGTCGGCGGGGTACTGCGTGGAGGTGAAGAGGGTGCGGTCCAGCCGGATCCGGCCGGTCGCGTGGTCCACCTCGTACTTGTTGCGGTGACCCTTCGGGATCTCAACCGTGACGTCGAAATCCATCTCCCACGCTCCCTCGTTTGCCCACGCTGGCTAACGGAACCACCGGCTCGCCGCCCGCACGGGAGAACGCCCCCGCCGGCTCCGGCCGCCGCATAGTGTTCGGACCGAAGTAGTGTCACCCAAGGTGATTTCGAGCGGGGAGGAGGGGGCCGTGGGGAGGGAAGACTCACACTACCGCCCCGGAGGGGTTGACGGGCGGCGGTCCGTCGGATCCGGTTCCGGCCCGGCAGGCGCCACCGGCCGGGTGTCCGTGCCGGGTGCCAACCTCACCCACCGTGCGACTCCGCCCACCGGCGCGGCCCACCCCGACGACCGGCCGGCCGGGAACTGGCCGGCCCCGGTGCCGGTGAGCCCACCGGTCCCACCGGTCGGCACCGCGCCGCCCCCGCCCAGCCCGCCTCCGGTCCCGCCGCGCCGCCGCGGCCGGCTGGTCGCGGCGCTGGCCGGCGTGCTGGTGCTGGTCCTGGCCGTGGCCGGGCTGGCGGTGCTCCGCCCCGGCCCGCTGGCCGGCTGGCTGGGCAGCGGAGGCACCTCGTCCGGCGCGACCGCCGCGCCGCCCGAGCCCGACCCGCCGGCGGTGCTGGCCGGGCCGGACGGCAACGCCCCGCTGCCCACTGTGGCCGGGCTCCGCGCCGCGCTGGACCCGCTGGTGCGCGCCGCCGCACTCGGTGACCGGGTGAACGTCTCGGTGGCGGACGTGACCACCGGCCAGGCGCTCTACGGCAGGGGAGCGGACGCGCCGACCGTGCCCGCCTCGGTGACCAAGCTCGCCACCGGCGTCGCGGTGCTCGCCGCGCGCGGCCCCGCGTACCGGATCCCCACCCGCGCGGTGGCCGGCCCGAACCCGGGCGAGGTGGTCCTGGTCGGCGGCGGTGACCCGACCCTCGCGGTGGACCGGAAGAACGCCTTCTATCCGGGCGCGGCCCGACTGGACGACCTGGCCGCCCAGGTGCGCACCGCGCTCGGTGGCACCGCCCCGACCAAGGTCATCGTGGACGCGACGCTGTTCGGCGGCCCGGTCTTCGAACCCGGCTGGGACGCCGACATCCCCACCGGCGGGTTCGGCGCGGCGATCACCGCGCTGATGACCGACGGCGCCCGGAAGGACCCGGCGCAGGCCCGGCGTACCGCGGAGGAGACCAACCACGCCGCCGAGCGGGTCCCCCAGCCGGACCTGACCGCCGGCCGGCAGTTCGCCAAGCTGCTCGGGCTCACCGGGGGTGCCGCACAGGTGACCCGGGGGACCGCGCCGGCCGCCGGCGGCTCCGGCACCGCGCCCGGCGCCGAGCTGGGCACTGTCGAGTCCCTGCCGGTGATCCGGCTGGTCGACATCATGATCAGCGACAGCGACAACGTGATCGCCGAGGCGATGGCCCGCCAGGTGGCGCTGGCCAAGGGCAAGCCCGGGTCCTTCGTCGGCGGCGCGGCGGCCACCGACGAGGTGCTCGGCGGTCTCGGCCTGCCGGCCGGTGAGATCAGCCTGGCCGACGGCAGCGGGCTGTCCCGCACCAACCGGATCAGCCCGTCGCTGCTCACCGACCTGATCACGCTCGCCGGCAACGGAAGCCACCCCGAGCTGGCCGCGATCTTCGGCGGCCTGCCGGTCGGCGGCTGGTCCGGCACGCTCGACGAGCGCTACCAGGTGGCCGCGACGCGGACCGGCGCCGGCGTGGTGCGCGCCAAGACCGGCACGCTGTCCGGGGTGAACGCCATCGCCGGCACGGTCACCACGGTCGACGGCCGGCTGCTCACGTTCGCCGTGCTCACCGACCGGACGACGGGCTCGCTCGACGAGACCCGGCAGGCGCTCGACCGGATCACCTCCACGCTGGCCGGCTGCGGCTGCCGCTGACCGACCGGTGTCGATCCGTCCGGACGAGCCCGGGTGGGGGTGTCGCGGCGCGGGTACGGTGGGTTCATGGCGCAGTTCGTGGACTGGGATCTGGCCGCCGCTACCGCGGGGGCGCTGAGCAAGTCGGGCCCCCGGGTGTCGTACGCCGAGGCCACCGACGTGGTCGGCGACCTGCGCCGGCTGACCGAGGAGGCCGCCGGGCACGTCGCCGACTACACCGGCCTGCGGGCCCAGGTGGCGCACCCGCCGGTCCGCGTGGTCGACCGCCGCGACTGGGCGGCGGCCAACATCGCCGGGCTGCGTGAGGTCGTCTCGCCGCTTGTGGAACGGCTCTCCGGGGACAAGCGGCCGGGCGCGCTCACCGAGGCGATCGGCTCCCGGGTGACCGGCGTGCAGGCCGGCACCGTGCTGGCGTACCTCTCCGGCCGGGTGCTCGGCCAGTACGAGGTCTTCGCCGGCGACCCCGGCCAACTGCTGCTGGTGGCGCCGAACATCGTCGAGGTGGAGCGGAAGCTCGGCGCCGACCCGCGGGACTTCCGGCTCTGGGTGTGCCTGCACGAGGTCACCCACCGCACCCAGTTCACCGCCGTGCCGTGGATGCGCGCCTACTTCCTGGGCGAGGTGCAGGCGTTCGTGGACGCCTCGCAGGGCGGCGAACACCTGCTGGAGCGCCTGCGCCGCGGCGTCGCCACGCTCTCCGACGCGGTCAAGGACCCGGAGAGCCGGGCCAGCGTGCTCGACATCGTGCAGACCCCGGCGCAGCGCGCCGTGCTGGACCGGCTGACCGCGCTGATGACGCTGCTGGAGGGGCACGCCGAGTTCGTGATGGACGGCGTCGGCCCGCAGGTCATCCCCAGCGTCGGGTCGATCCGGGCGTCGTTCAACCGCCGCCGCGAGTCCGGCAACCCGCTGGAGAAGGCGATCCGCCGGCTGCTCGGCGTCGAGGTCAAGATGCGCCAGTACGCCGAGGGCCGGAAGTTCGTGCACGGCGTGGTGGACCGGGTCGGCATGGCCGGCTTCAACAAGATCTTCTCCTCCCCGCTCACGCTGCCCCGGCTCGACGAGCTGGGCGACCCGGACGCCTGGGTGTCCCGGGTGCACGGGCCGGCCGGTGCCACCCCGACCGCCGGCTGAACCGGCCGCGCCGGCTCTCCGGCCACCGGTGAGCCCGGCGCCGTCAGTGGCCGCCGTGCGGCTCGCCGTACGCCGGCTGCTGACCGACCTGCCCGGGCCCGGACCGGTGCTGGTGGCCTGCTCCGGCGGGGCCGACTCGCTGGCGCTCGCCGCGGCCACCGCGTTCGTGGCGCACCGGCTCGGCCGCGCGGCCGGCCTGGTGACCGTCGACCACGGCCTGCAGGCCGGTTCGCCCGAGCGGGCCGCCGCGGTCGCCGGCTGGGCCCGCGCGGCCGGGTTCGACCCGGTCGAGGTGGTTGCGGTACGGGTGGCCGGGCGCGACGGCGGTCCCGAGGCAGCCGCCCGGGAGGCCCGCTACGAGGCGCTTGTCGCCGCCGCCCGGCGGCACGACGCGGCCGGGGTGCTGCTCGGGCACACCCGGGACGACCAGGCGGAGACCGTGCTGCTCGCGCTGGCCCGGGGCGCCGGGCCACGCGGGCTGTCCGGGATGCCGGAGCGGCGCGAGCGGGACGGGGTGCCGCTGCTGCGCCCGCTGCTCGACGTGCCCCGGTCCGACACCCGGGCCGCCTGCGCCGCGCTCGGCCTGGCGGCGTGGGCCGACCCGCACAACACCGATCCCGCGTACGCCCGGGCGCGGGTCCGGGCCGACGCGTTGCCGGCGCTCGTCGACGCGCTCGGGCCGGGCGTGGTGGCGAACCTGGCCCGGACCGCGCGCCTGCTCGCGGCGGACACCGCCGCGCTCGACGCGCTGGCCGGCGACGCGCTCGCCGACGTCCGGGCCGCCGGTGGCGGGCTCTCGGTCGACGGGCTGGTCGCGTTGCCGGCGGCGGTCCGCACCCGGGTGCTGCACGCCTGGGCGCGGGAGCTGGGCGCCGCGCCGGCCGCGCTGTCCCACCGGCACGTGGCGGCGCTGGACGCGCTGGTCACCGCCTGGCGTGGCCAGGGCCCGGTCCACCTGCCCGGCAACCACCAGGTGCACCGACGCACCGGCCGCCTGGTGCAAGGAGGGGCCCCCGCTTAACGCCTCCGGTATAGGCGGGGCCCCCGCTTAACACCAGGGGCTCAGGCGTCGGCGCGCTCGCGGAACGTGGTCCGGTACGCGTGCGGCGTGGTGCCGACCCGGCGGGTGAAGTGGTGCCGCAGCGCCGCCGCATCACCGAAGCCGGCCCGGTCGGCGACGCTCTCCACGCTGAGCCGGGTGTCCTCCAGCAGCCGCCGGGCCAGCAGCACCCGCTGGTTGGTCAGCCAGTCGTGCGGCGTGGTGCCGGTCTCGGCGCGGAACCGGCGGGCGAACGTACGCGGGGCCATCCCGGCCCGGGCGGCCAGCTCGTCCACGGTCACGCCGCGGTCGAGGTGGCCCATCAGCCACTCCAGCACCGGTTCGAGCGTGGGCGCCTCCGGCGCCTTCGGGATCGGCGCCTCGACGTACTGTGCCTGGCCGCCGTCGCGGTGCGGCGGGACCACCATCCGCCGGGCCAGCCGGGTGGCCGTCGCCGAGCCGTGCTCCTGGCGGACCAGGTGCAGGCAGGCGTCGATCCCGGCGGCCGTGCCGGCGCTGGTGAGCAGCCGGCCGTCCTGCACGTAGAGCGAGTTGCACCGGACCCGCGCCCGGGGATTGCGACGCTGCAACTCGTCGACGTAGAGCCAGTGGGTGGTGCACTCCCGGTCGTCCAGCAGGCCGGCCGCGCCGAGCACGAACGCGCCCGAGCAGACGCTCAGCACGTACGCCCCGCGGTCGGCGGCCCGACGCAGCGCCGCCGGCACGGCGGGCGGGATGGCCCGCAGGTCGTCCTCGCCGGGCACGGCGACGCCGCTGAAGTGCGCGGGGACCGCGACGAGGTCGGCGTCGTCGAGCGGGGCCAGGTCGGCGTGCGGCTGGAGGTGGAACCCGGACGAGGTGCGTACCGCCCCGCCGTCGGGCGAGCAGACCTGGAACCGGTAGGCGGGGAAGCCGTCGTCGGTGCGGTCGGTGCCGAACACCTCGGCGAACACGCCCAACTCGAACGTGGCCACCCGGTCCATCGCCAACACCGCCACCGAGCGCAACATGTGACGAGGGTAACCCGGCAGGTGGCAGGAAATCGATGCTCGCGGTCATTTCTGCCACTGTCCGGGTCGGACGGCGGGTCGCAGACTTGGTGGTGTCCGGTGCGCACCGGCGGCGAAAAGCGAACCAACCATGCGAAAGCGAGCGCCGCCATGACCGTCCTGCTGCTCCTGCTGTTCCTGCTCCTGCTGGCCGGCGCCAGCGCCCTCGGGTTCACCGCCGACACCCGCGACTCGGCCGACTGGAAGCCGACCGACGACGGGCGGCGCTGGCGCTCCCGTACCTGCTGAGGTGAATTGTTCCGTTCGCGCCGAAGATCCCCGGCGGGACCGCGCCAAAAGGGGCGGCCCCGCCGACGGCGACCATCCGGCGTACGGCAGGCTAGGAGCATGGCTGACGGCTCCTGGTACGACGCCGACATCGACCACGTGATCATCTCCGAGGCGCAGATCCGCGAGAAGACCGCGGAACTCGCCAAGCAGGTCTCGGCGGACTACGCGCACGTCGAGGACGGTCTCCTGCTCGTCTGCGTGCTCAAGGGCGCGGTCATGTTCATGGCCGACTTCGCCCGCGCGTTGGGCCGCCAGGGCCCGCCCGCCGAGCTGGAGTTCATGGCCGTCTCGTCGTACGGCCAGGGCACCACCTCGTCCGGGGTGGTCCGCATCCTCAAGGACCTGGACCGGGACATCGCCGGCCGGCACGTGGTGGTGGTCGAGGACATCGTCGACTCCGGCCTCACCCTGTCCTGGCTGCTGCGTTACCTGGAGTCGCGCTCCGCGGCCAGCGTCGAGGTGGTCGCCCTGTTCCGCAAGCCGGACGCGGTCAAGGTGCAGGTGCCGGTGAAGTACGTCGGCTTCGACATCCCGACCGAGTTCGTGGTCGGCTACGGGCTCGACTTCGGCGAGCGCTACCGCGAGGTGCCGTACGTCGGGGTGCTCAAGCCCGAGGTCTACGCGCGGGCCTGAGCGCCGCCGTCGAGTCGCTCGTCAGCGGACGTTCAGCGGGCTCTCAGTCTTTCGGTCTACGGTAGGGGCCGGTGACGTGGAGGCACTCTCCACGCCCGACCCTCCGAGCCGCGTGACCGTGCGGCATGGGCCGGTCGGGTGCGGAGCTCCCCGCCACGCCGGCTCAAACCCTGGTTCGCCGTACGCGTAAGTGCCGGGCTCGCAAGCTCACATCCGGCACGAACGGTGTACCGTCGAGTGACCGTGGTGCGGCAGTTCGCGCGCCCCGGGGGTCGGGCCGGCCCGCACGGCGGCCCCGGCCGCCGCCCGAGGCGGCGACACCATTCAGACGGTCAGGACGTCGATCAGGAGGATGCGGGCGCCTCGGTGCCCGACGACAGCATGGAACGTACGCGTTTCTTCCGCCGACCGGTGGTCTGGATCATCCTGGTCATCCTCGGCGCCGTTGTGCTCAGTCAACTGTTCACCGCTGGTCCGAGCTACCACCGGGTGGACACGTCCGTCGCGCTCGACCAGCTCAACAAGGGTGGTATCGAGAAGGTCGTCTTCCAGGACAAGGAGCAGACGCTCCAGCTCGACCTGAAGGACAAGGCCAAGTTCGACGACACCACCACCGACAAGATCGAGGCGCAGTTCCCGTACGAGGTCGGCGGCCAGGTCTGGAACCAGGTCCGCGAGGCCGAGGCGGCGGACCGGATCACCGGCCCGGTCGACACCAAGGTGTCGTCGGACAGCATCTGGGTCAGCCTGCTGGTCAATCTCCTCCCCATCGCGCTGCTCGTGCTCCTGCTGCTGTTCTTCATGTCGCAGATGCAGGGCGGCGGCTCGCGGGTGCTCAACTTCGGCAAGTCCAAGGCGAAGATGATCACCAAGGACACGCCGAAGACGACCTTCGCGGACGTGGCCGGGGCGGAAGAGGCCGTCGAGGAACTGCACGAGATCAAGGACTTCCTGCAGAACCCGGCGAAGTACCAGGCCCTGGGCGCCAAGATCCCGAAGGGCGTGCTGCTCTTCGGCCCGCCCGGTACCGGTAAGACGCTGCTGGCCCGCGCCGTGGCCGGTGAGGCCGGCGTGCCCTTCTACTCCATCTCCGGCTCCGACTTCGTCGAGATGTTCGTCGGTGTCGGCGCCAGCCGGGTCCGTGACCTGTTCGAGCAGGCCAAGTCGAACGCGCCGGCGATCGTCTTCGTCGACGAGATCGACGCGGTCGGCCGCCACCGTGGCGCCGGCATGGGCGGCGGCCACGACGAGCGGGAGCAGACGCTCAACCAGCTCCTGGTCGAGATGGACGGCTTCGACACCAAGGGCGGCGTCATCCTGATCGCCGCCACCAACCGGCCGGACATCCTCGACCCGGCGCTGCTGCGCCCGGGCCGGTTCGACAGGCAGATCCCGGTCGACGCCCCCGACATGGAGGGCCGCAAGGCCATCCTGCGGGTGCACGCCAAGGGCAAGCCGTTCACGCCCGACGTCGACCTCGACGCGGTGGCCCGGCGTACCCCGGGCTTCTCCGGCGCCGACCTGGCCAACGTGATCAACGAGTCCGCGCTGCTCACCGCGCGCAAGGAGCAGCGGGCGATCTCCAACGACTCGCTCGAGGAGTCGATCGACCGGGTGATCGCCGGCCCGCAGCGTCGCACCCGGGTGATGAGCGACCAGGAGAAGAAGATCACCGCGTACCACGAGGGTGGGCACGCGCTTGTCGCCTGGGCGCTGCCGCACGCCGCGCCGGTGCACAAGGTGACCATCCTGTCCCGGGGCCGGTCGCTGGGGCACACGCTGGTCCTCCCGACCGAGGACAAGTACACCCAGACCCGGGCCGAGATGATCGACACCCTGGCGTACGCGCTGGGCGGTCGGGCGGCCGAGGAACTCGTGTTCCACGAGCCGACCACCGGCGCCGGCAACGACATCGAGAAGGCCACCCAGTTGGCCCGCGCGATGATCACCCAGTACGGCATGAGCTCCAAGCTCGGTGCGATCAAGTACGGCACCAGCGGCGACGAGCCGTTCCTCGGCCGCAACATGGGCCATGAGAGGGACTACTCGGACTCGGTGGCCGCCGAGATCGACAGCGAGATGCGCGCGCTGATCGAGCTGGCGCACGACGAGGCCTGGGAGATCCTGGTGGAATACCGGGACGTGCTGGACACCATGGTCCTTGAGCTGATGGAGAAGGAGACCCTCTCCACCGCCGATATGGCGCGGATCGCCGCCCGGGTGGTCAAGCGCCCGCCGATGGCGCCCTATCACGGCTTCGGCAAGCGCCTGCCCTCCACCGAGCCGCCGGTGCTCACCCCGGCCGAGAAGGACGCGCTGCAGAAGCAGGCCACCGCCGACGGCATCTCGGTCGGCGGCGCCAGCAACAACTCGGACGGTTCGCACTGAGCACCGACCCGACGGCCGGCTCCCCTCACCGGGAGCCGGCCGTCTCCGCGACCGAGCCCGACGGGGACGACGCGCTCGACTACGTGGCCGCGCGCCTGATCAGCGGCAAGCTCACCGGCGGCCCGGTCGAGGACAGCGTCGACCTGGGCCGGATCGAGAAGGCGGTCCGGGAGATCCTCATCGCGGTCGGTGAGGACCCGGACCGGGACGGCCTCCAGCAGACACCGGCCCGGGTCGCCCGCGCGTACGCCGAACTCTTCGCCGGCCTGCGCGTCGACCCGGCGCAGGTGCTCCGCACCACCTTCGAGGCCAACCATGAGGAGTTGGTGCTCGTTCGGGACATCGACGTGATGAGCCTGTGCGAGCACCACCTGCTGCCGTTCCGGGGCAGCGCCCACATCGGCTACATCCCCGGGCCGGACGGCCGGATCACCGGCCTGTCCAAGCTGGCCCGACTGGTCGAGGTGTTCGCCCGCCGGCCGCAGGTGCAGGAGCGGCTCACGTCGCAGATCGCCGACCTGCTGATGTCCAGCCTCGCCCCGCGCGGCGTCATCGTGGTGCTCGAGTGCGAGCACATGTGCATGGCGATGCGCGGCATCCAGAAGTCCGGCGCCAAGACCATCACCTCGGCGGTCCGGGGCGGCCTCCAGAACGACGCCAAGTCGCGGGCCGAGGCGATGGCGCTGATCATGCACCGCTGACCCGACCGGCGTCCACGCTTCCCGGCGCGGCCGTGGTCGTCCCGGGGCCGGTCAGCCGGGCAGCATGGCCAGCAGCAGACCGGCGGCGGTGAGCACGGCCGGGACCAGGCAGACCAGCGCGCCGAACCGGGGCGTCCGGTCCACCCGGTCGGTCGGGCGCGGACGGAACACCCGCCCGACCGCCAGCCAACCCAGCATGAACGCCACCGCCGGCAGCGGCAGCCCCACCAGCAGCGCCAACACGGTCACCGGCCCGGCACCCGCGACCGCGTAGAGGACGAGCTGCAACAGCGGCACCACCAACGCCAACGGCCCGTACACCAGCAGGTTGCGCGGGCGGGCCGGCCAGCGGGCCAGCCGGGGCAGGCCGTGCGCGGCCAACGTGTCGTCCGCGGCGTCCGCCCAGCCGCCGGCAGCCCGCAGCGCCGCCAGCACGGCCGACGGCCCACCCGCCATCGACCGGGCCGCCTCGCTCACCTCCGGCGGCGTCGGGGCCAGCGAGATCGCCGGTACGCCCAGCTCCCGCAGCCGGGACTGCTGCGCGGCCAGCCGCTCGCGTACCCCGGTCAGCTCCTCGCGGGCCGCCGTCACCGACCGCGCCTGCTCCCCGGCGGCGGTCGCCGCCGCCCGGCGTACGCCGTCGAGCTGCCGCGCCGCCGCGACGTACTCCGCCCAGGCCGACTCGGCCGGGTCCACCGTCACCGTCGGATCACCCACGCGCGGCCCGGGAACCGCCGTCGGAGTCCCGCTCATCGGGCCGCCTCCCCGGTGCCGAACGGCACGAAGACCGTGCCCTGCTCCTCCGGGCCGTCCCACAGCACCGCGCGACCGGGCCTCGGATGCCACCACACCGGCCGGTCGAAGAGTCGCTCCAGCCGTCCACCCGGCACGTCGGTGACCGCCACGGCGGTGAGCTTGTCCACCTCGCCCCCGGGCCCGAGCAGCCCGGCCAGCGGCGCCGGGGTACGCCACCAGCCGAGCAGGTGCCGGCCGGCCGGCGGACCCTCCAACAGCAACGACCCCAGCAGCTCCGGCGGCAACTCGGCGGCGTCCGGCACGTCCAGCCCGAACACCACCAGGTAACCCGGCTCGTCCGCCTCGATGGCCGCGCGCAACCCGCCGGCGTCGACCGTCTCCACCCGGTGCCGCCCGGCCAGCTCGGCCGCCAGCACGCCGGCCGGCTCGGCCGACCCGTTCGCCAGCGGCGCCAGCACGAACCGCCCGGCGTCCGGATGCGCCGCCGCCGCGCTGCGCACGGCGGTGACCAGCAGCCGCTCGGCCTCCTCGTCCCCACCCAGCACCGCCAGGTTCCGGCCCGCGACCGGCCCGAGCGGCACCGCCACCGTGGTGCGCCGCACGTCCACCGCGCGGCCCAGCAGCGCGGCCGGCGCATGCACCCGCCCGGCCAGCGCGGCCCGGTGCCGCGGATCGTTGGCGAGCAGTGGGCGGGCGTAGCCGGCGAACACCACCGGCGGAACCGCCGTCTCCGGCCGCGCCGACCACAGCCGCCGTCGCAGGTCGGCGAGGACGTCCGGATCCCCGTACGGGTCCGGGAAGCGGATCATCCGCTCGTGGCCGCGGGTCGCGCCACGCGGGCCACCGAGGCCCCCGGCCGTGTTCACCACCGCGCTGCCCACCGGCAGGCCGGCCGCCGAGTCGTTCGCCGGCTCCAGCACCGCCGAGCCGCCGGGCAGCGCCACCCGCACCGGGAACTGGCCGAGCAGCGGATCGCGTGGACCACCGATGCCCAGGTCACCCTCGCCGGCCAGGACCAGATGGATCCCGTACGCGCGGGCGACCCGGGCCAACGCGTCCAGCCGGGCCAGCAGGTCGGTGGCGAGCCGGTCCCGGTCGCACAGCACCAGCGGGAAGTTGTCGATCACACAGACGATCCGGGGCAGCGGTTGGTGCTGGCGCAGCTCGGCGTACCGCTGCCCGCCGGCCCGCCGGGACGCCTCCTCACGGCGGCGCGCCTCCGCCTCCAGCTCACCGAACAGGTCCGCGACGTACTCCCGGTCGGCGGCCATCCCGGCGGCGCGGACCTGCGGCACCCAGGAACGGTCCCGCTCGGTCTGGAGGAACTCCACGAAGGACTCCCCGTCGCCCAGGTCGGCCAGGTAGAACTCCAGCTCGTCCGGGCCGTACCGGGCGGCCAGCCCGAACAGCGTGTCGGTGAGGAAAGCCGAACGCCCGGCCTGCGACCGACCGCTCACCAGCCAGTGCGGGGTCAGCTCGGTGAACCCGAGACTCACCGGGCGCCCGGCCGCGTCACCGACCGTGGTGCTGAGGCCGTCGGCCGAACCGTCGGCCCAGAACCCGTCGGCCGGCAGCAGATCGGCCAGGGCCAGCCGCGAACCGTCCTCGATCTGCCGGGCCAGCCGCCGGCACACCTCCGCGACCAACTCGGCCGGCGGATCGTCGTCCAGGAACACCGGCGAGTTCAACCCGCCGGGCGCCTCGACGCCCGGGCCGCTGAAGCCGGCCGCCGGCGGGTCGCCGACAAGCGCGTACGCGGTGCGGACGGTGATCGTGGTGGCCTGCGGCAGCGGCGGTCGGCCGGACCAGCCGGCCACCACCAGGTGCAGCCCCGTCCGGTGCCCCCGGGCGGCGAGTTCCTCGATTCGGGTCAGGTCGGAGGGCGTGGCACCGTCCGGCAGGGCGGCCAGCACGACCAGCAACGTACGGTCGTGTCCGCCTTGCCGGGCGGTGCCGGCGGCCACCCACTGCTCGGCCTCGGCGAGCACCGCCCGCAGCCCCGCGACGTCGGTGGCGGGCGGCGGCAGCAGACCGGCATCGGCCAGCGCCACGAAGCCCGCGAAGGTGCCGGCCGGGTCGGTGCCGTCGACGGCCCGGGCCAGCAGCGCGCCGGCCGGGGTGGCGGCGAAGATCCGCAGCAGGAGTGCCCGGAGCAGCCCGGCGACCCGCGGGTCGCGCGCGTCGGCGTCGACGGCCAGATGGCCGCTGTCGAGCAGGGGCACCAGCGCGGGGAACCGGGCATCGTCCAGCGGCGCGGCGGTGCCCACCCGGACCAGCGGCGGCGGGTGGTCACCGGGCGGCGTCGCCACGGCCAGTTCCTCCAGCGCCGTGCCGGCCCAGCCGGGCGCGGCGAGCGCCGCCGCGGTACGCAGCCGCTCGGCCAGCTCGTACTGCCGATGGTGGTCGGCGGGGGCGGGACGGATCTCGTCGAGGATGCCGGCGGCGGCGGTCGCGGCAGCCTCCGCCCGCCGGTGCAGGACGGCGGCCCGGCCGGCTCGCGCCTTAGGACTCGCCATCGCGTCCACCTCTCTTCCCGAGGCCGACCCCTGCTCCCCGAGCTGTGACGGTATCCCAGCCGGGACCCGTCCTCCGGGATGTCCGTCGGCGCTGCGCCGGTCTTTACCCCGGCGGTGCGTCTGTCCTTACCCTCGGCGGTGCCCCGACTCACCCGGGAGCCAGCCCAGTCGGGACGCCTGGTAGCCGAGCTGCATCCGGGTCTGCACCCGGGCGAGGTCCATCAGCCGACGGACCCGCCGCTGCACGGTCCGCAGCGAGGTCCGCAGGTGACTGGCCACCGCCTGGTCGGTCAGGCCGGTGAGCAGCAGGGTCAGGATCTGCACGTCCAGGTCGTCCACCCCCGAGCCGGCGAAGCCGTCGGCCGAGGCGGTGACCTCCATGGCCGTCGCCCACTCCAGCTCGAAGAGCGCGATGAGGGCGTCCAGCAGGCCGCTCTGGTGCACCAGCAGCGCCCCGGTGGTGGCCACGTCGGATGATCTGATCAGCGGCAGGAGGGCGATCTCGCGGTCCACGACGAACAGCTTCAGCGGCAGGCTGTCCGCGATCCGGATCTCCTCCCCGGCGTTGCGGGCCGCCACGATCCCGTCGATGTCGACGTCCTCGTCGAGCATCGCCCGCTCCAGCAGGACCCGGTAGCGCACGCCCCGGGCCACCGCGTCGTCCTCGGCGGTGTTCTCCGCGCCGCTGATGATCGCCACCGGTGCCTTGACGAAGGTCATCACCTCAGACTTGGCGCCGAGTTGAAGCTGCTCCAGCCGCTGCCGCAGGGCCGGGACCCCGATGATCACGTCGACCACCTCGGCGACGCCGCGCCCGGCGCTCGCTGCCCGGTACAGCTCGGCCAGCGAACCCAGCTCCAGCTCGGCCAGGCGCAGCTCGTTCTGCCGCTGCAACAGCAACGCGCCGAACGCGGTGCCCGGCGGAGAGGCCACGAACCGGGCGATGTCACCGACGCTGCGCGCGGCCAGACCCTTGCGTTCCAGCACGCCGAGGAGCCGGGCCGCCTCGTCCCGGTCACCGCCGACCCGGGGGGCCAAATCCCCCGGCCCGGCCGAGGGCATGGACACCAACGCCCGGTACGCCGTCGACTCCTCGCTGCTCAACCCCAGCACGTCCAGCACCATGTCACGCCTCCGCCGCCTCACCGGTGATCAAGTGTGGCGGCTTTGCGTCATGGAGGGAAGCCGCCGTGGTCGATCCGTTGCCCGGGCCACCGTCGACGGCGGATCGTCAGGCCGTCCCAGGTCTTCACCGAGAGGTCATTCGATGCCACGAAGTACCCGTCGCCTGCTCGCCGTCACCGTCGCGGCGGCGCTCGCCGCCGCGCCCGGAACCCCGGCCGCCGCCGGCAGCCAGCCCTCGGCGCCGACCCTCCCGGGCACCGCCGAGGCCACCGACACCCTCACCCTGGTCACCGGTGACGTCGTCCGGGTCACCCACCAGAGCGGTGGACCGGACGTGGTCACCGTCGACCAGAGCCACGGCTCGGTCGGCGGGGTGCACACCCAGACGATCGGCGACGATCTGTACGTCATCCCCGACGAGGCGCTGCCGTACCTCGCGGCCAACCGGCTCGACCGGGACCTGTTCAACGTCACCGAGCTGATCGAGGACGGCTTCGACGACGCGCACGCCGCCGAGCTGCCCCTGATCGCCACCTACACCGGCACCGCGACCGCCCGGTCCGCCCGCACCACCCCGGCGAAGGCCCGCAAGGTACGCGACCTGACCAGCATCGACGGCCTGGCGATCAGCACCGCCAAGAAGGACGCGCAGCCGTTCTGGCGATCCCTCGCCCCGACCGGTACGTCCGGCCGCTTCGCCGGCGGCGTCGGCAAGCTCTGGCTCGACGGCCGGGTCCACGTCGACCTGGCCGACAGCGTCGCCCAGGTGGGCGCGCCGCGGGCCTGGTCCACGGGGTACGACGGCAAGGGCACCACCGTCGCCGTGCTCGACACCGGCGTCGACGCCACCCACCCCGACCTCGCCGGGAAGGTCAAGGACGCGGTCTCCTTCGTGCCCGGTTCCGACACCGGCGACCGCCGCGGGCACGGCACCCACGTCGCCTCCACGGTGGCCGGCAGCGGCGCCGCCTCCGGGGGCGTCGAGAAGGGCGTCGCGCCCGGCGCCGACCTGGTGATCGGCAAGGTGCTCGACGACTCCGGCTCCGGCCTGGACTCGTGGATCATCGCCGGGATGGAGTGGGCCGCCCAGCACGCCAAGGTGGTCAACATGAGCCTCGGCTCGCAGGAGCCGAGCGACGGCACCGACCCGATGGCACAGGCCGTCGAACGGCTCACCGCCCAGACCGGCGCGCTCTTCGTCATCGCCGCCGGCAACACCTACGGCGAGTCGACCATCGGCAGCCCCGGCGCCGCCGACGCCGCGCTCACCGTCGCCGCCGTGGATGGCAGGGACGTCCGCGCCGCGTTCTCCAGCCAGGGCCCCCGGTTCGGTGACAACGGGCTCAAGCCGGACCTCTCCGCACCCGGCGTGCAGATCCTCGCCGCCCGCGCCGCGCAGAGCTCCGGCACCGGCAGCTACGTGAAGATGAGCGGCACCTCGATGGCCACCCCGCACGTGGCCGGAGCCGCCGCCATCGTCGCCGCGAAGCACCCGGACTGGCCGGCCGCCCGCATCAAGGACAGCCTCATGTCGGCGTCGAAGCAGCTCGCCGGCACCACCCCGTACCAGGTGGGCGCCGGTCGGCTGGACGTGCCGGCCGCCCTCGGCGACGTGCAGGCCACCGGCGCCGCCGACCTCGGCTTCTACGACTGGCCGCACGACGGCGACCAGCCCGTCAGCCGCACCCTCACGTACGCCAACAGCGGCACCGAGGCGGTCACCCTCGACCTCGCGGCGACCATGACCGGGCCGGACGGGAAGCCCGCCGCGCTCGCCGCGGTCTCCCCGGCGCGGGTCACCCTGCCGGCCGGGGGCACCGCCACCGCGACCGTCACCGCCGACGCGGACGACGCCCCGGCCACCGGCAAGTACGCCGGTGCCGTGGTCGCCACCGACACCACCGGCACCGTCCGCGCGCACACCGCGCTCGGCCTGGTCAAGGAGGACGAGCGGTACCAGCTCACGATCACCGCCGAGGGTCGCGACGGCAAGCCGGCCGGCGGCTACGTGACCGTCTACCGGTACGGCGACCAGGCCATCCGCACGATCGCCCTGGACCCGGCCACCGGGACCGCCACGGCACTGCGCCTGCCGCCCGGCGAGTACAACGTGACGAGTTGGCTGCCGGTCTCCGGCGACGGCGGGCCCGACTCCGCCGGCATGGCCCTGCTGGGCACTCCGAGCCTGAAGCTCGACGCCGACCGGACCGTGGACCTGGACGCCCGGCAGGCGCACAAGGTGGCCGCCACCACGCCCCGACCGAGCGAGGACGCCTACCGCCGGGTGCAGTACTTCCGCGACTCCGGCATCGGTGGTCAGTACGGTGCCTTCACCAACACCTACGCCGTGCCGTCCGCCATCGATGACGTCTACGTCGCACCGACCGGGAAGATCAGTGGCGGCACCTTCGAGTTCGCCGTCCGGTGGAGCCGCGAGGTCGACCACCTGAAGTTGGCCGGACACACCCCGGCCGCCGTCCAGCTGGACCCGCGCTACCAGGCCGGCTCGACCCGGCTCGACGGCAAGGTCGACCTCGCCGCCGTGTACGCCGGCAACGGCACCGACTACCAGGGCCTCGACGCCAAGGGCAAGGCCGTGCTGGTGACCCGGGACGACGCCGTGTCCCCCGCCCAGCGGGCCGCCGCCGCGAACGCGGCCGGAGCCGCCCTGCTGGTCGTGGTCAACGACCGGCCCGGCGCGTACTACGCCGCAGCCGGCGGGACGAACCTGCCGGTGGTGTCGCTGACCCGGGCCGAGGGTGAGCGCGTGCGCGCGGCGGCCCAGGCCGGCACCCTGCGCCTGCGCGGCGTCGCCGTCGCATTCAGCCCGTACGTCTACGACGTGGTCCGGGCCTGGCCGGGCGAGGTGCCGACCGACCCGACGTACGCGCCGGCCGCCAAGGAACTGGCCCGGGTGGACCAGAACTTCCACGCCGGCACCCCGGCGATCGCCTTCGAACAGCGGGCCGACTGCCGCTCCTACCACTGGCCGCCGTGCCTCGGCGTCGACCAGCCGGTGGCGGCCCCGTCCACCCGGGTCGACTACCTGTCCACGCAGGAAGGCACCAGCTGGTACCAGAAGGCTCTCCTGATGCCCGGCTGGGAGCAGCGCTACAACCAGGTCACCTACCGGCCCGGTCAGCACGTGGCGCGGAAGTGGTTCGCCCCGGTCACCCGCCCGCGGCTCGGCCCCGGTTTCTGGTACCCGTACCGCAACGGCAACGTCTTCGCCGTCAACGTCCCGCCGGCCGGTGGCGACACCGACATCACCGGCTCGATCGACGACGGAGTCAGCACCGTCCGGTCCCGGCTCTACCAGAACGGCAAGCTGATCGGTCGGGAGCAGCCCGCGCAGGCCGTCCAGGTGGCGGCGCCGGTGGCCTCCGGCAGCGCCGACTACCGGTTCGAGCAGGAGACCACCCGGCCCGCCGACCCCTGGGTCACCTCCACCCGAACCCGCAGCGTCTGGGGCTTCCGGGCCACCCAGGCCGACGACCGGGTGCTGCTGCCGCTGGTCCAGCTCGACTACGGGGTCGACACCGACCTGACCGGGTCGGTGCGGGCCGGCAGCCACCAGAAGATCAGCCTGGCCGCCTCGCACGTGGCCGGGGTCGTGGGTGCCGGGAAGATCGCCGGTGCCACTCTCAGCGTCTCCTACGACGACGGCGCGACCTGGCAGCCGGTCAGGCTGACGGCGGCCGGAGCGGGCACCTGGAACGCCACCCTCCGGTACCCGCGCACCAGCGGATTCGTCTCGCTGAAGGCCACCGCCTCCGACGACGCCGGCAACACGGTGGAGCAGGAGGTTGTCCGGGCGTACCGGCTCTCCTGACGCGACACCGTCCCGCCGGACCCCCGCGGGCATGACACGACCGTCCGGCACGGACCCCACCAGGTCCGCGCCGGGCGGCGTCCGCCCGGCGGTTCGCCACGATCCGCCAGTTCTGAGGCATTGGGTACGCGGCCCGCAGCCGATAACCTCAGGAGGTGGAATCAGTGCAGCCCCCCGCCGGTTCCCAGGTCTCCCGAGTACCGGCGCAGCGGACCCCGCCGGAGCAGTTGGCGCCCCCGGCGCCCGCGCCGGCACCGGCCCGCCCCAAGCGCCCGCTGCGCACCGTGCTCGCGGTCGTCGCGGGAGTGGTGGCGTTGCTCTGCGCGGGCGGCGCGGTGGTCGGCTTCGTGCTGTACGACCGGGCAACCGCCCCGGACCGCAGCGCCCCGGACGTGGTGGTGGCCAACTACGTCCAGGCGCTCTTGGAGGACCGCAACGACACCAAGGCGAAGCAGTTCACCTGCGACGGCCGGACCGACCTGGAGGGCCTGCGGTCACTGCGGGACGACCTCGTCGCCCGGGAACGGCGGTTCGGCACGACGATCTCGGTGAGTTGGGGCCCGTTGACCACCCGGGAGTCGGGCGATGTCGCGATGGTCGCGGTCGAGCTCATCATCTCCGCTTCCGTCGACGGCATCTCGCAGACCGACCGGCAGGGCTGGCGGTTCGAGACAAGGCGGGAAGACGGCTGGGGCGTCTGTGCGGCCCAGCGCGGCAGTTGAGCCCGGCTACTCCAGCCAGAGCAGGTGGACCGGTACCTCCAGGGTGGTCGGCGCCTGTCCGCGCCAGGCCCAGCGGTACCACTCCAGCTCGGGTGCCACCCGGACGCAGATGTCGCCGTCCGCGCCTGAGTAGGTCTCGGTGACGGCCCGCAGGTCACGCCGCTCCGTGCCGTCGTCGACGTGGACCACGCGCCGTCCGGTCACCGCGTCGGTCTCGAAGACCGGGGTGGGTGGTCGGCGGGTGGGCGCGTCCAGCGAGACCAGCCGGATGCCCGACTCGGCCGGACCAGCCGGCGGTCTCCGTCCGCCGACCGTCTCCACCCAGACGCGTTCCACCGGCACCAGCGGCGCGAACACCTCCACCTGCTCGGATTCGGCCCGGTACCACTCGTGTTCCGGGATGACCGGCACGTAGGTGCGGCTGCCCTGCACCACCCGCTCGTCGGCGCGCAGGTCACCGCGCCAGCCGAGGCCGGGCAGGCCGACCAGCACCCGGCGGCCGCGCAGCTCGGTCCCGCCGGTGGCGGGCACGATCTCGATCGGGCGGGGTGGCAGCGGGGCCCAGTCGGGGCGGTCCGCGAACGGGTCGGGCAGCGGATTGCTCATGGGCGGCGAACTCATCCGGTCCCGGTGAGGGGCGCACCGCGCTCGCGCATGAACGGCACCGGGTTCTCCGCACCGCGGCTGGACCGGTCGCTGTCGTGGTGCACCTCGAAGTGCAGGTGCGGGCCGGAGGAGTTGCCGCTGGTGCCGGAGAGCCCGATCACCTCACCGGCCGCGACCTCCTGACCCGGACGTACCCGGGGTCGTTCGATCATGTGGCAGTAGCGGGTGATAAAGCCGCCGGCATGCAGGATGTCGACGAACCACCCGCAGCCACCCTTGTCCGGCCAGCCGTCCCGGTCGCAGTCCCGCCGGCCGGAGTGGTCGGGGTCGCACCTGGCGACCAGCACGCGACCGGCCGACGCGGCGTGGATCTCGGTGCGCTTGTCCGCGGCCAGGTCCACGCCGTCGTGGCTCGGGCGGGCGTCGGTCCGGAAACCGGAGACCACCCCGCCGGGCAGCGGCGCGGTCCAGCCGGAGGCGGCGATCCGGGCCCCGGCGGCGGCGTCACAGACCGCCTTGCCGGCGATCTCCACGGTCCGGGCCGCCCCGCCGGCGAGCGCGTCGACGATCCGCCCCGCCAGTTCCTCGTGCTTGGCATAGGCATCCGGGAACGCGCTGACCTGAACCCGCTGCGCCACCACGGACAGCGGCCGTTGCTGCCAGTTCGGCACCTTCACCATCTTCTGGTAGAACTTGCGCGCCGCGTACGACGGCGTCATCCGCTGTTCGACGCTGCCCCAGCCCGGCCGCTGCTGAAACAGGCCCACCGAGTCGTGGTCGGCGCCGACCCCCTCGTGCGGCAGCGCCAGCGACGCCGGCACGCGGCTGTTGGCCAGGTTGCGCAGGGCCGACTCCTGCATCGCGGTGGCCAACGCGATCACCCACCCCCGGGCCGGCACCTTCATGTCCTGGCCTGTCTTGATGATGGCGGCGGCGTTGCGCAGCTGGCCGTCGCCGTACTCGGCGAAGCGCGGCATGTCCCCGGTCAGGGTCACCTGATAGGTGGGGTCGCAGGTCAGGCCGGCGAGCTTCGGGTCCTCCCGATCGCCGCCCAGTTCGGTGAGGAAGAAGGCGGCGGCGCCACCCACGCAGCAGAGCAGGGCGAGTACGCCGGTGACCGCGGTGGCCAGCACGCCGCCCCTAACCTTGCGGCGGACCTGCCCGACGGCGGCCGCGCCGGCGCTCACGACCGCTCCCAGTCGACCGCGTCCACCAACCATGGCCCGTCCGGAGCGACCAGTTCGAGCCGGAGCGTGCCGTCGTCCAGCGGGATCAGTGCCTCCACGAAGGTCTCGGTGCGGGGGCGGAGAGTCGGCGGGCCGGTGGTCCGCCGGGCCGGCACGGTCTCCGGGTCGGCCCCGGTCATCTTCTCCACCAGCGCGGGCGTGGAGAGCGGACGCAGCCGAGCCTGCCAGGCGTCGCCGGTGCTGCCCGGACCGGCCAGCCAGGCGGTGGTGAAGCGTCCGGCCACCTGCTCGGGGGTGGGCTCACCGGGGCGGGTCTTCGGGGCGACCGCCGCCGGCGGGCTGGACAGCACCCCGTCCTCACCGGCCTCGGGATCCACGGTGCTGATCGGCTGGGTGGGACGGACGGCCACGCCGACGCCGCCATCGCCGGCTCCGGAGACCAGCCGGGCCGTGCCGATCACCCCGAAGACGAGAACGGCGATCACCAGCGCGATGCCGAGCCGGGACCGGAGGACCCGGGTGAAGAGGAACTCCAGCGTCCGTCGCATCGGAGGTCACCTGGCCTCGGAGCGGATCCGCGGCGCCGGCCGGGTGGCCGGTGCGGTCGCCCGGTCCGCCGAGTCGGGTCGGTAGACGGCGTAGGAGGGAACCTCCTCGGGCACGTCCGGCTCGGTCCAGGTGGACGGTGCGCGGCGCGGCCGGGGAGCAGTGGTGGGCCGTCCACCGGTGCGCTCGGGCGCGGGCGCCTCGTCCGGCCGTTCCCGTCCGTCCGGCCGCTCCCGCTCGACGGGTGTGGCGGCGTGCGCCGGATCCTCGTGCCGGGCCTCCGGTCGGAGGCTGCGCTGGTCGGCGACGACGCCGCGACGCCGGCTGAACGCCGGCTCGTTGGTGCCGCCGGGCTCGGCGACGTCCAGCCGGGCGGCGACCCGCATGTCCCGGAAGAACCGGCGGTGCCACGAGCCGGCCGAGCTGACCGCCTCGCTGCTGTCCTTGCCGCCGAGCTGGGTGATCCGCCGGTACGGCCGCAGCAACAGCCAGCCCACCACCCCGCAGAGCCAGACCAGGACCACCTGGAGCCAACCCGGCAGGGTGGCCGTGTTCATGATCAGGTCGACGGCGAAGAGATAGATGGCCGCGCCGGTGCCGAAGATGGCGATGTTGAACACGGCGGCCACCACGGCGTTCGCCAGCCGGCGGAGCCCGGCGCTGGCCGGGCGCATCAACCCGACCGTGCCGAGAATGGGCGCGGCGATCACCGCCCACCGGAAGATCAGGAAGCCGAGCAGCACCAGCACGGACGCGGTGAGGTCGAACATGGCGAACAGCAGCGAGGCCAGCACCGCGATGAAGCCGGCACCGATCCGATCCATGTCCTTGGTGCCCTGGAGGTACTCGTACGCCTCCGGGTCCTCCGACTTGATCTGCTCGGCGACCCGGGCCCACTGCTGTTGCTTGGCCTTGATCACTACGTCCCGCGTCGCCGGATTGCTTCGGATCGATGCGGCTTCGTCCCAGGTCAGCGACTTCGCGTCGTAGAGTGCCTGGCCGTACTTCTTGGCGGTTTCGCTGTCCGCGGAGCCGAGCACACCGCGCAGCCAGTTGCGGTAGAGCATGGTCTCGGTCGCGGTGTCGCTGGCCCGTACGGCCGGCGGGCGCTTGTCCACGCAGGCATCCGGGTTGGGAAGTACGCACTTGTCCGGCGGGACGTCCTTGGTGGATGGACCGACCGCGTCGTGCACCACGCCGAGGGTGGTGATCAGCGTGCTGTCGGCGATGTTCGCGGACTTCACCGGCCAGGCGGCCAGTGCGGTCACCGCCACCATCACCAGGATCGCCCAGCCGGCAGTGGTCATCGCGTTGCTCATGTCCGACTGGCGGGAGCGCCAGAGCAGGTAGAGGCCGACCACGCAGATGGTGATGATGCCGAAGACGCTGAACACCTTCTGGTAGACGGCCTTGGTGGCCTGCTCCACCAGCGGGTCCGCCCAGCGCCACATGGTCCGTGGGTCCCACGCGCGCTCCCGCAACGCGTTCGACGCGCCGATCACCGCGTTGGCGAACATGAACTCGCCGTTCGCCACCATCGTGGTGAAGCGGTAGTCCGGGTGGAGCACGGACGAGGCGCAGCCGCCGTCCACGTCGTACGTGGTGTAGCTGTAGCCGGCGTACCCGTAGTCGCTGTAGAGACCCTTGGGGCCGGGCTGCTTGGCGGAGTCGGGGCGGGCCGCGAACCAGCCGGCAAGGCCGGAGTCCGGCGCGCCGGGCACCGGCGCGTTACGGCACTCGACCTGGTCCTCGCTGACCGCCTTGAGCTTGCCCACGCAGGCCCGGAAGTCGGCCTGCCACTCCTTGGTGCTGCACAGTTCGGCCCGCGCCTGGGCGACCGGGCCGGCCCCGTACGCGGGTGTGCCCCCGATCAGCGGCCAGGAGATGGTGGCCCCGGCGAGTACGCCGAGGGCGATGAGGAGCGCCGTGATCCGTGCCCGGGCCCTCGCCATGTCACGCCTCCAGATCAGCCAGCACGGTCGGCAGTTGGCCGGCGGCCTGGGCGACCGCGGCAGGGGTGGTGTCCAGGTGCTTCAGCAGCCCGTCGACGTACGACACGTCGACCCGGACCTTCTGCACGCGTCCGTCGACGTCGCGCATGACGAACTCACGGAACCCGAGCCGGTTGGCGGAACCGCTGTCGGCCTGGGAGAGCGAGGCGAGGGTGGCCTCGTAGCCGTCGTCGACCGGCACCCGGAGCAGCCGCAGCGCCTCGGAGGCGATCTCGCTGTCCTCGGCGATGCGGCCGACGAAGACGGTGGAGACGAGGTTCTGCACGTCGAGGCCGAGGATGTCCTTCGGATTCTGCGAGGCGACCAGCGCGGCGAGGTTCCACTTCCGGGAGTCGCGGGCGAGCCGGACGAGGAACGACCGTCCGGAGCGCCAGCCCTCCATGAAGTGCGCCTCGTCCAGTCCGACGAGCTTCCGGGAACCCATCGACCCGCCGTAGCAGCGGCGGACCGCCAGCCGGTGCGCGGTGTGCAGCATCGGTAGGGCCAGGGCCTCCTCGGCCGACCAGTACTCCCGCTCGATCTTGAGGTCGGGCAGCCGGAGGCCGGCCATGGTGATCACGGTGAGCGCGGCGTCGGCGCCGAGCAGTCCTTCCGGCGGGCGGCCGAAGAAGAGCATCGCCAGCGGCATCTCGGCGGTGTCGAGCAGCAGGTTCGCCAGTTCACGGCCGGCGTCGTCGTCGAGCCCCTGGAGGCAGGCGACCACGTCGTCCAGGGTGGAGGTCTCTTCGGCCGGCACCTGGCGTACGGCGTGCCGGAACAGGGTGGCGGTGGACGCCTCCCGGGCCACCTGCGGTGGCACCAGCATCATGCAGATGTCCTGCACCAGCATCCGGCGTTCGGCGCGGGCGTTGGAGACGGCGATCTCGAACTCCCGGTCGCCGGCCGCCCCGGTGCCGAACTCGCTGCGCAGCGGCGTGGGGATCAGCGCGTACGGGGCCAGGGTGCCCTGTTCCGAGCCGGTCAGGTTGAGCACCCGCGAGTAGGGCGCCAGCTCGGGCATGGCGCAGAGCCGGGCCAGCGGGCCGGACGGGTCGAGCAGCGTCACCTGCACGCCGCGCCGCGCGGCCAGGTAGCCGAGCGCGCCGAGCAGCGTGGACTTGCCACCGCCCGGTTCGGCGACGAAGACGGCGAGCCCGGAGCGTTCGCGTACCTCCATCGGGAAGTGCAGGTCGAGGAAGACCGGGCGACGGCAGGTGCCGGCGGTCCGGCCGATCAGGTCGCCGCGCCGGTCGCCGACCGTGGACGCGGCCTGGGGCAGCGCGGCGGCGAGCAGTTGGACCGGCATCCGTCGGACGTATCCGGTGTTGGCGATGGGCTCGCCGGGGATGAACTCGCGGGCCAGCCAGTCCTGGTTCTTCGGGTGCTGGAGCGAGATGCGCAGCTCGCGGGAGTAGAGCTGGATGAGACGGCGGGCCCGCTCCAGGCATTCCTCCCGGGTGCGACCGCCGACCGCGATCCGGTGCCAGCCGTGCGCCCGGGCCGAGTCGACAGGCAGCCCGGTGGTCATCTCGTCGCCGATCACGAGGGCCCGTTTGGCCAGCCGCTCCAGCTCGGGCGGGGCGTCGATGCCGTGCTCGGCGTAGTCGAGCTGCTGGGAGCGGATCATCCGGAGCCGGTGTTCGAGGTTCCGGAAGGAGTCGTTGGGGCCGAGGAGGTCGACCCGGGTGGAGAGTTCCATCGGCCACGGCAGTCGTTCGTGGAAGTGCAGCCAGGGCTCGTGCCGCTCGGGGATCTCCAGCGGTTCCATCCGGCCGACCGCGAGCACGGCCACGTGCCGTTCCTCGCCGGTCATCCGGTTGACCAGCTTCACGGTGGAGCCGTACGGGGTGCGGTAGCGCTCGACCTGCTCGGTGAGGGCCAGCAGGTCGCCGCGTTCCCACCGGCCGTTGGTGATCGGGGAGAGCACGCCGGGCGGCGCCATGCAGAGCGCCACCGAGCGGTAGAGCAGCCATTCCAGCTCGGGCGCGGTGACCCGGCGGCCGCGCATACCGAACGCGCCGAGCACCTCGTCGAACTGCTCGACGGTGCGGCCCAGTCGGCGCCGTTCGCCGTCGGCGGTGCCCCGGCCGAACGTGCGCAGCAGGCGTTCGGTGAGCGAGTCGCCGAGCGACCGGCGGGCGAAGGTGACCCCGAGGTAGGTCTGGCCCTCGGCGTGGTTGACGGACATGAGGTGCCGCTGGGCGGCGACCAGGTGGTCGGCCCAGCCGGCAGTGCCGGCCACGTCGGGCAGCGGGGTGGCGGTGTGCGCGTCGATGGTGCGCGCCCACTCGTCGGCCGGGAAGGGCCGAGTGGTGCGGCGCAGGTGCAGCCGGAATCCGGCCAGGCCGGCGTACTGCTCGGAGATGGCCGAGAGGAGCGCCTCGCGCTCCGCGTCGGGGCGGAACGCCCAGCGCACCTCGGGCAGCCAGTACCAGGCGGTGACCGTGTTGGGGGTGAAGGTGAGGTGGCCGGCGATCTCGGTGATGGCCAACTCGACGGCCGGGTCCCGGTCGCCGAACTTGATCTTCGGGGCGCGGACCCGGACCGGCTTGGACGGCTTGTTCCGGCGGTCGGCCGAGCGTTGCCGGGGCGGCGTCACCTCCCGGTGCGCGGGCCGGCCGACCTCCCGGGACGGCGCCGGCCGGTCCAGCAGGTCGGGTGCCACCTCCCGCGGGTCGGTGCGGTGCGCGGCGGCTCCGAGCTCGGCGTGCGCGGGCGGCGGGAGCACGGGTTCGGCTGCCGGCTCCGGCGCGGCGGTGGGGCGGAGCGCGAGCCGGTCGCCCGCCTGGAGCGGGACCCGGCTGCGGGTCGCCGGCGGCGGGTCGAGCGCGGGCGGCTCGGCGGGCGCGGCGAGCGCGTGCTCCGGCCGCTGTCGCTCCACCGCGCGTACGCCGGGGGCGGGCTCCCGGACCGGCGGTTCGGGCCGGGCCGGCGGCGCGGGTTCGGCCGGCGCGGCGGGCTGGTGCGGGATCGGCAGCGCGTCGCGCCCGACGCCGCCGACGCCGCGTCGGGGTGGGGCAACCACCGGCTCGACCGGCAGGGCCGGCGGGGTGGCGGCGGCGGGGCGGCGGATTCGGGGCTGCGCGCCGCCGAACAGGTCGAGGAACGGCGAGTCGATGTCGCCGTCGGGGCGGACCGGCTCGCGCGCGCCGTCACCACCGCGCGAGCCGAGCGGGCGTGGCGGCTGGAACACGCCGACGCGGCCGTGGCCGGGGCTGGTGACGAGCGCCGGGTCCAGCACGACCTCGTCCAGATCCTCGTCCGGTGGGTAGTCGAACGATCGCGCACGGTTACCAGGCGTGTCGGCCGGGCGTCCGGCCGGGGAACCCGGCGTGGAGGAGCGACTCATGCGACCGCCTCACCCGCGTCGTTCGTCTGCGTCGTCGGCCTGCGCCCGGTCATGCCAGTTCCTCCCGGATCCTGATCCGGCTCGCGACGAGGCGCGGGTCCCGCAGCTCGGCGGCCGGCTCCCGGGTGCGTCGCCAGTCGGTCAGCGCGGTCCGGATGACCATGCGCGCCGGCCGGTCCGGGTCGACGTACCGGAAGATGAACGAGGTCGTCACGATGGCGAGCGAGATCTCCCAGGCGGGGAAGAGCTCGACCTGGAGCGTGAACAACCAGTGGATGAACACGTAGAGGGGTACGAGCAGCATGAACAGGCCGTACTGGGCGTACGGCAGATGGACGGGCAGGGTGTAGCCGGGCGGCCCCAGGTAGACGAGGCGAGCCCGGTAGATGTCGTCGTCGGTGCGCAGCCGCATCGTCGCCCAACGCCCTACTCGAAGATGAGGTTGATCAGGTAGTCGCCGACGAAGAAGAGTGTGGCCGCGCCGGCGATGAAGGCCAGCCCGATGATGGCGATGGCGGAGCTGGTCAGCACCTTGGAGATCTCACCTCGGCTGGCCCGGCCGATGAAGATCACGCCGAGCACGGCGAGCAGGATCGGCGCGACCTTGCTGGCGAAGAACGTGACGACGTTGTCGGTGTCGATGCCCTTCGGAGCCGGCTCGGCGAGTGGAGTCGACGCCAGGGTGTGGAGCGCGTGGTCGACGGCGGTGGACGCCGTTGCCATGAGCTCGATGGCGATCACTGGAAACCTCCCCAAAGGTCGCGGCCGGCGGCGCCGCGATGGTGCAGTTAGGCAAGCCTGGCGGGATGGTGCTCGACGGGAACAGCGCCGTCGACGCTGCGTCCGTCACCCACCACGAAGAGTGGTGAGCTTTGGGCGGATTCTTCCCGCTTCGGCCCTCCCCTCCGGGCTTCGCCATCTCGATGCTGGGCAATTCCAAAGCGTACGGGCCGGCCACCTTTGCGACAAGCCGCGAAGAGTGGACCCGCTTCGACCCGGACGACCGATCGTACACCTGTTCCAATGTGCACGTCAGGGGCGTCGTACCCGGGTCGCGCCCGGTCGCCGGAAGCCCTGCTGGCGAACGGTACTGTCGGGTCCGTGACCGATCTGGTACGAGCGGACGCCCCGGTGGTGATGGGCGTCCTCAACGTCACCCCCGACTCCTTCTCCGACGGCGGCAGATACGCCGATCTGGACGCCGCCGTCGCACACGGGGTGCGACTCCGCGAGGCCGGCGCGGACCTGGTCGACGTCGGCGGCGAGTCCACCCGGCCCGGCGCCGACCGGGTCGACGCGGAGACCGAGACCGCCCGGGTGCTGCCGGTGATCCGCGAACTGAGCGCCGCCGGCATCCCGGTCAGCATCGACACCAGCCGGGCCCGCGTCGCCGAGGCGGTGCTCGCGGCCGGCGCGGACGTGGTGAACGACGTCTCCGGCGGGCTCGCCGACCCGGACATGGCCCGGGTGGTCCGGGACGCCGGCTGCCCCTGGGTGCTCATGCACTGGCGGGGCCACTCGCGCGGCATGCGCGACCTGGCCACCTACACCGACGTGGTGGCCGACGTCCGGGCCGAGCTGGGCCAGCGGGTCGACGCGGCGCTCGCCGCCGGCGTCGCCGCCGACCGGATCATCGTCGACCCCGGGCTCGGCTTCGCGAAGACCGCCGCGCACAACTGGGAACTCAGCGCCCGACTGCCCGAGCTGGTCGACCTCGGCTTCCCGCTGCTCTTCGGGGCCAGCCGCAAGTCCTACCTGGGCCGGCTGCTCGCCGACCGGGCCGGCGAGCCGCGCCCCACCGCCGGGCGGGCGGCCGCGACCATCGCGACCAGCGTGCTCGCCGTCGCCGCCGGCGCCTGGGGGGTACGCGTGCACGACGTCCGCGGCACCGTCGACGCGCTCGCGGTCTGGCGGGCCACCGGCCGTCCCCGACTGGCCGCCACGAGCGCCGGCACGGCCGGGGAGGGACACCGATGACCGACCGGATCGAGCTGACCGGCCTGCGGGCCCACGGGCGGCACGGGGTCTACGACTTCGAGCGGGCGCAGGGGCAGGAGTTCGTGGTCGACGCGGTGCTCGAACTCGACCTGGCCCCGGCCGCCCGGTCGGACGAGGTGACCGACACCGTGCACTACGGCGAGCTGGCCGAGCGGCTGGTCGCGGTGCTCACCGGCGAGCCGGTGAACCTGATCGAGACGCTCGCCGACCGGCTGCTCGCGGTCTGCCTGGCCGAACCGCTTGTCGTCGCCGCGACGGTGACCGTGCACAAGCCGGAGGCCCCGATCCCGCACGCCTTCCACGACGTGGCCGTCACCATGCGGCGTACCCGATGAGTCGGGCCGTGCTGTCGATCGGCAGCAACCTCGGCGACCGCCTCGACCACCTGCGCGGCGCGGTGGCCACGCTCGGCGGCGACGTGCTGCTGGTCTCCGGCGTCTACGAGACTCCACCGTGGGGGGACGCCGACCAGCCCGCGTACCTGAACGCGGCGGTGATGGTCGCGGACCCGGCGGCGGCACCGGCGGACTGGCTGGCGCGGGCCCGGGCCGCGGAGGCGGCGGCCGGCCGGACCCGCGACCCGGCTCGCCGGTACGGGCCGCGCACGCTCGACGTGGACGTCGTCGCGGTCTGGGACGCCGCCGGGCAGCCGGTGCTCAGCGACGATCCCGAGCTGACCCTGCCGCACCCCCGGGCGCACCTGCGCGCGTTCGTGCTGCGGCCGTGGATCGACATCGAGCCGCACGGCCGGCTGCCCGGGCACGGCTGGCTGACCGACCTGCTCAACGCCGAGCCGCTGGCCGCCGACGCCCTGGAACTGAGCCCACGGCCCGATCTGACGCTAGAGTCGGACGCATGAGTACGGCCCGGCCACCGCAGGACCCCGACCGCTTCCGGATGGGGCCGACCCGGGTCTCCACGCTGGTGGTGGCCGGTCTGGCCGCCGCCGCGGTGGCCTGGCTGCTGATCAGCGGTTTCTACTACGACTTCGCCCCCGACCTGCCGTGGCTGCCGGTGATCACGCTGGCCGGGCTGGCCGTGCTGGAGGGCTACGCGGCGGCCAACACCCGCGCCCGGGTCGAGCGCCGGCCCGGCCGGGAGCCGGTGAACCCGCTCCTGGTCGCCCGGTTCGTGGTGCTCGCCAAGGCGTCCGCGCTGGCCGGGGCCATCTTCGCCGGCTTCTACGCCGGGCTGGTCGGCTGGCTCTTCGTGGAGCGGACCAACGCCGCCGTCGGCGACCGTCCGGCCGCGGTGGCCGGCCTGGTCGCCGCGCTGGCCCTGGTCGCCGCCGCGCTCTGGCTGGAGCGCTCCTGCCGGGTGCCCGAGCAGGAGGACGACGAGGACCGGGAACCGGGCGATCGGGAGACGCCACGCGGGCGCCGCTGAGCACAGGGTTTCCCCCGTCACCGCCCGCAGGTACCGTCCCTGGCGACCGGAGAGCGACGGCCGCCGCCGGTCCGCCCGCGGAGTGGGCCGGACGCGGCCACCTGGGAGGCACGGGCCAATGGGGTACGACGAGTCGGGCCGGACACTGCCACCGGACACGCCGTCCGGCGTGCCCGCCGCGGTGCTGGAGAACGTCTTCGACGACCCCTCCCACGGCGAGCCCGGCCGGGACCGGATCGCGGTGCACGTGGTCTGGGAGTTCCTGCTGCTGGCCGCCCTGATCACGGTGACCTGGCTGCTCTGGCGCGAGGATTCGGACGCGCTGCGCGGCGGCGCGCTGAAGATGCTGCTCGTCGACGTGGCCGGGCTGGGCCTGCTCACGTTGGCCGCCGGACTGAGCCTGCGGGCCGCCGCGGTGAACCTCGCGGTCGGCCCGGTCGCGCTGGCCGCCGCGTTGCACTTCGCCGAGCAGGGCGACCGGGGCCTCCGCGACGCGCTGCTGCCGGCGCTGGCGGTCGCGGCTGTCGGTGGGCTGGCGCTCGCCCTGGCCGTCGTGGTGCTGCACGTGCCCGGCTGGGCGGCGAGCCTGGCCGGCGCGGCCGGCGTGATCGTCTGGCTGGAGCGCCGGACCGCCCCGGTCGCGGTCCAGGGCGACTACGACCCCCGCCGCACCGCGCTCTACCTCTTCGTCGGCTTCGCCGCGGTGGCCGTCCTCGGCGGTCTGTTCGGCGCGATCAAACCGGTACGCCGGCTGCTCGGCCGGTTCCGTCCGGTTGCCGACCCGGCGCGTCGGCGGGGCGCGGTGGCCGCCACGGTGACCGCGCTGGCGCTCGTCGGCTCCACCGTGCTGGCCATGCTCGGCGGCGTGCTGATCGCCGCGAACGGGCACGGCCCGGTCCCGCCGGGCACCGGGCTGGACTGGTCCGTGCTGGCGGTCGGCACCGTGCTGCTCGGCGGCACCAGCGCGTACGGCCGGCGCGGCGGCATCTTCGGCGCCCTGCTGGCGGTCTGCCTGGTGGTGGTGTTCCAGATCTGGGCCGACGCGCACGGCTGGACGGTCAGCCGGTGGGCGGTGGGCGGCGCCGTCCTCGGCGGCGGGCTGGTGGTCACCCGCCTGGTGGAGACGTTCGGCAGGCCCCGCCCGGCCGGGCCCGCCGCGGGCGCGCCCGCGCCGCTCCGGCCGCCCGGCGACGGCACGATCAGCGGCGGTTGGGTGATGCCGCCGAGGCCCGAGCCGACCGACACCTGGCCGTCGGTGCTGCCGGTACGGGACACCGACACCCCGGTCGACGCCTGGGAGGCGCCGCGCTGGGAGAACGAGCCGCGACGCTGGGACACCGACGGCCGCTGACGTCGGCCGGTGGCGTCGCGTCCGGCGGGCCGGAGCTGATCTCGCCGGTTAGGCTCGGCGGCATGACGGAGACTCCTGCCCCCGGCGGCCGTACCTTCGACGAGCTCGACAAGCTCTCCACCGAGGAGCTGCGCGAGCAGGCGTTCCACCTGGCCCGGGAGCGTCGCGACGTCAGGTTCTTCTGGTCGGTGCTGCGGCACCTGCCGAACGCCGACGAGGCCGCGGCCCTGGACGGCGCGCCCAACTCGGTCGGGCCGACCATCGACGAGGCCAACGCGCTGTGGCGCGAGCTGACCGGGCACGGGTACGAGGAGTCCGCGCCGCTGCTGCGGGCCGCCTTCATCGACTACCTGATGAAGCACTGACCCGATGGCCGTACGCCGGCCGGCGGCGGTCCGGCGACCGGGCAGGTTTGCCCGCCGCGGTGCCCCGGGAACTGGCCGTGCCATGGCCCTCACCAACCGCCCCCGCACCGTCAGCCGGTACGGCACGGCCGCCGGCACCGGCACGCTCGCCGCGTTCCTGCTCGTCGCGGTCGGTGGCAGCCCGATGTACGTCGGCTGGGCGCAGCAGCACACCGACCCGACCGGCGCCGGTGGCTGGTTCCTGCGGCTGTTGGCCTGGCCGGCCTGGCGGTGGCACGCGGACGAGGGAGTGCTCGCCACCAACCTGCGGGCGATCCTGTTGATCGTGCTGGCCGCGGCGCTGCTCTACCTGCTGCCCGGTCCGCAGGTTGACCGGGTGGCGGCCTCGGGCAGCCAGTTCCTCTCCGGTTGGGGCGCGTACGCCCTGGCCGCCGGGCTCAGCGCGTTGTTCGCCACACTGCTCGGGCCGCACGGCACGCTCTACGCCGCGTTCCAGGCCGCGAGCACCGGCGCCGCGTACGGCTTCTTCGCCGGCTGGATCGTCGGCCTGGCCAGCCTGGGCGGCCGGGCCTGACGCACCAGGGATCGTCGGCCTGGCCAGGTCGAGTCGGCCGAGGCGGCCGGGCCTGACCACACCCGGGATCGTCGGCCTGGCCAGGTCGAGTCGGCCGAGGCGGCCGGGCCTGACCGCACCCGGGATCGTCGGCCTGGCCAGGGCGAGGGTGCGGCCGGGCCGGCTCAGTCGACCGCGCCCAGGGTCAGTACCCGGGTGCGGGCGAGCAGCCCCAGTGGACGGCCGTCCTCGGTGACCACGGCCCGGTCGGCGCCGGCGGTGAGCAGCGTGCCGAGCGCGTCGTAGGCTGAGCTGCCCAGCGCCACCGTGGGCAGCCCGTCGGTGTCGCCGGCCGGGAGCGGGTCGAGCACCGCGCGGGTCACCGGGGTGACCGCGAGCTGCCGGATGCCCCGGTCGGCGCCGACGAACTCGCGGACGAACGCCGAGGCGGGCGAGCCGAGCAGCGCGGCCGGCCGGTCGTACTGCTCCAACACCCCGCCCTCGGACAGCACCGCGATCCGGTCGCCCAGCCGGACCGCCTCGTCGAGGTCGTGGGTGACCAGCACGATGGTCTTGCGGACCTCGGCCTGCAACCGGAGGAACTCCTCCTGCAACCGGGTCCGGACGATCGGGTCGACGGCCGAGAACGGCTCGTCCATCAGCAGCACCACCGGGTCGGCGGCGAGCGCGCGCGCCACCCCGACCCGTTGCCGCTGGCCACCGGAGAGTTCGTGCGGGTAGCGCTTGCCGAACTGCGTCGGGTCGAGCCCTACCAGCTCCAGCAGCTCACCGACCCGGGCCCGGGTCCGGTCCCGGGACCAGCCCAGCAGCCCCGGCACGGTGGCCACGTTGGCGGCCACGGTCTGGTGCGGGAAGAGGCCGACGTTCTGGATCACGTAGCCGATCCGGCGGCGCAGCGTCACCGGGTCGACCCGGGTGACGTCGTCGTCGCCGAGCAGGATCCGACCGTCGGTCGGCTCGATCAGCCGGTTGATCATCCGCAGCACGGTGGACTTGCCGCAGCCGGACGGGCCGATCAGCACCACCAGCTCGCCGGCCTTCACCTCCAGGCTCAGCTCGCGGACCGCCTCGGTGCCGTCCGGGTAGCGCTTGCGGATGCGCTCCAGCGTGATCGAGGCGGCGCCGTGACCGGCGGGGGTCTCCGGGGTAACGTCCACGTGTGTTCCTCCACCTGAGCTACCGGGCCGCCCCGGGTAATCCGTGGTTCTCCTGGCGGTACGTGCGGGACAACTCTGACAGCATCCTCGCCGCGTTGCGCGAGCACACCTGGCTGACCGCCCGGGCCGTGGTGATCGCCGCGCTGGTGGCGCTGCCGCTCGCGGTGGCAGCGTACTGGTTCCGGTCGTTGGCCGCGTCCATCCTGGCGCTGACCGGGGTGCTCTACACGATCCCGTCGCTGGCGCTGTTCGCGTTCCTCGCCCCCTACCTCGGCATCGGCGCGGTGACCGTGCTCACCGTGGTGGCGTTGTACGCGCTGCTGGTGATCGTGCGCAACACGCTGGCCGGCCTGAACCAGGTGCCACCCGAGGTGCGGGAGGCCGCCGAGGGCATGGGGTACGGCCGCTGGGGTCGGCTGTTCCGGATCGAGCTACCGCTGGCGCTGCCCGGCATCCTCACCGGCGTACGCCTGGCGACCGTCTCCACGGTCGCGCTGGTCACGGTCGGGGTGGTGGTGGGCCGGGGCGGGCTCGGCCAGCTCATTTTCGCCGGGTTCCAGAACAACTTCTACAAGGCGCAGATCATGACCGGCACGGTGCTCTGCGTGCTGCTGGCGCTGGTGCTCGACCTGGTCCTGGCCGGCGTGGGCCGGCTGCTCACCCCCTGGCTGCGCGGGAGAAACTCGTGAGCGTGAGGAGTGCAGCGCAGCGGAGCCCCGCAGTCGCGAACGGAAGGTCAGCCCGGTGAACCCGGTCGAGGCGGCGGTGACCTGGCTGAACGACCCGCTGAACTGGACCAACCCCGGCGGCGTGCTGGACCGGCTGGGCGAGCACCTGAGCATGTCCGCGCTGGCGGTGCTGCTCGGCTGCCTGGTGGCCTGGCCGATCGGCCTCTGGCTCGGGCACAGCGGTCGGGGCGGCGGCGTGGTGCTGCTGGTCTCCAACGTCACGCTGGCGATCCCCACGCTGGCGCTGCTGACCATCCTGCCGTTGACCTTCCTCGGCTTCGGCCGCGCCTCCGTGGTGGTGGCGCTCGCCGTCTTCGCGGTGCCACCGCTGCTGGCGAACGCGTACACCGGGGTTCGGCAGGCCGACGCGGAGGCCCGGGACGCCGCGCGCGGCATGGGGCTCTCCGGCGGGCAGGTGCTGCGCCGGGTGGAGCTGCCGCTCGCGGTGCCCTACCTGGCGGCCGGGTTCCGGACCGCGGCCGTGCAGGTGGTGGCCACCGCCGCGCTGGCGTCCTTCGTCAACGGCGGCGGGCTGGGCCAGATCATCCGCGCCGGCTTCGGCCTCGACATCGCCGCCGGCGGCGGCCAGATCATCGCCGGCGGCGTCCTGGTGGCCGGCCTGGCGCTGCTGGTCGAGGGCGTGCTCGCGGTGGTGGAGCGGTTGGTCACGCCGCGCCCGCTGCGGCGGGTCCGGCGGCGGGCGAACCGCCGCGCGGCGGCGGCCACGGCCGGCGGCTGACCCGTCCGCCGGCCCTCGCCGACGCGGCCGTGAGACACCGGTCACCGTGATGTCGACGGTCCGGTGACGATCGGATGACGAAAACGCCTTCGGGTTTGTCGGTCGGTTCCGGAAGATGTTGGGTGAAGTCGCGGGCGGCGTTCGGATCGCCCGTCGGACACGCGGCCGGCCCGGAGGGTCGCGCCGGGACACGGAAGGCGGGCGCTGATGCGCGCACGTTCACGGCTGGTCGCGGGGGCCTTCGGCGCCCTCGTCGCGGCGGGTCTTCTCACCGGCTGCGGCGACGCCGGCTCGTCCGGCACCGACGCGCCCGAGGCGGGCGCCTCGGGCGCCGGTTGCGCCCCGGTGGCGGGTGACCAGCTCGTCGTCCTCACCGACGACAAGAAGCTCCAGAACACCGACAACGTCCTTCCCGCGATCAACAAGAAGGCGGCCACCCCGCAGTTGGTCGCCGCGCTGGACAAGGTCTCCGCGAAGCTCGACACCCCGAAGCTGATCCAGCTCAACCGGGCGGTCGACGACGACCGGAAGACGCCCCAGGTGGCGGCGCAGGAGTTCGCCGGCGCCAACGGCGTGACCGACGGGATCGAGAAGGGGCCGGGCGGCCAGGTCACGGTCGGCGCCGGCAACTTCAGCGAGAGCCAGACCGTCGCCGAGCTCTACAAGATCGCGCTCACCGCGGCCGGATACCAGGTCAAGGTGCAGACCATCGGCAACCGGGAGCTCTACGAGCCGGCCCTGGAGAAGGGCCAGATCCAGGTCGTCCCGGAGTACGCCGCCACCATGGCGGAGTTCCTCAACACGAAGGCCAACGGCAAGGACGCCCAGCCGATCTCCTCGCCCGAGCTGGAGAAGACGGTCGCCGCGCTCAAGACCGAGGGCGACAAGTCCGGCCTGGTGTTCGGCCAGCCCTCCCAGGCGCAGGACCAGAACGCCTTCGCGGTCACCAAGGCCTTCGCCGACAAGTACGGCGTCTCCACGCTCTCCGACCTGGCCGCGAAGTGCTCCGGTCAGGCCACCGTGCTGGCCGGCCCGCCGGAGTGCCCGCAGCGGCCGAAGTGCCAGGCCGGGCTCGTCGAGGTCTACGACTTCAAGGCCGGCTCGTTCAGCTCGCTGGACGCGGGCGGCCCGCAGACCAAGAACGCGCTGAAGACCGGTTCCGCAAGCGTCGGTCTGGTCTTCTCGTCCGACGCCGCGCTCGCCACCAGCTGACCGCTCGCCGTTGCCGCCGGCCGGTGTGGCCGGCCGGCGGCGCGGCGGAACCGGCGACCCGGCCGACGGTGCGGGCATCCGACTGTGCCGACCCGTTCCACTCCGATGGAACTCTCGGTAGTCTGCTCACCCATGCCCGCCTCGGTCACCCCCGCCGACAAGCGCACCCCCACGCCGCTGACGATCCTGTTCTGGATCGGTGTGGGGTTGGCCCCCCTGGCGGCGTTGATCCTGCTGGTCGCCGACGGCAACGGCACACTCCGGTTCGGTGCCGTGCTCGCGATCCTCGCCGTCGTGCTGATCGGCCTCTCCATCGCGCTGCGGGCCGACAACAGCGGCGACGGGGCCGTGTCCGAGGGCTTGCGCGAGGAGTTGGAGCAGCTCCGCCGGGAGTTGCGGGCCGAGATCGTGGCCGCCGCCCAACGCGGGAACCAGGCGCTCGACCAGGCGCGACGGGCGGAGGAAGCAGCCGGCGCGGTGCGTCGACGGCTCGACGCGGCGGCTGCGGGCCTGGCCGCCCCACCCGCCGAGGAACGCCCGGGCGGGCGGGCCCGGGTCCCGGTCGCCGGCGCGTACGACGCGGGACGGGCGCATCCGGCCGGCCCCGACGAGGACGAGCCGAACCCGGCGACGGGGGGCCGCTTCGGCACCGACCAGCAGGTCGACCCGCCGTGGGCCGGCCGTCCGGACGCCGCCGGCAGCCACGTCGACGACCGGGCCGAGCGGTCCGTGTCCGACGCGTACGCCGTGGCGGGTCGGGCGCGACCCGGGCCGCCCGGCGTCGATCGCGACCGCCCGGCCGGTGAACACGCGGAGTCCGGCGGCCACGCCGCGGGCCCGGCCCGGCCGCGCGCGGAGCGCTCGGAGTTCGGCAGCTACGGCACGGAGCCGCCGCCCACCGGGCGGGACGCGGAACGGGCCGCCGGCGGTGGGTACGGCGTGGCGCGGGTACCCGGACCGGTTGCCCGACCGGAATCCCGTCCGGTCGGGGTGGTCCACCACACCGAGACCGTGCACGTCACCACGCGGCACACCGTCGTGGACGGCGGCGGCGACCCGGCCGGTACCCGGTACGGGGGGTACGCCGGCCGCTGGTCCCCGTCGGCGGAGGACCGGACGAGGGGCGCGGAACCGGTCGGCCGGCGCGGTGCCGGCCACCGTGAGCCGGCTGGGGACGGCCACGCGCGCGCCGCTTGGGCGGGCACCGGGCAGGACGCCTGGCCCCCGTCGTCCGGCCCGGAGCGGGCGTGGCCAGACAGTCGGGACGACGGCGGACCGGACAGCGGCGCGTGGCTGCCGGGTTCGCGGGATCGCGGCGGTGCCTGGCCCCCTGCCCGGGACGACGGCGGCGCGTGGCCAGGTGCACGAGACGACGGCGCGCGGGACGGCGGGGCGTGGCCCGGTTCGCGGGACGAGAGCGAACGGGCTGGCGGCTTCCGGTCGGACCCACCGGGCGACGGACAATTCGGCACCGGCACCGGCACCGGCACCGGCACCGGTGACGGGCGGGAGCATCCCTGGGCCGGCGTCGGCCGTGCCGCGGGCAGTGCGCGGGGCTGGCCGGCGCGGCCGGCCGAGGACGGGTGGTCGACCGGCTCGCGGTCGGGCCGGCCGGCGGACGAGCAGCGCTCCCGGTCCGGGTCGGCTGACGACCGGGCCGGTCGCCCGTCGCCCGCGGAGGCCGGTTGGCCGCCGACCGGAACGCCCGAGCGGACGGCGTCGCCCGAACCGTACGGCCGGGCGGCGGTCGGCGAGCCGGACGGCGGCCACTGGTCCGAGTTGCGTGCCGGCAACCGCTGGGCCGAGGTCCGCGACGACGGTCGGGGACGGGAGGTCCGGGTCGGGGAGCGGCGGGCCGCGGTGCACGCCGACGGCGGCGGCACCGGGTACCGGATCGAGGACCGGTGGGCCTCCGTCCGCGGCACGCCCACGCCACCCGGCCACGACGGCACCGGCCCGACCCGCCACGACCGCGAGCCGGCGTACCCCGATGTCGGGGCGCCGCGGCACGAGCGGGAGTCGTCGCCGGGCGGCGGCTGGTCGGGGGAGGGCCAGCCGGTGCTGCCGGCCGGTGGGGTGCCGATGCCGGACGCGTGGCGACCGCCGACCCAACGCAGCGGCCAACCGGAGTGGCGGCAGCCCCAGCCCGAGTGGCAGCCCCAGCCGGAGTGGCAGCAGCCCGGGCCGGAACGGCAGCCCGAGCCGGAGTGGCGTCGCCCGGAGCCGGACGGTTACGGCCCCCCGCCCCGGGACACCGCCGACCGCTGGCGCTGACCGCGCCGCGCCGCGCGCCGACACCGACAGCGCCGACACCGACAGCGCCGACACCGACAGCGCCGACGCGGGCGGCGTCGCCGCGCCGCAGATCACTTGTCGATGTCGCCCACCACGAAGAACATCGAGCCGAGGATGGCGATCAGGTCCGGCACCAGACAACCGGGCAGCAGCGTCGACAGCGCCTGCACGTTCGCGTACGAGGCGGTGCGCAGCTTGAGCCGCCACGGCGTCTTCTCGCCCCGCGACACCAGGTAGTACCCGTTGATGCCGAGCGGGTTCTCGGTCCAGGCGTACGTGTGCCCCTCGGGCGCCTTGACGACCTTGGGCAGTCGGGTGTTCACCGGCCCGCTGATCCGGTCCACCCGGTCCAGGCACTGCTCGGCGAGGTCGAGCGACGCGTACACCTGGTCGAGTAGCACCTCGAAGCGGGCGTGGCAGTCCCCGGCGGTCTTCGTCACCACCGGCACGTCGAGCTGGTCGTACGCCAGGTAGGGCTCGTCGCGGCGCAGGTCGAGGTCGAGGCCGGAGGCCCGGCCGACCGGCCCGGACGCGCCGAACGCGGCGGCGTCGGCCGCCGAGAGCACGCCGACGCCGACGGTACGGGCCAGGAAGATCTCGTTGCGCCGGATCAGGTTGTCCAGGTCCGGCATCCGGCGGCGGACCTCGCCGATGGCGGCGCGGGCGCGGCCGGTCCAGCCGGCCGGCACTTCCTCCTTGAGGCCGCCGACCCGGTTGAACATGTAGTGGATCCGGCCGCCGGAGACCTCCTCCATCACCGCCTGGATGGTCTCCCGTTCCCGGAACGCGTAGAACATCGGCGTGATCGCGCCGATCTCCAGCGGGTACGAGCCGAGGAACATCAGGTGGTTGAGCACCCGGTTCAGCTCGGCCAGCGCCATCCGCAGCCAGGTGGCGCGCTCCGGCACCTCCATGCCCATCAGCCGTTCCACCGCGAGCACCACGCCCAGCTCGTTGGAGAACGCGGAGAGCCAGTCGTGCCGGTTGGCGAGCACGATGATCTGCCGGTAGTCGCGTACCTCGAAGAGTTTCTCCGCGCCCCGGTGCATGTAGCCGACGATCGGCTCGGCGGCGACCACCCGCTCGCCGTCGAGCACCAGGCGCAGCCGGAGCACGCCGTGCGTCGACGGGTGCTGCGGCCCGATGTTGAGCACCATGTCCGTGCCGAGCTGCTCACCGCCGGCGCCGGTCCCGACGGTCAGTTCGCGGAGGTCGCCGGCGTCCGTGGTCATGCCCGTCATCGTGCCAGAAGCGGATCGAGGTCGACGCCGACCGGCTGCCACAGCCACCAGTGCCCGCCGAGGCCGGTCGGGTCGGTCAGCTCGGCCACCGCCGACGCCGCGGCCAGCGCGCGCAGGTACCCGGCCGGGTCCCGGGAGGCCAGGCTCAGCGGGGGTCGCCCGCCGTCGGCCCCGAGCGCCCGCAGCGCCGCCCGCTGCGACACCAGGGTGTACGCGCACCGCGCGACCCGCTCACCGGCGGAGGCGACCGAGTCGATGGCGACGTGCGCGGTCACGTCGCACGACCCGTCCGGCACCGGCGGCACCTGCCGCCCGTTCCGGTACCCGGTCAACGTCCCGTCGACGGGACGGGAGTCCCGCAGGTGCCCGTAGTCGACGGCCAGCGCCGCCCCCCGCCGCACCCGTCCGACGGCCTCCGCCCACACCTCGTCCCGCCCCCGCCCGATCTCCACCCGCCCCCACCTGCCCTCGTCGACCAAGAAGTTTGCGTCCTGGTCGGGGCCTCCGCCCGACGCAAACTCCTTGATCAACGGGGTGAGGGTTGGGGTGCGGGGCCACCAGTGGGTCAGCCAGGTTTCGTCGGCTCGGGGGAGGGCCGGACCGACGGTCTCCTCGCCGGTGGCGGGGTCGACCAGGACGTGACGCCAGCCGTGGGGGGTGTGGGTGGCGACATCCAGGGGGACGTTGTCGAGCCACTCGGTGGCCAGCAGCAGGCCGGTGATCTCCGGCGGAAGGTCGGGCCGCCATTCGATCTCGGCGGGCAGGTCGGCCGGGCGGGCGGCCCTCTCCACCGCGACGAGCCGGATCCGCTCCGCCAGCGACGGCTCGGTGGGCGTCGCCACGACGGCGCCGAGCAGCGCGCGGAGCAACTCGGCCCGCCCGGCGCCCACATCGACCACGTCCAGCCGGGCGGGATGGTCGAGCGCGAGGTCGAGCGCGGTGAGGACGTGCCGCAGGCAGGACGCGAACACCGGGGACGCGTGCACGCTGGTGCGGAAGTGGGCGGCCGGCCCCGGACCGGAGACGAAGAAGCCGTCCGGGCCGTAGAGCGCGGTCTCCATCGCGTCGCGCCAACGCAGCGCCGTCAATGCATTCCTCGTTCAAGGGACGTCACCGTGCCGACCCTACGGTGACCGGACAGGAGGCGGGCCGCAACGGTGCGCGCCAGCCCATACCGCACCGGTGAAGGTTTTCACACCTTCTTGTTCCGACTCCGTGACCACGGCGCATACTTGCCATCGACCGGTACCCCCTTCGAGGACTGGATCGCTGCCATGAGCGCACCGCTGCGCCCGCGGGTCCACCGCGCCCCGCTCGCCTTTCCCCGTACCCTCACCGTCGGTGTGCTCGGCGCCGGCCGGGTCGGCGCCGTGCTCGGCGCGGCGCTCGCCGCCGCCGGTCACCGGGTGGTCGCCGCGTCCGGCGCGTCCGGCGCCTCGCGGGCCCGGTTGGCGCTGCTGCTGCCGCAGACCCCGCACCGCGCCGCGCCCGCCGTGGCCCGCGCCGCCACCGACCTCCTGCTCGTGGCGGTCCCCGACGACGCCCTGGCCGCTGTGGTCGCCGACCTGGCCGCCACCGGCGCGCTGCGCCCGGGGCAGGTCGTGGCGCACACCTCCGGCGCGCACGGGCTGGCCGTGCTGGCCCCGGCCGCCGCGGCCGGCGCCCGGCCGCTCGCGCTGCACCCGGCGATGACCTTCACCGGTACGCCGGACGACCTGTCCCGCCTGGCCGGCAGCTCCTACGGGGTGACCGCCCCGGCCGAGTTGCGCCCGTTCGCGGCCCGGCTGGTGGCCGACCTGGGCGGGGTGCCGGAGTGGGTGGGCGAGGCCGACCGGCCGCTCTACCACGCGGCGCTCGCGCACGGCGCGAACCACCTGGTGACAGTGGTCAACGACGCGGCCGACCGGCTGCGCGACGCCGGGGTGGACCGGCCGGAGAAGGTGCTGGCCCCGCTGTTGCGGGCCGCCCTGGAGAACGCGTTGCGGCTCGGCGACGACGCGCTGACCGGCCCGGTCTCCCGGGGCGACGCGGGCACCGTACGCCGGCACCTGGACCGGCTGGCCGCGACCGCGCCGGAATCGGTGCCGGCCTACCTGGCGTTGGCCCGACGGACGGCGGACCGCGCCGTCGCGGCGGGTCGCCTGCACCCGGCGGACGCGGCGCCGCTGCGGGACGTGCTGGACGGGATGGAGGTGGCCTCCTCGTGGTGAACGTGGTGCACACGCGTAAGGAGTTGGCGGCGGCCCGGAACGGGCTGGCCGGCAGCGTCGGCGTGGTGATGACCATGGGCGCGCTGCACGCGGGGCACGAGACGCTGCTGCGGGCCGCCCGGGAGCGGGCCGACCACGTGCTGGTGACGATCTTCGTGAATCCGCTCCAGTTCGGCCCGAACGAGGACTTCGACCGCTATCCGCGCACGCTCGACGCGGACCTGGAGATCTGCCGCCGGGCCGGGGTGGACCTGGTCTTCGCGCCCACGGTGAACGAGATGTATCCGGAGGGACAGCCGACGGTGCGGCTCGACCCGGGTCCGCTCGGCGCGGACCTGGAGGGCCTGAGCCGGCCCGGCTTCTTCCACGGCGTGCTCACCGTGGTCCTGAAGCTGCTCCAGCTCACCCGCCCGGACCTGGCCTTCTTCGGCGAGAAGGACTACCAGCAGCTCACCCTGGTCCGCCGGATGGTCCGCGACCTCGACGTGCCGACCGAGATCGTCGGCGTGCCGACCGTACGCGAGCCGGACGGCCTGGCGCTGTCCAGCCGCAACCGTTACCTCTCCGCGTCGGAGCGGCGGGCCGCGCTGAGCCTCTCCGCCGCGCTGCGCGCCGGTGCGGCGGCGGCGGAGCGGGGTGACGACGCGGGCGCGGTGCTGGCCGCCGCCCACCGGGCGTTCGACGCGCCGGAGGCCCGTCTCGACTACCTGGTGCTCACCGACACCGACCTGGAGCCCGGCCCGGTCTCCGGCGCGGCCCGGCTGCTGATCGCCGCCTGGGTGGGCGCCACCCGCCTGATCGACAACACGGCGATCCACCTCGTGCCGCGTCCCTGACCCCTCCACGAACTGCGGAAAGGCAACCCGATGCTCCGGACCATGCTCAAGTCGAAGATTCACCGGGCCACGGTGACCCAGGCCGACCTGCACTACGTCGGCTCGGTGACGGTGGACGAGGATCTGCTGGACGCCGCGGACCTGCTCCCCGGCGAGCAGGTCGCGATCGTCGACATCACCAACGGGGCGCGGCTGGAGACGTACGTGATCCCGGGTCGCCGGGGCAGCGGCGTGATCGGCATCAACGGTGCCGCCGCGCATCTGGTGCACCCCGGTGACCTGGTCATCCTCATCTCGTACGGGCAGATGGACGACGCCGAGGCCCGCACCTGGCAGCCCCGGGTGGTGCACGTCGACGTCGACAACCGCATCGTCGACCTGACGGCCGACCCCACCACCGCCGCCCCCGGCACCGCCGGCACCCCCATCCCCAACCCCCTCGCCGCCCTCCTGCCCTGACCGCCCCGACCCGCCCCTCCCGTCCCCGCCCCTCTCCGCGATCTTGCAGTTGGTGCCCCGCGTCTGCCCCCTTTGCATCATTTGTCGGGGCAACAACCGCAAGATCGGCGAGCGGGGCGGCCGAGCGGGGTGGTGGAGCGGGTCAGCGCGGTCTGTTACCGGAAGGTCATTTTCGGCTACCCTGGGCGGGCCGTCGGAATCGACGGTCGTCGGGCTGGGGGAGGCGCGATGGGCCGTGCGATGCGCAGCCTCGTCGCCGCGGTGATCGCGGGCGTGCTGCTGGTGGGGTGTGCCTCGTCCGGTGGGCTGGACGGGGACCTCGCCGACGACTGGCCGGCGCTGGGCCCCGCCGGGCCGTTCACGCCGGTGGCCGGCGTCTGCCAGGTCGCCGACTTCACCCCGACCGTGGGCCTGGCCGGGTACGCGCCGGTCGGCTGCGACGTGCCGCATCGGGTGGAGACGGTGCACGTCGGCGCGTTCACCGTCGACCGGGCCGCTCCGCCGGCGCTCACCTCGCCGGAACTGCGTACCGCGTTCGCCGAGTGCGACACCCGGGCCCGGGGCTACGTCGGCGACGACTGGCGTGCCGGTCGGCTCCGGCTGGCCGTGGCGATGCCCACCGGCACCGGGTGGACGGCCGGTTCCCGCTGGTTCCGGTGCGACCTGACCGAGCTGAACACGACCGAGGCGGCGGCCACCGTGGTGACCCGGACGGGCAGCCTGCGCGACGCGCTCAAGCAGCCCTCCCGGCTGCGCCTCGGCTGCCAGCGCGCCGGCCAGGACCGGCGGCGGGTGCAGACGCTCACCGCGGTCGACTGCGCGACCGCGCACGACGCCGAGTTCGTCGGCGTGTGGGCGGCGCCGGACCGGCCGTACCCGAAGAAGCCGGCGGACTGGGCCCCGCTCTACGCCGGCTGCTACGCCGCCATCGCGCGCTGGACCGGCGTGCCCGCCGACCCGGTGTTGCGGTACCGCAGCTACGCGGTGGTCCGGCCGCCCGGCCCCGGCCGCTGGGCGGTCGGCGACCGTGGGGTCCGCTGCTACCTGTGGCTCAGCGACCGCAAGGTGAGCGTCTCGTTGAAGGACGCCGGCCCGGCCGGGATGCCGGTCCGGACGAGGTAGCCGGAACCACTCGTCCCGCCCCCGACGCCCGGGACGAGGATGCTTCGGGTTGACTGTGCTCATGGACCTTCCCACGGTCGACCTGCCGGCACTGCCCCGGCTGCTCGCCGCGCCCGCACCCGGTTGGGTGGAGACCACCGACGTGATCGTGGTCGGCTCCGGGGTCGCCGGGCTGACCGCCGCGCTGCACCTGCGTGAGGCCGGCCTGCACGTCACGGTCGTCACCAAGGTCGACATCGACGAGGGCTCCACCCGCTGGGCGCAGGGCGGCATCGCCGCGGTGCTCGACCCGGCGGACAGCCCGGCCGCGCACGCCCACGACACCGAGGTGGCCGGCGTCGGCCTCTGCGACCCGGCGTCGGTACGGGCCCTGGTGGAGGAGGGCCCGACCCGGCTGCGCGAGCTGATGCGGATCGGGGCGGAGTTCGACCGCAACCCGGACGGCTCACTGATGCTCACCCGGGAGGGCGGTCACCGGGCCGACCGGATCGTGCACGCCGGCGGCGACGCCACCGGCGCGGAGGTGCAGCGGGCGCTGCACGCCGCGGTGCGCCGCGACCCGTGGATCCGGCTGGTGGAGCACGCCCTGGTGCTGGACCTGCTGCGCGCGCCGGGCGACGGCCCCGGCGGGCTCGGGCCGGCCTGCGGGGTCACGCTGCACGTGCTCGGCGAGGGCAGCGAGGACGGCGTCGGCGCGATCCTCGGCCGCGCGGTGGTGCTGGCCACCGGCGGGATGGGGCAGATCTTCGCCGCCACCACCAACCCGGCGGTCTCCACCGGCGACGGGGTGGCGCTGGCGCTGCGCGCCGGCGCGGCCGTCACCGACCTGGAGTTCGTCCAGTTCCACCCGACCGCGCTGATCGTGCCGGCGGGCGGACCGGGCGCCGGTCTCGCACAGCAGCCGCTGGTCTCCGAGGCGCTGCGCGGCGAGGGCGCCCACCTGGTCGACGGCGACGGCAAGCGGTTCATGGTCGGCCAGCACGAGCTGGCCGAGCTGGCCCCCCGTGACGTGGTGGCCAAGGGCATCCACCGGGTGCTGCTCGCCAGCGGAGCTGACCACGTGTTCCTGGACGCGCGGCACCTGGGCGGTGACTTCCTGGCCCGGCGGTTCCCCACCATCGTGGCGTCCTGCCTGGCCATCGGCGTGGACCCGGCGACCGACCTGATCCCGGTCGCGCCGGCCGCCCACTACGCCTCCGGCGGCGTCCGGACCGACCTGCACGGCCGTACCTCGATCCCCGGCCTGTACGCGTGCGGCGAGGTGGCCTGCACCGGTGTGCACGGCGCCAACCGGCTGGCCAGCAACTCGCTGCTGGAGGGGCTGGTCTTCTCCCGCCGGATCGCCGAGGACATCGCCGCCGGGCTGCCCGAGCAGGCCCGCCCGGCGGAGACCGGCGCCTGGGTGGGCGGGCCGGGCCGGCTGGTGCCGGCCGCGGGCACGCCGGAGCTGCAACGGGCGATGACCCGCGGCGCGGGTGTGCTCCGCTCCGCGGAGACGCTGGCCGCCACCGCCGCCACGCTGCGCGCGCTGGGCGAGGGGGCGGGCGTGCCGCGTACCGCGGACTGGGAGGCGACGAACCTGCTCACGGTGGCGTCGACGCTCGTCGCCGCCGGGTACGCCCGGCAGGAGACGCGGGGCTGCCACTGGCGGGAGGACTTCCCGGTCGCCGACGACCGGTGGCTGGGGCACCTGGTGGCCGAGGTGGGCCCGGACGGGCTGCTCGCCGAGCGTTGGGAGGATCCGGTCCGGTGAGCCCCGCAGTCGCGAACGTGGTGAACGAGGAGAAGAATTCATGATCGAGTCGACGGTGCGGGCGCTGCGCGAGGGTGGCCTGGATCCGGAGCGGGTCCGGCGGGTCGTCGTCGACGCGCTGACCGAGGACCTGGGCCCGGACTTCCTCGACGTGACGAGCGTCGCCACCGTCCCGGCCGAGCAGCAGGACACCGCCGACCTGGTGGCGCGCGCGGACGGCGTGGTCGCCGGGCTGCCGGTGGCCGCCGCCGTGTTCGAGCTGGTCGGCGACGTGACCGGCGCCGGGCGTACGGTCGAGGTGTCGCTGGTGGCCCACGACGGGCAGCGGGTGGCGCGCGGCGACGTGCTGGCGACCGTGACCGGGCCGACCCGGCTGCTGCTGACCGCCGAGCGGACGGCGCTCAACCTGCTCTCCCGGATGTCCGGGGTGGCGACCCACACCCGGGCCTGGGCGGACGCGCTGGCCGGCACGAAGGCGATGGTGCTGGACACCCGCAAGACCACGCCGGGGCTGCGCGCGTTGGAGAAGTACGCGGTCCGGGCCGGCGGCGGCACCAACAAGCGGATGGGCCTGCACGACGTCGCCATGATCAAGGACAACCACAAGGTGGCGGCCGGCGGGATCGCAGCCGCGTTCCGCCGGGTGCGGGAGACGTTCCCCGACGTTCCGGTGCAGGTGGAGGTGGACACGCCGGCCGAGGCGGTGGAGGCGGTCGAGGCCGGGGCCGGCTTCCTGCTGCTGGACAACATGACCCCGGCGCAGTTGCGCGAGGTGGTGGCCACGGTGGGCGACCGGGCGGAGCTGGAGGCGACCGGCGGGCTGACCCTGCCGGTGGCGGCCGAGTACGGGGCGACCGGCGTGGACTTCCTCTCCGTCGGCGCGTTGACCCACTCGTCGCCGATCCTCGACATCGCCCTCGACCTGCGCGCCAGGTGACCGTCTAGGCTGCCGCTGTGCTGCTCTGCATCGACATCGGAAACACCAACACCGTGCTGGCGACCTTCGAGGGCGACAAGCTGGTGCACTCGTGGCGGATCAAGACCGACGCCCGCTCCACTGCGGACGAGCTGGGTCTGATGTTCCGCGGGCTGCTGGCCGGTGACGCCGTGGAGATCACCGGAGTGGCCGCCTGCTCGACCGTGCCGGCCGCGTTGCGGTCGCTGCGCACCATGCTGGGCCGCTACTACGCCGACCTGCCCAGCGTGATCGTCGAGCCCGGGGTCCGCACCGGCGTGCAGCTCGCCATCGACAACCCGAAGGAGGTGGGCGCGGACCGGGTGGTCAACACGCTTGCCGCGTACACGCTCTACGGCGGGCCGTCGATCGTGGTCGACTTCGGCACCACCACCAACTTCGACGTGATCAGCGATCGGGGCGAGTTCCTCGGCGGGGCGTTCGCGCCCGGCATCGAGATCTCCTTCGACGCGCTGGCCGCCCGCGCCGCGCAGCTACGCAAGGTGGAGGCCACCCGGCCGCGCTCGGTGATCGGCAAGAACACGGTCGAGTGCCTCCAGTCCGGTCTCTACTTCGGCTTCGCCGGCCAGGTGGACCGGATCGTCGAGCGGATGTCCGAGGAGCTGGGCGAGGTGCGGGCGGTGATCGCCACCGGCGGCCTGGCCTCGCTGGTGGTGGGCGAGTGCCGCACCATCACCCACCACGAGCCGATGATCACGCTGATCGGCTTGCGAATGGTCTACGACCGCAACCTCTGAAAGGAAGGGCCCCTTCTTAACGCCTCCGGTAGAGGAGGGGCCCCCTCCTAACGCCGCCGCGCCCGGAGCACGATCGTGCGGTAGGGCAGCTCCACGGTGGCCCGGCCGGCCAGCTCGGGGTGGGTGGCGAGCAGCTCGGCCAGCCCGCCGTCGACCCGGGCCCGCTCGGCCGGGGTGGCGGTCAGCCAGTAGGAGCGGGTGTGCAGCATCGCCACCAGGTCGCCCGGCGTGAGCGTGGTGGCGTGGTCGAACTCGCCCACCTCGACCGGGGTGAAGGCGGGGCCGAAGTCGGCGTACCGGCCGGTCACGTCACCGGCGTTGTGGTCGAGATGGGCGATCCGGGTCAGCTCGGCCACCCAGCCGACCCGTTCGTCACGCACGTTCCACACCGGCGCGAACGTGCCGCCGGGGCGCAGCACCCGGGCCACCTCGGTGTGCGCGCGGTCCCGGTCGAACCAGTGGTAGGCCTGCCCGGCCAGCACGGCGTCCGCGTCGCCGTCCGGCAGCGGCACCGACTCCGCGCTGCCGGCGAGCGCCGTCGTGCCCGGCGTGGCGGCGGCCAGTTGCGTCCGCATCCCCGGATCGGGTTCCACGGGTACGACGTGATGCCCGAGCGCGGTCACGCCACGGGTGAGGATGCCGGTGCCGGCACCGAGGTCGACCACCCGGGCCGGGGCCGGTGACCCGTCCAACGCCCAGCGCAGCGCCGCCTCGGGATAGCGGGGCCGGAACCGGTCGTACTCGGCTGCGGCGGCGCCGAACGAGAGCGCCGCAGTGGGGTCGGTCATGGCCGGCAGGTTATCCCGTAACGGCCGGAACGGCGCTTGAGTACGCTCATGGGCTGACCCCGCCGATGTTCCCCAAGGCCTGAGGAAGCGTGCCGTGACCGAGCAGAACGCCCTGCCAACAGATCCCGCCGACGACCTTCCCGAGCAGATGAAGGTCCGCCGGGAGAAGCGGGACCGGATGCTCGCCGAGGGCGTCGAGCCGTACCCGGTCGGCTTCCCCCGGACCACCACGCTGGCGCTGCTCCGGGAGCGCTACGCCGACCTGCCCACCGACACCGCCACCGGGGACCGGGCCTCGGTCACCGGCCGGGTGATCTTCATTCGGAACACTGGCAAGCTGTGCTTCGCCACGCTGCGTGACGGCGACGGCACGGAGCTCCAGGCGATGCTCTCGCTGGACCGGGTCGGCCCGGAGCGGTTGGCGGACTGGAAGCGCCTGGTGGACCTCGGTGACCACGTCGGCGTGACCGGCGAGGTGATCACCAGCCGGCGCGGCGAGCTGTCGGTGCTGGCCGACGAGTGGGTGGTCACCGCCAAGGCGCTGCGCCCGCTGCCGGTGGCGCACAAGCCGCTGAGTGAGGAGTCCCGGGTCCGCCAGCGCTACGTCGACCTGGTGGTCCGTCCGCAGGCCCGGCAGATGGTGCGGACCCGGGCCGCCGCGGTCCGCAGCCTGCGGGACACCCTGCACGGGCAGGAGTTCATCGAGGTCGAGACGCCGATGCTGCAACTGCTGCACGGTGGCGCGACCGCCCGGCCATTCGTGACCCACAGCAATGCGCTCGACACCGATCTGTATCTGCGAATCGCACCGGAACTGTTTCTCAAGCGGGCGGTCGTGGGTGGCGTCGACCGCGTCTTCGAGATCAACCGCAACTTCCGTAATGAGGGCATCGACTCCTCGCACTCGCCCGAGTTCGCGATGCTGGAGGCGTACCAGGCCTACGGCGACTACGACACCATGGCCGCGTTGACCCGGAATCTGGTGCAGCAGGCCGCCGTCGCGGTCGCCGGCTCGACCGTGGTGACCCACGCCGACGGCAGCGAGTTCGACCTGGGCGGCGAGTGGCGGTCGGTGACGCTGTTCGGTGTTCTTTCCGAAGCGCTCGGTGAGGAAGTCACCGTCCGCACCGAAAGGTCACGCCTGGTCGAGTACGCGGACAAGATCGGCCTCTCGGTCGACCCGAAGTGGGGTCCCGGCAAGCTGGCCGAGGAGTTGTTCGAGGAACTGGTGGTGCCGTCCCTGCGGGCGCCCACGTTCGTCCGCGACTACCCGGAGGAGACCAGCCCGCTGACCCGGGCGCACCGGAGCGAGCCCGGCCTGGCCGAGAAGTGGGACCTCTACGTGCTCGGCTTCGAGCTGGGCACCGCGTACTCCGAGCTGGTGGACCCGGTCGTGCAGCGGGAGCGGCTGGTGGCCCAGGCGCAGCTCGCGGCGCGTGGCGACGACGAGGCCATGCGACTCGATGAGGACTTTCTCCGGGCGATGGAGTACGGAATGCCGCCGGCCGGCGGCATGGGAATGGGAATCGACCGGCTCCTGATGGCGCTGACCGGCCTGGGAATTCGGGAAACCATCCTGTTCCCCTTGGTCCGGCCCGAGTAGGGCCGCAAAGCTTCTCCGGCTTGTTACGCCATCCTATTGACGGAGCAAGCATCGGGCAGGTTATCGTGCTCTGAGTAATGCAGGAGCGCAACCCTGCTCGAAAGGAATGTGGGACGTGGCCAAGCAGATCATTCACAAGCTGGTCGATGACCTGGACGGCGGGGACGCTGACGAGACTGTCAAGTTCGCGCTGGACGGCGTGCAGTACGAGATCGACCTCTCGGCTTCCAACGCTGAAAAATTGCGCGATGCATTCGCGCAGTACATCGCGCACGGAACGAAGGTCGGTCGCGGGGGAGTGGTCGTGGGTGGCCGGGCCGCACGCGGCCGGGGCGGCGCGACCGCGGACCGCGAGCAGAACAAGGCAATCCGGGAGTGGGCCAAGAACAACGGCAAGGACATCTCCGACCGGGGCCGGATCCCGCAGGAGATCGTGGACGAGTTCCACGCCAAGGCGGGGCGCTGACACCGACCGCACGCGACGGCGACCGACGCCGGCCGGGAGGACGACTCCGGGCCGGCGTCGGCGTTTCGCCCTCTTCGTCGCCGATGTCTCTTTCCCGGTCAGGGGCCCGGTGGCGGTCGGGACGGGCCGCCGACCCGGGAAGAATCCGGCGTCCGGAGGAGTTGTCCACAGGCGGTGGAGATTCCGTCCACAGGCTGTGGACGACCGTGGCGGGCGCCTCGATGCCGCCCGAGCCCCCTCGACCGGGCCTTCCGCCGACGGTCGAATTTCGCTCTGCGCGTACAGGCGGGGGTCCCGGAACACCTCCTGAGCGTGGACGGTTGGCAGAAACGACGTCGGAACGGTCATCGGCGGGGTCACACGACCTCAGCGGAGACGGTCCGCGGCGATAGAGTAAGGAGGCACGGACGCCCGTCCCGGACGTCCGCGCACCGGCCCCGCCGAGATCTGACCATCAAGGCGCACGGCATGTGAGGAGCACGAGGGCATGTTCGAGCGGTTCACCGACCGAGCGCGACGGGTTGTCGTCCTGGCCCAAGAAGAGGCCCGGATGCTCAACCACAACTACATCGGTACGGAGCACATCCTGCTGGGCCTGATCCACGAGGGTGAGGGTGTCGCGGCAAAGGCCCTGGAGAGCCTCGGCATCTCCCTCGAGGGCGTCCGCCAGCAGGTCGAGGAGATCATCGGCCAGGGCCAGCAGGCGCCGAGCGGGCACATCCCGTTCACGCCGCGGGCCAAGAAGGTGCTGGAGCTGTCGCTGCGCGAGGCGCTGCAGCTCGGCCACAACTACATCGGCACCGAGCACATCCTGCTCGGCCTGATCCGCGAGGGCGAGGGCGTGGCCGCCCAGGTGCTGGTCAAGCTCGGCGCCGACCTCAACCGGGTCCGCCAGCAGGTGATCCAGCTGCTCTCCGGCTACCAGGGCAAGGAGCCGGCCGCGGCGGGCGCCGCGCCGGGCGAGGCCGCGCCGTCGACCAGCCTCGTGCTGGACCAGTTCGGCCGCAACCTGACCCAGGCCGCCCGCGAGGGCAAGCTCGACCCGGTCATCGGGCGCGAGAAGGAGATCGAGCGGGTCATGCAGGTGCTGTCCCGCCGCACCAAGAACAACCCGGTGCTGATCGGCGAGCCCGGCGTCGGCAAGACCGCCGTGGTGGAGGGCCTGTCCCAGAAGATCATCAAGGGCGAGGTGCCCGAGACGCTGAAGGACAAGCAGCTCTACACGCTCGACCTCGGTGCCCTGGTGGCCGGTTCGCGTTACCGCGGTGACTTCGAGGAGCGCCTCAAGAAGGTGCTCAAGGAGATCCGCACCCGCGGCGACATCATCCTGTTCATCGACGAGATCCACACCCTGGTCGGCGCCGGCGCCGCCGAGGGCGCGATCGACGCCGCCAGCATCCTCAAGCCGATGCTGGCCCGCGGCGAGCTGCAGACCATCGGCGCCACCACGCTCGACGAGTACCGCAAGCACCTGGAGAAGGACGCCGCGCTCGAGCGCCGTTTCCAGCCGATCCAGGTGGGTGAGCCGTCGCTGGCCCACACCATCGAGATCCTCAAGGGCCTGCGGGACCGCTACGAGGCGCACCACCGGGTGAGCATCACCGACGCCGCGCTCGTGGCTGCCGCGACGCTGGCCGACAGGTACATTTCCGACCGCTTCCTGCCGGACAAGGCGATCGACCTGATCGACGAGGCCGGCGCCCGGATGCGCATCCGCCGGATGACCGCGCCGCCGGACCTGCGTGACTTCGACGAGCGCATCGCCCAGGTGCGCCGCGACAAGGAGTCCGCGATCGACGCGCAGGACTTCGAGCGGGCCGCTCAGCTCCGCGACAAGGAGAAGCAGCTCCTCGGCCAGAAGGCCCAGCGGGAGAAGGAGTGGAAGGCCGGTGACCTGGACGTCGTCAGCGAGGTCGACGACGAGCAGATCGCCGAGGTGCTCGGCAACTGGACCGGCATCCCGGTCTACAAGCTGACCGAGGAGGAGACCTCGCGTCTGCTGCGCATGGAGGACGAGCTGCACAAGCGCGTCATCGGCCAGGAGGACGCGGTCAAGGCGGTCTCGAAGGCGATCCGGCGGACCCGGGCCGGCCTGAAGGACCCGAAGCGCCCGTCCGGCTCGTTCATCTTCGCCGGCCCGTCCGGTGTCGGTAAGACCGAGCTGTCCAAGGCGCTCGCCGAGTTCCTCTTCGGCAGCGAGGACGCCCTCATCCAGCTGGACATGTCCGAGTTCCACGACCGCTACACGGTCTCCCGGCTGGTGGGTGCCCCTCCCGGCTACGTCGGCTACGACGAGGGCGGCCAGCTCACCGAGAAGGTGCGCCGCCGGCCGTTCTCCGTGGTCCTCTTCGACGAGATCGAGAAGGCCCACCCGGACGTGTTCAACACGCTCCTCCAGATCCTGGAGGACGGGCGTCTCACCGACGGCCAGGGCCGGATCGTGGACTTCAAGAACACGGTCATCATCCTGACCACCAACCTCGGCACGCGGGACGTCGCCAAGGCGGTCTCCCTGGGCTTCCAGGCCTCGGAGGACTCCGAGTCGAACTACGACCGGATGAAGCAGAAGGTCAACGACGAGCTCAAGCAGCACTTCCGGCCCGAGTTCCTGAACCGGATCGACGACACCATCGTCTTCCACCAGCTGCGCGAGATCGAGATCCTCTCGATCGTGGACATCATGATCCAGCGGATCGAGGGCCAGCTGCGCAACAAGGACATGGGTCTGGAGCTGACCGACAACGCCAAGAAGTACCTGGCGAAGAAGGGCTTCGACCCGGTGCTGGGCGCACGGCCGCTGCGTCGCACGATCCAGCGTGACATCGAGGACAACCTGTCCGAGCGGATCCTCTTCAACGAGCTGACCCCGGGTCAGATCGTGGTGGTGGACTGCGAGGGCGACCCGGAGAACATCGACAAGTCCAAGCTCGTCTTCCGGGGTGCGGACCGGCCGGACGCCGTGCCGGACGCGGTCCCGGCGGATCTCGGCGCCGCCTCCACCGGCGCGGACGACGCCGCCGCGTAAGGCGGGCAACTGTTCCAGGGCGACGGCCCCGGTCGGCGAGAGCCACCGGGGCCGTCGCCTTTCTCCGCCCGGGGACGGGTGGTGCGCGGTGCGTCAGGGCAGCGGGATCGGGGGGCCGTCGCCGGCCAGTCGGAAGGACGCCGGGCCCACCGGCTCCACCAGTCCGTCGGTGACCAGCCCGGCCAGCGCCCGGGCCCGCTGCACGTCGTCGTGCCAGACCTGGTCCAGCCGCTGGTGCGGCACCGGCCCGGTGGTCTCCCGGAGCACCGCCAGGAGCAGGCCGCGTACCTGCCGGTCGGTGCCGGCGTAGCGCTGCGGACGGCGGGTCGGCCCGTCCGGGGCGGCCTGCCCGGAGGCCCGCCAGGCGCAGCTCGACTCAACCGGACACACCGCGCAACGGGGCGACCGGGCGGTGCAGACGACCGCCCCGAGTTCCATGAAGGCGGCGCTGGCCAGGGCCGCCGCGGCCGGCTCGATCGGCAGCAGCTCCTCGGTGGCGACCAGGTCGGCGGGTCGGGTGGTCGGGCCGGCGTCCGGCTCACCGGCGACCGCCCGGCACACCACCCGCCGGACGTTGGTGTCGACCACCGGGTGCCGCTGCCCGTACGCGAACGCGGCCACCGCCCGGGCCGTGTACGTGCCGACGCCGGGCAGCGCCAGCAACTGGTCCAGCCGGTCGGGCACCACGCCGCCGTGCCGCTCCACGACGGCCACCGCGCACTCGCGCAGGCGTACCGCCCGGCGGGGGTAACCGAGCCGGCCCCACATCCGGATCGCCTCGGCCGGGGTGTCCTCGGCCAGCGCGCGCGGCTCCGGCCAGCGGGCCAGCCACGCCTCCCACGCGGGCACCACCCTGACCACCGGCGTCTGCTGGAGCATGACCTCGCTGACCAGGATCGCCCAGGCGCCGATGCCGGGCTTGCGCCAGGGCAGGTCGCGGGCGTTGCGCTCGTACCACCGGCTGACCTGGGTGGCGAAGGTGGGCTCAGTCATGGCGGTGCCGATGATGTCACGGGTGGGGATCCCGCTGGTTGGGCGGGCCGGGTGGGCCGGCGCGGGGGGCACTTCGGCAGCGCGGCAGAATGTCCGAATGAACGAGCTCGCGATCACCGTCATCGGCCGGGACCGGCCGGGCATCGTCGCCGACGTCGCGGAGGCCCTCGCCCGGCTCGGCGCGAACCTCACCGACTCGACGATGACCCGGTTGCGCGGCCACTTCGCGATGACGCTGATCTGCGTGGGCCCGGCCGCCGCCGACGTCGAGGCCGCGCTGGCCCCGCTCGCCGCCGACGGGTACCTGCTGGCCACCGTACGCGCGGTCGCCCCGGACAGCGCCAGCGTGCCGGTCGGTGAGCCGTACGTGCTGGCGGTGCACGGCGCGGACCGGATGGGCATCGTCGCGGCGATGACCCGGGTGCTGGCCGACGCGGGCGGCAACGTGACCGACCTGAGCACCCGGCTGACCGGCTCGCTCTACGTGGTGGTCGCCGAGGTGGAGTTGCCGCCGGGCAGCTCGGACGAGGTGGCCGGCCGGCTCACCCGGGCGGCGGCCGAGCTGGGTGTCGGCGTCAGCCTCCGCCCGGCGGACTCGGACCTGCTGTGACCGGCGACGGGTACGCCGGCCTGGGTGGCTGGACACCGGAGAAGCTGGGCGTTCCGGGCGAGGTCCGTCCCGTGGTCGCCGCCCCGGAGCCGGTGCTGAGCCGGCCCGGTCCGGAGGTCGACCCCACCTCGGACGAGGTGGTGCGGCTGGCCGCCGACCTGGTGGCCACCATGCGCGTGTCGCCGGGCTGTGTGGGCCTGGCGGCGCCGCAGATCGGGGTGAACGCCCAGGTGTTCGCGGTGGACGTGACGGGGCATCCGAAGGCGGTCACCGTGCACGGCACGTTCGTGCTGTGCAACGCCCGGGTGGTGGAGGCGAGCCGGTGGAAGGCCGGCCGCGAGGGCTGCATGTCGGTGCCCGACCTGACCGGCGACGTGAAGCGGGCCAGTCGGCTGGTGGTGGAGGGGGCGCTGCCGGGGAGCGGGGAGCCGGTACGGCTGGTGACCGACGGTTTCGAGGCGCGTGCGCTCCAGCACGAGATCGACCACTGCGCCGGGTTGCTCTTCCTCGACCGGGTGGCCGGGGCGCACGCCGTCTACCAGCGGCAGGTCTATCTCTGACCGACCCCGTGGCGTTCCACAGTGGACGCCCGGATCGGGGTGACGCGCGGTCACCGGCGCGTCGGACCGGCACACCGAGCGTCGCGCGGCTACGGTAGGCGCATCATGCGTCTGACGGTCGGCCCCCTGCCCCCCACCGTGTACTGGCGGCGTCGTGCCGTCGTGCTCGGCGCGGGCCTGCTCTTCCTGATTGTCCTGCTCTACTCCTGCACCGGCACGGACCGTAACGCCGGCGGGCCGGGCGGGGGTGACCCGTCGCCGGGCGGCTCCGCCGGGGCGGCCCCGGGCCCGTCCGGCTCGGTGCTGACCCCGCAGACGGCCAGTCCGTCGCCGGCGCCCGACGTCTCCGGTGGTGACGCCGGCGCCGACGGTGGCGGCACGAGCAGCAGCGGGGGCACGAACACCGGGGGCGGTACGAACACCGGCGGCGGCTCGGGCCCGGGCGACGGCGGCGCGTCCGGCGAGCCGGTCTCCGCCGATGGCGCCTGCACCGACGCCGAGCTTCAGGTGACGCCGGTCGCGGTGCCGGCCGCCGCCCAGCGGGGCACGGTGGTCACGCTGCGCCTCAAGGTCAAGAACGTCTCGAACCGCACGTGCAGCCGGGACGTCGGCGCCGACCTCCAGGAGCTCTACGTCAAGGCGGGCGCGGAGAAGATCTGGTCGTCGGACACCTGCGGCACCGGCAAGGGCTCGGACGTGCAGTCGTTCACGCCGGACTTCGAGCGCGCCTACGAGTTGGGCTGGAACGGGCGGGACACCACCCGCTGCGCCGACGGGCTGGCCGCCGGCCCGTACGCCCCGATCGGCACGTACCAGGTCTTCGCCCGGGTCGGCACCAAGATCAGCGAGCCGGTGAAGCTGACCGTCACCGGCTGAGCCGGGTCAGACGTACCGCTCCAGGATGGACGCCTCGGCGAGCCGGGACAGGCCCTCGCGGACGCCCCGGGCGCGGGCGTCGCCCACCCCATCGACCGCCTGGAGATCCTCCACTGTCGCACCGAGCAGCCGCTGGAGGCTGCCGAAGTGCACCACCAGCCGGTCGACCACGGCCACGGGCAGCCGGGGCACCTTGGCCAGCAGGCGGAACCCGCGCGGGCTGACCGCCGCGTCGAGCGCGTCCGAGGCGGACGGGTAGCCGATCGCCTTGGCCACCGCCACCAGGTCGATCAGCTCGGTGGCGCTGAGCAGGTCCAGCTCGACGAGCGCCTCGTCGAGCGTGCGCGACTTGCGGCCGACCGGCAGGTAGTCGCGGATGACCAGGGTGCGGTCGGCGTCCACGCCGGCCATCAGCTCGTCGAGCTGGAGCGCCAGCAGCCGGCCGTCGGTGCCCAGCTCCACCACGTAGCCGGCGATCTCGTCGGCGATCCGCCGGACCATCTCCAGCCGCTGCACCACGGCGACCGCGTCGCGGACGGTGACCAGGTCCTCGATCTCCAGCGCGGAGAGCGTGCCGGAGACCTCGTCCAGCCGCAGCTTGTAGCGCTCCAGCGTGGCCAGGGCCTGGTTGGCCCGGGACAGGATCGCCGCGGAGTCGTCGAGCACGTGCCGCTGGCCGTTGACGTAGAGGCTGATGATCCGCATCGACTGGCTGACCGAGATGACCGGGTAGCCGGTCTGCCGGGCCACCCGCTCGGCGGTGCGGTGCCGGGTGCCGGACTCCTCGGTGGGGATGGACGGGTCGGGCATCAGGTGCACGCCGGCCTGGACGATGCGGGTGCCGTCGCTGGAGAGCACCACCGCGCCGTCCATCTTGCACAGCTCGCGGACCCGGGTGGCGGAGAACTCGACGTCCATCGGGAAGCCGCCGGTGCAGATCTGCTCGACCACCTTGTCGTAGCCGAGGACGATCAGCGCGCCGGTGCGACCGCGCAGGATCCGCTCCAGGCCGTCGCGGAGCGCGGTGCCCGGTGCCATCAGGGCGAGATTGGCCCGCAGCGGGTCGGCGCCGGCCCCGCCGACGCTGCCGGCGACGCTCACGCTGATGGCGCGGGTGGGGTTGCCGCTCACGGCGCCGGTGCGGGCCTGCGGCGTCGCCGTTGCGGGCTTGGTGGCATCGCGGTCGATCGGCACGGGCACAGTCTACGGACTGCGGTGCGGTGGGTGCTCTCGTGGTTACTGTGATGTGTCGTGATGTCGGGCGCGACGGGCCGCCCCGGGGCGGCGCGACCTGTCCGGAATCGTCCGCCCGCGCCCGGCACGTGACTACCCACGGTCACTCCGCGGATGCTCGGGCGGCGGCCTGGAGCGCCGCGCGCACGTCCGTGACCTCGATCACCCGCATCTGCTCGGGGGCGACGCCGCCGCTGCCGGGGCCGGCACCGGGCGGCACCAGGGCCAGCCGGAAGCCGAGCCGGGCCGCCTCGGCCAGCCGCCGGGACACCGCGCCGACCCGGCGCACCTCACCGGTGAGGCCGACCTCGCCGATGGCGACCAGGTGCGGGTTGAGCGCGAGGTTGAGCCCGCCGGAGGCCACCGCGAGCGCCACCGCCAGGTCGGCGGCCGGCTCGACCACCCGGATGCCGCCGACGGTGGCGGCGAAGACCTCGCGGTCGTGCAGCGTCAACCGCTCGGTGCGCCGCTGGAGCACGGCCAGGACCATGGCCAGCCGGGCGCCGTCGAGACCGGAGACGGTGCGTCGCGGTGAACCGGCGACCGTGGCCCCGATCAGCGCCTGCACCTCGGTGACCAGCGCCCGCCGGCCCTCCATGGCCACCGTGACGCAGGTGCCCGGCACCGGCTCGGAATAGCGGGTCAGGAACAGGCCGGACGGGTCGGCCAGGCTGCTGATGCCGCCCTCGTGCATCTCGAAGCAGCCCACCTCGTCGGCGGCCCCGAACCGGTTCTTCACGCCGCGCACCATGCGCAGCGAGGAGTGCTTGTCGCCCTCGAAGTGGAGCACCACGTCCACCAGGTGCTCCAGCACCCGGGGGCCGGCCACCTGGCCGTCCTTGGTGACGTGCCCGACCAGGACGGTGGCGATGCCGCGTTCCTTGGCCACCGCGACCACCGCCGCGGTGACCGCGCGCACCTGCGTCACGCCACCGGGCACGCCCTCGGTGCCGGTGGTGGAGATGGTCTGCACCGAGTCGAGCACCAGCAGGCCCGGCTTGACCGCGTCGAGGTGGCCGAGCACCGCCGCCAGGTCGCTCTCGGCGGCCAGGTAGAGCTGGTCGTGCAGGGTGCCCATCCGCTCGGCCCGCAACCGCACCTGGCTGACCGACTCCTCGCCGCTGACCACCAGCGACGGGCTGCCCGCGCCGGCGGCCCACTGCTGGGCCACGTCGAGCAGCAGCGTCGACTTGCCGACGCCGGGCTCACCGGCCAGCAGCACCACCGCGCCGGGCACCAGCCCGCCGCCGAGCACCCGGTCGAGCTCACTGACGCCGGTGGGCCGGGCCCGGGCCGGCGCGGCGCTGATGGTGGCGATCGGCCGGGCCGGCTCGGCCGGCATCCGGGAGCTGACCACCCGGCCGGAGACCAGCGGGCCGGTGACCGTGGACTCGACCACCGAGCCCCACTCGCCGCACTCGGGGCATCGGCCCATCCACTTGGGCGGCTGGTGGCCGCAGGCGTCGCACTCGTAGGCCGGGCGGGGTTCGCGGGCGGCGGCGCGACCGCGGCCGGCGCCGGCGCGGGACGGGGTCGATCGGGGCGTGGTCACCACCGGACGCTATCCGGCCGGTACGACGAACGCCCACCGCCGAGACGACGACACCGCCGCGTGGCGCTGGCCACCGCGGCGGTGTCGGACGGAACGGGGGGTACGGCGTCAGCCGTGGCTGCCGCCCTCGGTGCCACCCTCTTCGGCGGAGTGCTCGCGCGGGTTGACGATCTGGGACGGCTGCGCCGGCGGGGTCAGCGGGACACCGATCGGCGCCGGCGTCTTGATCACCTTGCCGCCGCCGAAGTCGAAGGTCAGGTTGACCTGCTGGCCGACGAGGAGCTTCTGGTTCAGGCCGACGAGCTGGAGGAACCGCGGGTTGCCGCTGTTGAGCTGCGCGTAGCCGAGCGCCGGGATCTCGATCCGGGCCGGCTGGCCGGCGGGCGCCGACGCGCTCTCCGACGGCGACCCGCTGGGCGAGGCGGACGGCGACGCGGGAGCCTCCAGCGACTGGCTGGGGGAGGCGCTCGGGTCGGTGGCGGTGGGCGACGCCGACGCCGGCTCGGTCGGCGAGCCGGTCGGGGTGGCCGCGCCGCTGGAGCCGGCCGCGCCGGTCAGCAGGATCTCCCGGGCGCTGTCGGTGGTGACGGTCACCGTCACCGGGGACTCGCTGTCGTTGTAGATCACCACGTTCAGCGGGGCGGTCGCGCCGGCCTGGTAGCCCTCCGGGCCGGGGAACTGCACGTAGAGCCCGCGCACCTTGTAGAGGTTGTCGGAGGTCTGGACGTTGACGCCCTGGACCGACGGGATCTTGTTGGCGGTCTCGGCGATCTGACCGGCGCCGCACCCGGACAGCAGCAGGCTCGCCGCCGCCGCCGAGCCGGCCAACAGCAGGGCCGGTCGCCGGGAACCCCTGATCGAGCGCGTCACGTCGGTCCTCCTCGTCACGATCCCCGCCCGGTCGACCCCCGGACACGGGGTGGCCATACCCGCGCAGACCGCGCTCCAGGGTAGTTGGAGCTGATCGAGGCCCGCACGCGGACCCGGCAATGCCATCCTCGGTGGCGACGGCTCAGACCACCCGGCCGTTCGCCACCAGCAGCACCACATCGATGAGCGCCACCACCAGCACCGACCGGAAGGCGGCCACCGGCCGGCCACCGGTGGCGGTCGCGGCGCGCCCGGCGTACCAACCGAGGGCCGGCACCGCGACGGCGGCGGCAACCGCCGACAGGCCGGTCCACGACGGCGGTCCGGGCGGACCGAACACCAGCGCGACGGTGGCGGCGAGGAGCAGCCCGGCGGCGGCCAGCCGGCTGCCCGCGGGGCCCAGCCGGTGGGGCAGCCCGCGCACCCCGGTGCGGGCGTCGTCGGCCAGGTCGGGCAGCACGTTCGCGAAGTGCGCCCCGGCGCCCAGCAGCGCGGCGGCGGCCACCAGCCAGGCCGGCGGCGTGGGCGAGCCGGGCCGGGCCAGCACCACGAACGCGGGCAGCGCGCCGAACGAGACCGCGTAGGGCAGCACCGACACCGCCGTCGACTTCAGCGGCTTGTTGTAGAGCAGCGCGGAGACCAGCCCCAGCGTGGCGCAGGCCGCGGCGGCCGGGCCGCCGGTCAGCGCCAGCAGCGGGGTGGCGACGGCGGCCACCGCGGTGGCCCGGGCCAGCGTCGGCCGGGCGACCGCGCCGGTGGTCACCGGTTTGTCGGTACGCCCCACCGCGGCGTCCCGGTCGGCGTCGATCAGGTCGTTGCTCCAGCCGACGGCGAGCTGGCTGGCCAGCACCGTCAGCGCCACCATGGCCACGCCGGCGGCGGAGTGCCCGACGCCGGCGGCGAGCAGCGCGGCGACCACGACGACCGCCGCGGCCGGCTCCGGATGGCTCGCTCTGACCAGCCCTAACACCCGCGTCGACATAAGGGAAGTCTGGTCGTTACCGGGGAGTCGTGCCACGCTCGGTCCATGCCCGACGCGTCGCCGGTGTCCAGCCCGCACCGGGCGCTGTCCCGGAACGACCCCCGGCAGTACGACGACCTGGCCGGCGAGTGGTGGCGAGCCGACGGCGCCTTCGCCATGCTGCACTGGCTGGCCCGCGCCCGCGCCGCCCTGGTGCCCCCGGCGTCCACCCGGGACGACCTGCTCGTCGACCTCGGCTGCGGGGCCGGGCTGCTGGCGCCGCACCTGGCCGGCAAGGGCTACCGGCACGTCGGGGTGGACCTGACCCGCTCCGCGCTCGACCAGGCCGCCACGCACGGCGTGACAGTGCTCCAGGGCGACGCCACCGCCGTGCCGCTGGCCGACGGCTGTGCCGCCGTGGTCTCCGCCGGTGAGCTGCTGGAGCACGTGCCGGACTGGCGGCGGGCGGTGGCCGAGGCGTGCCGGTTGCTGCGGCCCGGCGGCCTGCTGGTGCTGGACACGCTCAACGACACGCTGCTGGCCCGGCTGGTCGCGGTGGAGCTGGGCGAACGGCTGCCGACCGTGCCGCGCGGCATCCACGACCACCGGTTGTTCGTGGACGCCCGCGCGCTGGTCGCCGAGTGCGCCCGGCACGGCGTGTCGTTGCGCCTGCGCGGGGTCCGGCCGGAGCTGGGCGGCACGCTGGCCTGGTTGCTGCGCCGGTGGCGGGGCGGTGACCGTCCGGTGCGGACGGAGCCGCGCATCGTGCCGACGCGGTCGACGGCGGTGCTCTACCAGGGCAGTGGGCGCCGGGGCGGATAGCGGAGGTCACCGGGGGTAAGGGACGCCGAGAAGGGGGCGACATGACCGTGTACGCGCTGGAGGCGGCCCGCCGGTTGGCGCCGCGACTGGCCGCCCGGGCGGCCAGGCACGACCGGGACGGCTCGTTCCCGGTGGACGACTTCGCCGACCTTCGCCAGGCCGGCCTGTTCGGCCTGATGGTCCCGCGTGAGCTGGGCGGGCAGGGCGCGACCTTCGCCGAGTACGCCGCCGTCGCCACCGAGCTGGCCCGGGGCAACGGCGCCACCGCGCTGGTGTTCAACATGCACGCCTCGGTCACCGGGGCGTTGGGCGCGGTGACCGAGGAGCTGGCCGAGGCGCTCGGCGTACCGGAGGAGGCGCTGGCCGCCCGCGACCGGCTGTTGCGCGCGGCGGCCGACGGCGCGTGGTACGCGGTGGCGATGAGCGAGCGCGGCGCGGGCGCGCGGCTGTCCCAGCTCAGCACCGTCTACGAACCGGTCGACGGTGGCTGGCACGTCAAGGGCAGCAAGACGTTCTGCTCCGGCGCCGGCCACCCGGACGGCTACCTGGTGGCCGCGCGCAGCGCCACCGACCAGTCGGTGGTCTCCCAGTTCCTGGTGCCGGCCGGGGAGGGGATCACGGTCGAGCCGACCTGGGACTCGCTCGGCATGCGCGCCACCTCCTCGCACGACCTGCACCTGGACGTGACCGTCCCGGCCGACCGGCTGCTCGGCGGCGTGGAGGGGTTGGCGCTGGTGGTGGCCCAGCTCATGCCGCACTGGCTGGTGGCCAGCTACGCCGCCGTCTACGTCGGGGTGGCCCGGGCCGCGATCGACGCCGCCGCCGAGCACCTGAACACCCGCGGCCTGGCCGGGCTGCCGGCGGTCCGGGCCCGGCTGGGCCGGGCGGACGCGGCCACCGCCGCCGCCGAGCTGGTGGTCGCCGAGGCGGCCCGCCGGGTCGACGAGGAACCCGGCTCCGCCGAGACGAACCGCTGGGTGTGGCGGGCCAAGCTGCTGGCCGGCACCACCGCCGCGGAGGTGGCGGCGTCCATGCTGGAGGCGGCCGGCACGTCGGCGACCCGCCGCGGTCATCCGTTGGAGCGCCTCTACCGGGACGCCCGGTGCGGCTCGCTGCACCCCGCCACCTCCGACGTGTGCGCCGACTGGCTCGGCATCGCCGCGCTCGGCGGCGACCCGGACCGGGACAGCACGGTCCCTCGTTGGTGAGCGGAGACAGTTGTCGAGAGGTGGGGGACGTGGGCGTACCGGTGATCGCGGGTCTGGGCATGGCGCTGCCGCCGGGCGCCGCGCAGGACGAGCTGTGGACGGGTTTCTTCGAGAAGCACTTCTCGGGCACCACGCGGGTGCTGGCCGAGAAGATCTTCGCCAACTCCGGGGTGACCCGGCGGCAGGCGGCGGTGAATCCGCTGCTGGAGGACGTCTCGGAGTGGCCGACCGAGCGTCGGATGCGCCGCTACCAGGTCGAGGCGTTGCCGCTCGGGAAGGAGGCGGTCAGCCGCGCGCTCACCGCCGCCGGCCTGGACGCCGGCGACGTCGGGCTGTTCGTGGTCTGCTCCTGCACCGGTTACGCGACGCCCGGCCTGGACATCCTGCTGGCCCGTGACCTCGGCATGGCCCCGGACACCCAGCGCATGTTCGTCGGCCACATGGGTTGTTACGCGGCGCTGCCCGGGCTCGGCGCGGCGAGCGACTTCGTCACCGCGCGGGGGCGGCCGGCGCTGCTGCTCTGCGCGGAGCTGACCAGCCTGCACATCCAGCCGCCGGGTGCCCGGGTGGACACCCAGCAGATCGTCTCGCACGCGCTGTTCTCGGACGCCGCGGTCGCCGCCGTGGTCGTCCCGGGCGGCCCGGGGTACGCGTTGCGCGAGGTCACCTCCGTCACCGACACCTCCACCGCCGACCACATGACCTGGGACGTCACCGACACCGGCTTCCGGATGGGGCTGTCGCCGAAGGTGCCGAAGGTGCTGTCCCGGTTCGTCCGTGACCTGGTGGACGACCTGTTGGCCCGGCACGGGTACGACCGGTCCGGGGTGGACGGCTGGGCGGTGCACCCGGGTGGCCCCCGGATCCTCAACGTGGTGGAGCGTGAGCTGGAGCTGCCGCCGACGGCGCTGGCGGCGTCCCGGGAGACGCTCGCCGAGCACGGCAACTGTTCGTCCCCGACGGTGCTGCTGATCCTGGACCGGCTGAGCCGTGCGCCGTCGCCGCCGCGCCGGGTGGTGATGCTCGCGTTCGGGCCGGGGCTGACGCTCTACGCGGCCCTGCTGGAGCGCACGGGCTGACGGTTCGCCGTGGCGTCGATACGCTGCCGGCATGGCCTCGGAGGAGCGGATCCGGCGGGCAGTGCTGGTGGGCCTGACCGTGTTGGCGTTGGCGGTCGGCGCGTGGTGGTGGCGGTCGGCGGCGCCGTGGTTGGGCACGACGGTCGGCCCCTCCACCGACGAACTCGCCCGGTCCCGGGTGGATCTCGACGCGCGGCCCGGGTCGACACCGCCCGAGCAGCCGACACCCCGGTCCCGGATGGTGGCCGAGGTCGATCCCCGCACCGGCGAGGTCCGTTCGCCGGTGGTGGTCGACGTGGAGCCCGACGGCGGGACGCGCCAGGGCAACGTGTCCCACGTGGTGTGGCGGGAGACGTCGCGGCTGACGCCGGGTGGCCCGCCGGTCGTGCGGCAGGCGAACCCGGCGCCGGGTGACGAGTACCGGCTGTCGGTGGGCTGCGCCGGTGACGGCGCCGTGTCGATGCGGGTGGTCGGTGCCGGCGCCGACGGCGTCGAGCGGGTGCTGAGCTGCGGCGGGCAGGTGACCGTCGGGTTCCTGGACGGCACGGGCGCGCCGGTGTGGGTGCGGTTCGCCGCGCTGCGGGGCGAGGTCGAGCTGAACGCCCGGCTGGAGGCGCTCTACTGAGCCGCTGAGCCGGGTTCAGCCGGCCAACCGGGCCAGGTCGGCCTGGTAGTCCGCCGCCGGCCCCAGCTCCGGCACCATCCGGACCAGCGTGCCCCGCCGGTCCACGAGCAGCGCGGCGGCGGTGCCCGGCCGGGCCGAGAGATGCAGGTAGGAGCGCAGGCCGCCGGCCGGGTCGCCGAGCGGGCGTACGCCGGTCGCGGTGGCGGGCCCGGCGCTGCGGCCCTCGGTCACGGTGACCACGGTGACTCCGGTGGGCGCGGTGGCCGCCGCCGTGCCGACCTGCTCGGCGCAGGCGCAGGCGTCGACCAGGATGATCATGGCGGGGAGCAGGCTGCGTAGTGGCACCGGTGTGTTGTCGGCGCCGACCAGGTCGAGCGCGGGCAGCGGGCCGATCGCCGCGGGGGTGGACCGGGGCAGCACGGTCGGCACGCCGGGGGAGCGGTGGGGTCGTGGCCAGGTGACGGCGGCCAGCCCGGCGAGCGTGATCAGCACTGCGGCCAGCAGCGCCAGCAGGTGAAGCGTGAACCGGGCCGGACGCCCGGCGGGGCGCGGGGCGCGGCGCAGCTCCCGGCGGATCTGCCGGGCCTCGTCGGCGAGCGCCGAGGCGTCGTCGGGCACGACGACGCGACCCCACTCCGGTGGCAGCCCCGGCAGGCCGTCCGCCGGCCCCTGGCCGTCAGCGTCAGGCACGCCCATCGGACCCCCAGGAACGTCTCGGCGAGCGGACGTCACGTCCACCACCAGCGTCCCGCACCGGGGGCCGTACCGCCACACCTGGGCGCGGGTGGAGTTGCGGAGCTACCATGGAAGGAGCGCATTGCCCTAGATCTGATCGCTCCGGTCGTCACCCGTACCGGGTAGTTATTTGTTCGTCACGGAGCGTGGTTAAACCATCGTCTTGGCCTCCTGTCAAGCCGAAGAAATACCTCTCACAGGGCCCCTGAGCTGCGCCAACGATCAGGACAGCGGTGAGACATCGGTGCCTGAGCGTGTTACCCTAGACACAGCGAAAGGGGTTTCGAACCTATGGTTTTCAGTGTCGGCGAGACCGTTGTTTACCCCCACCACGGGGCCGCACTCATCGAGGCAATCGAGACTCGGGTCATCAAGGGCGAGCCCAGGGAGTACCTCGTCCTGAGGGTCGCGCAGGGTGACCTGACGGTCCGGGTGCCCGCCGAGAACGCCGAGATCGTGGGTGTGCGCGAGGTGGTCGGCGAAGAGGGCCTGGGCAAGGTCTTCGACGTGCTCCGTGCTCCGCACACCGAGGAGCCCACCAACTGGTCGCGGCGTTACAAGGCAAATCTGGAGAAGCTGGCCTCCGGCAACCCGCTGAAGGTGGCCGAGGTCGTCCGCGACCTGTGGCGCCGGGAGCGGGAGCGGGGCCTGTCGGCGGGCGAGAAGCGCATGCTCGCCAAGGCCCGTGACATCCTCGTGGGTGAGGTCGCGCTGGCCGAGAAGAGCACGAAGGACGAGGCGGAGTCGCTGCTCGACAAGGTGCTGACCGAAGCCTGATCCGCACCGCTGCCTCTACCCGCAGCACCATGAACGAAACCGAGGACCGCGACGTGACCGCGCAGCTCAATCCGCGCGGTGACGTCGCGGTCCTCGTTCCTGCGGCCGGTGCCGGCGTACGCCTCGGCCCCGGCGCTCCCAAGGCGCTCCGGGCGCTCGGCGGCGAGCCGCTGCTGGTGCACGCCGTCCGCCGGATCGCCGCCGCGCCGTCGGTGCACACGATCGTGGTGGCCGCGCCGGCCGCCGACGTCGAGTCGGTGCGGGCGCTGCTGGCCCCGGTGGCGCCGGTGACCGTGGTGCCGGGCGGCGCCGAACGCCAGGCTTCCGTCGCGGCGGCGCTCGCCGCCGTGCCGGCCGGGCCGGAGATCGTCCTGGTCCATGACGCGGCCCGGGCGCTCACCCCGCCCGAGCTGGTCGAGTCGGTGGCCGCGGCGGTCCGTGGCGGGCACGACGCGGTGATCCCGGTGCTGCCGGTGGTCGACACGATCAAGGAGGTCGACGCCGTCGAGCGGGTGCTCGGCACCGTCGACCGGGCCGTCCTGCGCGCGGTGCAGACGCCGCAGGGCTTCCGCCGGCCGGTGCTGACCGCCGCGCACCGGGCGGCAGGTGATCCACTCACCGACGACGCCGGCCTGGTGGAGAAGCAGGGCGTCACGGTGTTCTGCGTGCCCGGCTCCGAGCTGGCCCTGAAGATCACCCGCCCGTTCGACCTGACCCTGGCCGAACACCTCCTGGCCACCGGCGCCTGACCGGCGACCTCCGGAGTTGACCAAGGGGTTTGCGTCGCCGTCCGGCCCGACGGTGACCCGAACTCCTTGATCACGGCGTACGCGTACGCTCGGCGTCATGATCGTTCCTCGGGTGGCCGTCGGCACCGACGTGCACGCGTTCGCGGCCGGTCGGCCCTGCTGGGTCGCGGGCCTGCACTGGCCGGGGCAGGACGGCCTGGCCGGCCACTCGGACGCCGACGTGGTGGCGCACGCCGCCTGCAACGCGTTGCTCTCCGCCGCCGGCCTCGGCGACCTGGGCGCCAACTACGGCGTCGACCAGCCGGAGTGGGCCGGTGCCTCCGGGGTGGCGCTGTTGACCGAGAGCGCGCGCCGGGTGCGGGCGGCCGGTTTCGTGATCGGCAACGTGTCGGTGCAGGTGGTCGGCAACCGGCCCCGGATCGGGTCGCGGCGGGACGAGGCGCAGCGGGTGCTCTCCGAGGCGGTCGGCGCACCGGTCACCGTGTCCGCGGCGACCACCGACGGCCTGGGCTTCACCGGGCGCGGCGAAGGACTGGCCGGCATCGCGGTGGCGCTGGTGTACCAGGCGCCGACGGCCTGACCCGGCGACCGGGGACGCCGGTCGCCGGGCCGGCGTTCAGTCCACGTCGGTGCAGACGTTGTGGGTCGTGCCGTGGAGCATCGTGATGGTCTTGTCGAAGGTGGGCGTGAACGCCACCCGGAACTGGCCGTCGACGATCCACAGCCCCTTCGGCAGCGTGCCGGCGTTCTCCCGGAAGCCGAGCAATACCGGGCCCGTGACGTACCAGGTCATCGACCCGTCCGTGGCGTGGACCACGAGCGAGGTGCCGCTCGCGTCGGCCGTGGAGGTGGCACCGGTCTCCAGGTTGGTCACCCGGTCGAGCAGGGCGCCGGTGAACAGTTCCCGCTTCGGTGAGCCGTCCGGGTAGGTCTCCAGCGTCAGCTTCCGCACCTCGTCGACGATCGGCTCCACCCGAACCGCGAACGTGCACCGGGCGCCGGCGGGCAACTCGAACGCCTCCTGCGGCGCGGGCACCCAGGCGCCCGGAGAACGGTCGGCGGCGGATGCCGGACCGGGAAGGCTCGCCACGACCGCCGCCACGACCGCCGTCACCGCGGCGCTCATCCCGACTCGCATGGTCACTCCATCCTGTTGCTGACCGGGGCCGGACCAGGATCGTGCCGCCGGCTCACCACCGGCTCACCGCTTTCGCCCCGGCAGTCGGGTCGATCGTTCGGCCGTCCCCGCCCGGCGACCGGGCTGCCCACCACGCGCTCACCGCCGGGTGACAACCGCAGGCCCCGGTCCCCCCGTCCTGTTCGGTATGGAGTTCCGCCTGCTCGGGCCGTTCGAGGCCCGCCACGACGGCCGGACCGTCGAGCTGGGCGTCCGGCGTCAGGAGCGCTGCCTGCTCGGGCTGCTGCTGCTCGACACAGGCCGGGTGGTGTCGACCGACCGGCTCGCCGACCTGCTGTGGAACGGCCGGCCACCGGCCGCGGCCCGGGGCGCGGTGCAGACGTACGTCGGGCGGTTGCGGGCCGCGTTGCACCCGTACGGGGTGCGGATCGGCACCCGGGGCGGGGGCTACGTCGTCGACCGGGTCGGGCATCGGGTCGACGTCGACGAGTTCGGCGACCTGGTCCGGGTGGCCGGCGTCACCGCCGAGCCGGACGCGCGGGTGCGGCTGCTCGACCGGGGGCTGGCCCTCTGGCGGGGGCCGCTGCTCGCCGACGTGGCGGACGGCGAGCTGCGCGACCGGCTGCACGGAACCGTCGAGGAGCTTCGCCTGGTCGCGGTGGAGCTGCGCGCCGAGGCGCAGCTCGCGTTGGGGCGGCACGGGCCGGCGATCGCGGATCTACTGCCGCTGGTGGCCCGGCACCCCACCCGGGAACAGCTCGTGGCCGTCCTGATGACCGCGCTGTACCGGGGGGCCCGACGGGCCGACGCGCTGCGGCTCTACCGCACCACGCGGGAGCGGCTCGCGGTGGACGTCGGCGTCGAGCCGGGGCCCCGGCTGCGGGAGGTGTACCGCCGGGTGCTCGCCGGTGACGACCGGCTGGAGCGGTCCGGGCGGCCGGTGTACGAGGTCCGGGTCCGCGACGAGAGCCTGCCGTGGAGCGTCGGCGGCCACCCCGCGCTCGACTTCTGCAACACGTACGCGGGGTGGGGTCGAGACTCTCCCCTGCCTGGCGCGGAGTGGCTGCGCGGCTACCGGACGCTCGCCGTCTGGGCGGGCCACGTCGGGCTGACCGACGAGGTGTCGGTGAACCGGCTGCTGCACCTCGCCCGACGTGACCCCGGCACCGCGGAGGCGGTGCTCGCCGAGGCCCGTACGCTGCGGACCGCGCTCTACGCCAGCCTGGTCGATCCGGCGGACCGTCGGGCCTTCGACGCGGTCGCCCGCGCCGCCGGAGCGGCTGCCCGGACGGCGGTGTTCCGGCGGACGGCGGACGGGCGCGGTCGCTGGTGGATCGACCTCGCCGCCGGGCTGCGGCTGCCCGTGCACGCCGCCGCGTTCAGCGCCGCGCAACTGCTCGCCGATCCGGGCCGGCTCACGGTTCGGGCCTGCCCGGACGAACGCTGCGGGTGGTTGTTCCTGGACGACAGCGGCCTGCGCAGGTGGTGCAGTCTCGGGACCTGCGGGGGCGGGGCGGGCGCGTCCTGCCGCAGCATCTGACCGCGCGCTGACGGGCAGCTGACCAGCCGGGGCGGCTAGGCTCGCCGGGATGCCGAGTGACGCCGCCCCCGACCAGTCCGCCGCCGACGGCTACCTGCAACGCGCCCACCTCCTCGCCGAGCTGGGCCGCTACGACGAGGGGATCGGCGAGCTGACCGCGCTGATCGCGGCGGAGCCCGCGCACCTCGCCGCGCTGACCATGCTGGCCCGGATGCAGCTCGCCGCCGGTCGTCCCGCCGAGGCGCTGACGGTGGCCGAGGCGGCGGTCGCCGCCGCGCCGGGGAACGCGCCGGCGCTTGTCGCACGCGGGTTCGCGCTGCTCGACCTGGAACGTTGGAAGGCCGCCGCGGGCACCGCGGACGAACTCCTGGCGCTGGGCCCGACCGACGCGTACGCGCAGCGCAGCGCCGCCGCCATCCTGTCCGCCTCGCGCAACGGGCAGCCGGCGCTGGACGCGGCCTGGCGGGGTGTCGAGCTGACGCCGGACGAGCCGGAGGCGCACCTCGTGCTCGGCCTGGTCGCGGTTCGGCTGGAGCTGTTCGACCTGGCCGAGCGGGCCTACCGGGAGGCGTTGCGGCTGGACCCGGAGCTGGCCGGCGCGGGGCGCGACCCGGGCGTGGCCCGGCTGGAGCGACGGCGGTACGCGGAGACACTGGAGCACCTGACCGAGGCGGCCGACATCTCCCCGCCCGGCCCCGATCCGGTGCGCGCCGTCGACGGGGGCGTACGCCGGCTCGTGCTGTCCGCCGCCGGCTGGTCGCTGGCCGCGACCGTGCTGGTCGCCGCGCTCGGACCGACCGCGCCGGTCGCGTCCCGGCTGCTCGCAGTGCTGGCGGCGGTCGGGGTGGGGCTGCTGGCCTGGCGGCCGGTGACCCGGCTCCCCGGCGCGCGGGACGCGATGTCCCGGGGGCTGGCGCCGGCCGTCTACGCGGGGGCTGCCGCGCCGGTGCTGCTGGTGGTCTACGCGTTGGTCGGCGGCCCGTGGCCGCTGGTGGGCGCCGTCACGGCCTCGGTGGTCGCCGGATTCGCCCTGCTCAACCGGGGGTAGGAAAGTCGAATGCTGACTGTCAACGCCTACGCGGCGACGTCCGCGACCGACCCGCTCACGCCGACCACCATCGAGCGGCGTGACCTCGGCCCGGACGACGTCCTCATCGACATCAAGTTCGCCGGTATCTGCCACTCCGACATCCACACCGCGCGCAGCGAGTGGGGCCCGACCCGCTACCCGATCGTGGTCGGCCACGAGATCGCCGGCGTGGTGCGGGAGGTCGGCTCCGCGGTGACGAAGTTCGCCGTCGGCGACCGGGTCGGCGTCGGCTGCCTGGTCGACTCCTGCCGGGAGTGCGACAGCTGCCGCAAGGGTCTGGAGCAGTACTGCCTGAAGGGCAGCACCGGCACGTACGCCGGCGTGGGCCGGGACGGCAAGCCGACCCAGGGCGGCTACTCGCAGGCCATCGTGGTCACCGAGGACTTCGTGCTGCGCATTCCGGACGGCATCGAGCTGGACGCCGCCGCGCCGCTGCTCTGCGCCGGCATCACCACGTACTCGCCGCTGCGGCACTGGAACGCCGGGCCGGGCCGGAAGGTGGCCGTGATCGGCATGGGTGGTCTCGGCCACATGGCCGTGAAGCTGGCCCACGCGATGGGCGCCGAGGTGACGGTGCTGTCCCAGTCGCTGAAGAAGCGGGAGGACGGGCTGCGGCTCGGCGCCGACCACTACTTCGCGACCTCCGACGAGGACACGTTCACGGAACTGGCCGGCTCGTTCGACCTGATCATCAACACGGTGAGCGCGACCATCGACATGAACGCGTTCCTGCGGCTGCTCGCGGTGGACGGGACGCTGGTCAACGTCGGCGCCCCGGAGGAGCCGCTGTCGGTGCACGCGTTCTCGCTGATCCCGGGCCGGCGGTCGTTCGCCGGGTCGAGCATCGGTGGCATCGCGGAGACCCAGGAGATGCTCGACTTCTGCGCCGAGCACGGGCTGGGCGCCGAGATCGAGGTGATTCCGGCCGAGAAGATCAACGAGGCGTACGAGCGGGTGCTCGCATCCGACGTGCGCTACCGCTTCGTCATCGACGCGTCCACGTTCTGACGCTCCGACGTGTGACGAGGGGCCGCCTCCGGGTGGCCCCTCGTCGCGTACGTCAGGGCTTGCGCGCCCAGGTCCAGGCGTAGCCGTCGTCCTCGCAGGCGGTGCCCGCGTCGCAGAGGTCCAGCGGGCGGAACGTGTCCACCATGACCGCCAGCTCGTCGAAGAAGTCCGCCCCGATCGACCGCTCGGCGGCACCCGGCTGCGGACCGTGGGTGAAGCCGGACGGGTGCAGCGAGATCGAGCCCTGCTCTATGCCGGAGCCGCGCCGGGCCTCGTAGTTGCCGCCGGTGTAGAACAGCATCTCGTCGGAGTCGACGTTGTGGTGGTTGTAGGGCACCGGGATGGCGGCCGGATGGTAGTCGACCTTGCGCGGCACGAACGAGCAGATCACGAAGTTCGGGCCCTGGAACGTCTGGTGCACCGGCGGCGGCTGGTGGATCCGCCCCGTGATCGGCTCGAAGTCGTGGATGGAGAACGCCCACGGGTACAGGTGCCCGTCCCAGCCGACCACGTCGAACGGGTGGTGGGCGTAGACGTACCTGGTCCATCCGCGCCGGTGCTTGACCAGCACCTCCACCTCCTCGCCGTCGACCAGCAGCGGGGTGTCCGGTCCCCGGACGTCGCGCTCGCAGTAGGGCGAGTGCTCCAAGAACTGCCCGCGTACGGAGAGGTAGCGCTTGGGCGGGCCGATGTGGCCGGACGCCTCGACGGCCAGCAGCCGGGTCGGCTCGTCTCCGGTCGGCACCAGGCGGTGGATGGTCGAGGTGGGGATGACGACGTAGTCGCCGGCCACCGCGTCGAGCACGCCGAACGGCGACTCCACCCGCATCGAGCCGGACTCCAGGTAGAGGCAGTGGTCGCCGGTGGCGTCGCGGAACAGCGGGGACGGCCGGTCGGCCAGCACGTACGCGATCCGGACGTCGTCGTTGGCGAGCAGGTAACGCCGGCCGAGCACCGGGTCCGCGCCGCTGCCGTCCAGCTTGTGGGTGCGCAGGTGGCGCGGCTTGAGCGGCAGGTTCGGCACCCGGGTGACGGTGGGCGGGGCGAACTCCTCGGCGGCGAGGATCGCGGTCGGCGCGTGCCGGTGGTAGAGCAGCGACGAGTCGGAGGAGAAGCCCTCCTGACCGACCAGCTCCTCGGCGTAGAGCGTGCCGTCGGGCTGCCGGAACTGGGTGTGGCGCTTGCGGGGCACCTCGCCCACGCTGCGGTAGTACGGCATCTCGCCTCCGTTATGTCCCGTTGGGCGGCCAGTGGCGTCCGATAATCGGACGCGGTTGTCCGTTCCTCGTAGCGTCCCGTACATTCTTCTCTCGTGTCAACGCAGGTGCCTCGCCTCCTCACCGGCCTGGTCGACGACGCCGCGGTCTTTCCGCCCGGCAACGCCGCGCTGCCCGACGCGGTGACCGCGCACCGCCAGCACCGGGACGCCTGGTACGCCGGCCTGGTCGGCCCGCTGCTGCTGCCCGCCTCGGAGATCGAGGACGGCGCGCTGCACGGCCGGGTGGACCCGGCCGAGGGCTTCGTCATCGGGCTGATCGGCGACACCGGCCTCGACCGGCTGCCCGCCGCGCTCGCCGCCCTGACGCCGGACGGCGTCACCGCCCGGCAGGTCGAGGCGCCGGTCGCCAAGCGGGGCGAGGACCCGCAGCCCGGCCTCGCCGAGCTGGTCGCGCTCGCCGGGCGGCTCGACGACACCGCCGTCTACGCGGAGATCCCGCTGACCTTCGGGCTGATGGGGGCGCTGGACGCGCTCGCCGACGCGCGGGCCGGCGGACTGTCGGTGGCGGCCAAGTTCCGCACCGGCGGGTTGGCCGCCGAGCTGTTCCCGACCCCGGTCGAGCTGGCCGCCGTCATCTGCGCCTGCCGGGACCGCGACCTGCCGTTCAAGCTCACCGCCGGGCTGCACCACGCGATCCGGCACCGCGACCCGGAGACCGGCTTCACCCACCACGGTTTCGTCAACGTGCTGGCCGCCACGCTGGCCGCGGTCGACGGCGCCGACGTGGACGGCGTGGCCGAGCTGCTGGCCGTCACCGACGTGGTGCGCGTGGTCGAGGCGGCCCGGGGCCGGCGCGAGGCGCAACGCCCGCTCTGGGTCGGGTACGGGTCGTGCAGCATCTCCGAACCACTTACCGATCTGATCCGGCTGGGGCTGGTGAACGGAGGCTACGACTCATGACGTGGGTTGAGGGGGCGGCGGGCTCGCCGTACGGGGTGACGAACCTGCCGTACGGCGTGTTCCGGCACGGCGACCGCGAGCCGCGCGTCGGTGTCCGCATCGGCGACCTCGTGCTGGACCTGGCCGGCGCGGAGGCCGCCGGTCTGGTGCTGGCCGGCGGCGCGCTGGGCCGGCAGCAGTTGAACGCGTTCCTGGCGCTCGGCCGGCCGCAGTGGACCGCCGTCCGGGAGCGCGTCACCGAGCTGCTCACCGATCCGGCGCACCGGCCGGCGGTGGAGCCGCTGCTGGTGCCGGTGGGTGAGATCGAGCTGGTGCTGCCGTTCGAGGTGGCGGACTACGTCGACTTCTACTCCTCGGAGCACCACGCCTCGAACGTCGGCCAGATCTTCCGGCCCGGCCAGCCGCCGCTGCTGCCGAACTGGAAGCACGTGCCGATCGGCTACCACGGCCGGGCCGGCACGGTGGTCGTCTCCGGCACGCCCGTGGTCCGCCCCACCGGGCAGCGGGCCAGCGCCCAGGGCCCCACCACCGGCGCCTCCGTACGCCTCGACATCGAGGCCGAGGTCGGCTTCGTGGTCGGCGTGCCGAGTCGGCTCGGCGATCCGGTGCCGGTGGCCGACTTCGCCGACCACGTCTTCGGCGTGGTGCTGGTCAACGACTGGTCGGCCCGGGACATCCAGGCCTGGGAGTACCAACCCCTCGGCCCGTTCCTGGGCAAGTCGTTCGCCACCTCGGTCGCCGGCTGGGTCACGCCGCTGGACGCGCTCGCCGACGCGTTCGTGCCCGCCCCCGACCAGGACCCGCCGGTGCAGGAGTACCTCCGGGACATCCCGCACCTCGGGCTGGACCTGACGCTGTCGGTGGAGTGGAACGGCGAGCGGGTGGCCGAGCCGCCGTTCGCCACCATGTACTGGACACCGGCCCAGCAGCTCGCGCACCTCACCGTCAACGGGGCGTCGCTGCGCACCGGCGACCTCTACGCCTCCGGCACCGTGTCCGGGCCGGAACGCGGCCAGGTCGGCTCGTTCCTGGAACTCACCTGGGGCGGGTCCGAGCCGGTGAAGTTCGCCGACGGCAGCCAGCGGACGTTCCTGGAGGACGGCGACACGGTGACGATCACCGCCACCGCGCCGGGACCGGACGGCACCACGATCGCGCTCGGCGAGGTCACCGGGACGGTCCTCCCGGCCCGCTGAGATCCGGCTTTCCGAGCCCACGGCCCTGGTCGCACCCACTGTGCGACCGGGGCCGTTTCCTCGCGCGTTGATCGACGCGGATCGGGTGCGCCGGGGCGGTGCCGGCCCGGGGCGCACCCAGGAGGAAGCAGAGGAAGGACCGAGCATGACCGAGTTGATCGGTGCCGTGTGGCGTACCAGCAGCCGTTCCAACGATCAGGGCCTCTGCGTCGAGGTGGCCACGAACGTGGTGGCCGCGCACGGCGTGGTGGGCGTACGCGACTCCAAGGACCCGACCGGTCCGGCGCTCGCGGTGAGCCCGCCGGGGTGGAGCGCGTTCGTCACGGCGTTGCGACGCGACGCCTTCCGCGACTGACCGACCACGGTGGCCCGGTGTCCCGCCGTGGGGCACCGGCGGCGGAAATGTCACGGTGGGGCTCCCCCACATCGGTGACGGGCCGTACCGTGGACGACACGGGAGGTGCCATGTCGACGGTGACCGTTTCCGCCTTCATCGAGGCGCAGGACGCCGACCTCTGGCGCCTGCTCACCGACCTCCCGGCGCGCGCCGACTGGCTCTCCGCGGTCGGCGCGGTCGAGGTGCTCACCGCCGGTGCGTTCGGGCCGGGCACCACCTGGCGGGAGACCCGCCTCCGCCCGGACGGCGGGGCCGAGCCGGAGGAGTTCGAGGTGGTCGAGGCCGTCGCCCCGCGCCGCCTGGTGCTCGGCTCACCCGGGTCCGGCGTCGACTACCGGATCACCTTCACGTTGCGCACCGTCGAGCGTCGGCGGCGCGGCTGCACCGAGGTCACCGTCGAGCAGGAGGCGGTGCCGAACCGGCCGTACGGCCGGGTGCTGGCGCTGATCCTCGGCGGCCTGGCCGCCCGGGCGGTGGACAGCGCGCTCCGGCGCGACCTGGCCGACCTGGCGCTGGCCGCCGGTCCCACCCGCTCCACCGAGGCGGCCTGAGCCGCCCGACCGCTCGCCGCCGTAGCGGGTGAGCGGGCCTCCCGGGCCACCGGTCGCCGTGCCGCCCGGCCGTCGGCCGGGCGACCGGATCACGGCCCGGCCCCGGCCGGTAGGGTGCCGGGGCGGAGGTGGCGGATGGCGAAGGCCGGCAGGCGGCGGGCCGTGGTGGCGGTGCTGGCCGTCGCGGCGTCGGTCGCCGTGGTCGCCCGGGTGCTGGCTCCGGCCGAGGTCGAGACCGTGGCCCGGGACCCGTACCCGGAGGCGCCCGCCCCGACCGTCGGGGTGATCGGGCGGCTGCCGGTGGCGCCGCTGGTCGTGGACGGCCGGCTCCGCGTCTACGCCGGCACCCGCCAGGTGTACGCGGACCAGCCGGTCACCGGCCGGCACCGGGTGACCCCGTTCTGGTCCTACCGCCGGTGGCCGGCGACGCTGGTCGGGGTGCTCGCCGAGGGCACCACGGTGGTCAGCCGCTGGTCCGACGGGAAGCTGGTGGCGCTGGACGCGCGTACCGGGCGGGTGGCCTGGCGGGCCGACGGCCCGGTGCCGGGGTCGGTGCCGGAGCCCCGCCGCACGTTCGCGGCCACGGTCTGGGGCCCGGCCGGCCTGCACGTCGCCCGCACCGCCGACGGCCTCGACGTGCTACTCGCCGCCGGTCCGGGCGCGGTCGGCGGATACGCGCTGGCCGACGGCCGCCGGCTCTGGCGTGCCGACGTCGGCCGGGGCTGCCGGACCGACGTGGGCAGCACCGCGAGCGGCGACCTGGTCGGGGTGGACACCTGCGCGGGACCGGCCGCGGTCGAGCTGCGGGACGCGGCGACCGGCGCGGTACGGACCCGCTGGCAGCCACCGGACGCGCCGGGCCAACTCGTGGTCACGCCGGTCGGCTGCCGCGACGGGCACTCCGGCTGTCGTGGTCTGCGTACCGCCGGGCCGGGCGGCGAGCACAGCCGGGGCTGGCTGGTGACGGATCCCGGCCAGCCGGTGGCCGCGCCGGGCCTGGACGCCCCCGGCTCGGTGCTGGACGGCGAGCGGGTGGTGGACACGTCCGGCGGCGTGGTGGTCGGGCGGTCCCCCCGCACCGGCGAGGAGCTGTGGCGCCGGGCCGACGTCCACCCGGCCCGGGTGCTCGCCCAGGAGCCGGGCCGGGTGCATCTGCTGACCGACCGGCGGGAACTGGTCACGCTGGACCCGCTCACCGGCGCCTCCCGGTCGGAGTTCGTGCTGGACGTCGGGCGGGACGGGATCGGGTGGCGGCCGGGCCGGGCGTACGCGGTGGACGGCTACGTGGCGGTGGAACGGGTGCGGGAGCACGCCACCGAGACCGACGACGACCAGGGCTGGTTCCTGATGGCCGAGCCGGTGCTGCTCGCTTCCACCTGAACGGCCGGCGCCGGCCGGTGAGAAGGGGCCCCTTCTCGACGCCAGGCGTTAAGCAGGGGCCCCGCCTTGCACGTCAGGCGAGGGCGGCCTCGGCGGCGGCCAGGAACGCGTCGTTCTCGGCCGGGGTGCCGATGGTGACCCGTACGCCGTCGCCGGGGAACGGCCGCACGATCACGCCGCGCGCCTCGCACGCCTTGCCGAACTCGATCGCCCGGTCGCCCAGCGGCAGCCAGACGAAGTTGGCCTGGCTGTCCGGGACGTCCGGCACGAACTTGCGCAGCGCCTCGGTGACCCGGTCCCGCTCGGCCACCACCAGCGCGCAGCGCCGCTGCACCTCGTCGGCCTGGGCGAGCGCGGCCAGCGCGCCGGCCTGGGCGGCCATGCTGGTGGAGAACGGGGTGACCACCTTGCGGACGGCGGCGGCCACGGCCGGCGCGGCCACCAGCCAGCCGATCCGCAGGCCGGCCAGGCCCCACGCCTTGGACAGCGTGCGCAGCACGGCGACGTTCGGCCGGTCCAGGTAGCTCAGGCCGTCCGGCACCTCGGCGTCGGTGACGAACTCCCGGTACGCCTCGTCGATCACCACGAGCACGTCGTCCGGCACCGTGTCGAGGAAGCGGTCCAGCTCGGCCTTGCGCACCGCCGTACCGGTGGGGTTGTTCGGGTTGCAGACCAGGATCATCCGGGTCCGGTCGGTCACCGCCGCCGCCATCGCCGCGAGGTCGTGCCCGTGGCCGGCGTCGTTCGGCACCCGCACGCTGGTCGCGCCGCTGGTCGCCGCGATGATCGGGTACGCCTCGAACGAGCGCCACGAGTAGAGCAGCTCGTCACCGGGCAGACAGGTGGCCCGGACCAGGTGCTCGGCCAGCGCCACCGAACCGCAGCCGGTGGCGATCCGGTCGGCGTCCACGCCGTAGCGCTCGGCGAGCGCCTGACGCAGCGCGACCACGCCCATGTCCGGGTAGCGGTGCGAACCGGCGACCGCCTCGGTGACCGCCTCCACCACGCCGGGCAGCGGGCCGTACGGCACCTCGTTGCTGGCCAGCTTGATCGCCTCGGGCAGGCCCAGCTCCCGGGCCAGGTCGGCGGGGCTGCGGCCGGGCACGTAGTTGGGCAGCGCGTCCAGGTCGACGCGGGTGAGCCGCAGCGGAGGCTGGTGACGTCCGGTCTCGGTCATGGGGTGTCTCCCGGGGGGTCGGCGCGGTCGCGCGGGGCGGTACGGGGGTCGGGCCGGTTGCGGGGGAGTTGGACCACCACGGTCTGCGCCCGCTTGTCGTGCAGCGCCTGCCGCAGCGGCTGGTCGAACAGGGGCGAGACGGCGTCGACGAACTGGAGCAGCAGGCCCAGCCCGCAGCAGTACCAGAGCAGCGTGGGCAGGCCCATCGTGCTCCACCGCCGGGTGGCCCGGCCGAAGCCGAGCGGCTGGTCCGCGTCGACCGACACCGCGCGTACGCGGGCCACCCGCTTGCCGAACGTCTGCCCGCGCGCCGCCATCGACGGCACCTCGTACGCGAACCAGAGCGCGGTGGCGATCAGCAGGATGGCGACCTGCAACCCGCCGGCCTGGTCGTCGATCTGGGGCAGCCCCTCGGTGGAGGTGTCGCCGTTCAACGCCCGACGCATCGTCTCCCGCAGGTAGGGCTCGATCGCCTCGAAGTAGCGGTAGACGAACCAGCCGTTGACCACCACGTTGAGCAGGAACACCACGCCCAGGTCGATGAGGCGGGCGACCAGCCGGGCACCGTACGAGGCGAGCGGCAGCCCGTGCGGACGCGGCACCGGCGGCCGGCCCGGCCACTGCGGGTACGGCCACCCCGGCGGCGGCCCCTGCTGCCCGGCCTGTCCGGGCCACGGTCCCGGCTGCCCCGGCTGTCCCGGCTGTCCCGGCTGCCCCGGCTGTCCGGGCCACGGTCCGGCCTGGCCGGGTTGACCCGGCTGTCCGGGCCACGGGCCCGCCTGGCCCGGCTGCCCGGGCTGTCCCCACCCGGGGCCGGGTTGACCCGACGGGACCGACCCGGCCGGCTGACCGGTGGGGCCACCCGGCGCGCCGGAGGTCGGCCGGTCGGGGGCGGAGCCGGCGGCCGGCGTCGTGGCGGCCGGTTCGGGCTCGGCGGGCGGTGGACCGTCGGGCGGGGTGACGTCGACCGGGATCGGCGCACCGATCCAGCCCTCCCCGTCCCACCAGCGGCGGGTCTCCGGTTCGGCGGGGTCGACGTACCAGCCAGGTTCCAGACTCACGGACATGCCTCGCTGCACTCGTTCACGCTCACAGGGCTCCCCTCAGTTCGCGACTGCGGGGCTCGCAGGCCCGGCTCGCTCCTCACGCTCACGGTGCCACCTTAACGACGACCGTGCCGGCGGCCTTGTCGTGCAGGCACTGCTGCCAGGGCTTGTCCCAGAGCTGCCAGAGGCCGTCGAGGTAGTTGAGGAACGGCACCAGCGAGGCGGCGACGAACTCGACCAGGTAGCGCTTGCCGAGCATGCCCCGGGTCAGCGTGGCGTCGGGTCGCGCCGGAATGATCCGCAGGTTCATCACCTTCTTGCCGAGCGTCTGCCCGGTCCGGCGGGCGTACTCCACGTGGTAGAGCCAGTAGAAGACCAGCAGCAGGAGGAACAGCCCCAGCTCGGCCAGGAGCACCGGCAGGAGGAAGTCGCCGAAGATCACCAACGGGTCGGGCTCGGCCACGGTGCCGTCCGGGCCGGGCGCCGGCATCCGGTCGATCATGCGGAGGACGAGCCAGATGAACACGGGCGCGAAGAGCACCATCGCCACCGCCGTGGCGACCGCCGTGTCGATCAGCCAGGCCACCAGCCGCTCGCCGAACCCGGCCAGCGGCTGGCCGTTCGGAGCCAGGGCCGGTGGCCGGGGCACGGCATGCGGGGCGTACCCGGGTGGGGGTGGCGGGTAGCCGGGGAGCGGCGGGTACGTCTGCGGGACGGGCTGTGCGGGCACCGCCGGGCCGCTGGGCGGCGCGAAGCCGCCGCCCACGGGCGGGGGCCCGGCGGGCGGCGGCGTCGTGTTCGGGGGAGGCTGGGTCACGCGGACAGTGTCACAGATTGCCGCGCTTCTCCTGCTCCCGCTCGATCGCCTCGAACAGGGCCTTGAAGTTGCCCTTGCCGAAGCCGAGGGAGCCGTGGCGCTCGATCAACTCGAAGAAGACGGTGGGGCGGTCCTGCACCGGCTTGGTGAAGATCTGGAGCAGGTAGCCGTCCTCGTCCCGGTCCACCAGGATCTTGCGGGACTGGAGCTCCTCGATCGGCACCCGTACGTTGCCGATGCGGGCGCGCAGCTCCGGGTCCTGGTAGTAGGAGTCCGGGGTGTCCAGGAACTCGACGCCGGCCGCCCGCATGGCGTCCACGCTGGCCAGGATGTCGTTGGTGGCCACCGCGACGTGCTGGGCGCCGGGGCCCTGGTAGAACTCCAGGTACTCGTCGATCTGCGACTTCTTGCGGGCCACCGCCGGCTCGTTGAGCGGGAACTTCACCTTGCGGGTGCCGCTGGCCACCACCTTGCTCATCAGCGCGGAGTAGTCGGTGGCGATGTCGTCGCCGATGAACTCGGCCATGTTGCTGAAGCCCATGACCCGCTTGTAGAACTCGACCCACTCGTCCATCCGGCCCAGCTCCACGTTGCCGACCACGTGGTCGACGGCCTGGAAGAAGCGCTTCGGCTGGAGGCCGGCGTCGATCATCGGCTGGCGGTCCACGATCGGGGCGCGGGCCACGAAGCCGGGCAGGAACGGCCCGGTGTAACGGGACCGGTCGACGAGCGTGTGCCGGGTGTCGCCGTACGCGCCGATGGCCGCCATCCGGACGGTGCCGTGCTCGTCGCTGACGTCGTGCGGCTCCAGCAGGCCGGTCGCGCCCTGCGCGGTGGCGTGCGCGTACGCGGCGTCCACGTCCGGCACCTCCAGCGCGATGTCGGAGATGCCGTCGCTGTGCTTCGCCACGTGCGCCTCGCCGTCGGCGCCCGGACGCACCACGCCGGTCAGCACGAACCGGGCCGAGCCGCTGGTCAACACGTACTGGGCGTGGTCCCGGTAGCCCTGCTCCGGGCCCCGGTACGCCACGCAGGTCATGCCGTAGGCGGTGGAGTAGTAGTGCGCCGCCTGCTTGGCGTTGCCGACCAGGAAGTGCAGGTGGTCGAGGCCCTTGACCGGGAACGGGTCCCGGCTGATGTCGTGGTTGACGGCGCCGACGAGCACGTCGGCGTCGACCTCCTCGGTCAACTGGGGTCGGTCGATCGCCTGGGTCATGGTGGCCTCCCTCGCGTACCGGCCGGCCTCGTGGGCCGCCGTGGATGTGCTTCCGGCGAGCATCTCCGGACCGCCTCCGGTTGGGCAATAGTTAGTGGTTTTCCTGGTCAGGTTGCGCATTCGGTATCGTCAACCACCGTGAACACTGGTCAGGATGTACAGCTCGACGAGTTGGACGCGCGCTTGATCGAACTGCTCGCCGAGGAACCTCGGATCGGGGTGCTGGAATGCTCCCGGCGGCTCGGCGTGGCCCGGGGCACCGTGCAGGCCCGGCTCGACAAGCTGGTCGGCCGTGGCGTGGTGGGCGGCTTCGGGCCGGAGATCTCCCCGGCCGCGATCGGTTTCGGGGTGACCAGCTTCGTCACCCTGGAGATCAGCCAGCGGCACGGCCACGACCAGGTCACCGCGCACCTGGCCGCCATCCCGGAGGTGCTGGAGGCGCACACCATCACCGGCTCCAGCGACCTGCTCTGCCGCATCGTGGCCCGGTCGAACACCGACCTCCAGCGGGTCATCGACCAGATCGTCGCCTCGGAGGGCATCCGGCGCGCCTCCACCATCATCGCGTTGGCCGAGCAGATCCCCTACCGCACGCTGCCCCTCGTGCGCTCCGCCGCCAGAGGCGAAGGAAGGGCCCCCGCTTAACGCCTCCGGTAGAGACGGGGCCCCCTCTAACACCTCGGGCCGGGCAAGAAGCGGCGCGACACGCCCCGCACGGAGCCCGGGGAACGGTGATCGTCGCTACCGTGTCCGGTGTGAAGGGCCTAGGCATACGCGGCTGGTTGCTGCTCGGGCTCATCACCGTGGTCGTGCTCGCCGCCACCGGCGTCTGGAACCCCTTCCCCCGCCTCTGGGACTGGGTCGACCGGAGCAAGCCGATCTCCGAGCCGGACGTGGTCTGGCAGCAACGCGTCGGTGGCACCCCGCGCAGCGTCACCATCGCGGGTGACACCGTGATCGTCGAGCAGCGCACCCGGATCGAGGCCCGCAAGCTCGCCGACGGCAGCCAGCTCTGGGAGCGCAAGGCCGACTGGTCGGCGGTGGCCGGCAGCGGCCGGGAGTCGGTCGTCGCCGTGGGCAAGCTGCTCGACAAGGGGTACGAGGTCCTCGACCCGACCACCGGCGTGACCCGCCGACGCGACGAGCGCGCGATCGCCGTCTGGACGTACCGCAACCTGCTGCTCGACGCGTACTGCGTGCAGGCCACCGACTGCACGCTGCGGGCCTGGGACCCGCGCGGGACCGCTCCGCTGTGGAGCGCGTTCCTGCCCGGCGTGCACAGCGGAGTGCTCGCCGACAATCCGGAGCTGCTCGGCACCCGCCGGCTGGGCGCGACCCGTATCGACGGCGGGGTGGCCGGACCGGAGTCGGTCCCGCCGCTGCTCGGCTTCCCGGTCGACGGCCGGGTGCACGTGGTGGACACCGCCACCGGCCGGGTGCTCCAGAACGTCCAGCCCGGTCGGGAGGAGCGGCTCGCGGTGGTCGGCGGCCGGCTGCTCCGGGTCGCGGCCACCTCCCGCGACGGGAGCTGCTACTTCGTCGTCACCGCCGTCGACCCGGCCACCGGCCAGCAGGTGTGGCGGCGGGCCGGGATCAACCTGCGTACCGCGGACGCCGCCGGCTGCGTGCAGCGGGAGGACCCGCAGGGTGCCCGCAACGTGCTCATCGGGGTGGCCCCGGACGGCCGGGAGGCGGTGCTCGACGGCTACGACGGCCGGCTGCTCCAGGTGGGCGCGGAGGGCGAGAAGCTGCTCGCCGTCGACGACCGGTACGCGGTGGTGCGCAGCGCCGACAAGGACTCGCTGCTCGGCCGCGAGCTGTCCGCCGACCGGACCCGGTGGACCCGGCCGGCCGGTCAGAAGAGCGGCGCGGCCCTGACCCCGTACGCGGTGGTGATCACGGAGGAGAAACCGTCCCGGCTGGTCGCTGTCGAGCCACGCGGCGGTCGGGTGCTGGCCGAGCTGCGCACGTCGGCGAACGCGCTGGCGGTCGGCCCGAACGGCATGATCGTCGGGGAGGGGCGGGAGATCGGGTACGTCCGCTGGGGCACCGGTGGCGCCGGTGCGCCGCCGGCCGACCAGGGTGCCGTGCCGGCGCCCGACCCGGGCGACACCTGGCGTCCCCCGGGCGGCCGGGGCGACTGCGGGCCGAAGAAGGAACTCTGCGCCGACGGGAAGTGACGCCGGGTGAGATCGGCGTCCCAGGACCCCACCGGCGGGTGTCACCGATCGACTGCTCTGCCCTAGGCTTTTCGGTCATGAGCAGTGCCGCCGCCTTCGCGTACGCGCCCCTCCTGCCGACCGGTCCCGACCAGACGGAATATCGCCTGGTCACCGACGAGGGCGTGGACGTCGTCAACGGCCCGGGTGGTCGCCGCTTCCTCACCGTGGAGCCGGCCGCGCTGACCGCGTTGACCGCCGAGGCCATGCACGACATCGCCCACTTCCTGCGCCCGGCCCACCTGGCCCAGCTCCGGTCGATCATCGACGACCCGGCGGCCTCGCCGAACGACCGGTTCGTCGCGCTCGACCTGCTGCGCAACGCCAACATCGCGGCCGGTGGCGTGCTGCCGATGTGCCAGGACACCGGCACCGCGATCGTGATGGGCAAGCGCGGCCGGCACGTGCTCACCGACGGCACCGACGCGGAGGCGATCTCGCGCGGCGTCTACCAGGCGTACACGAAGCTGAACCTGCGTTACTCGCAGCTCGCGCCGCTGACCATGTGGGACGAGCGGAACACCGGCAGCAACCTGCCGGCCCAGGTGGACCTGTACGCCGAGGACCCGGACGGCCACCCGGACGCGTACAAGTTCCTGTTCATGGCCAAGGGCGGGGGCTCGGCCAACAAGTCCTACCTCTACCAGGAGACCAAGGCGCTGTTGAATCCGACGCGGATGATGCAGTTCCTGGAGGAGAAGCTGCGGCTGATCGGCACCGCCGCCTGCCCGCCCTACCACCTGGCCGTCGTCATCGGCGGCACCTCCGCGGAGTACGCGTTGAAGACCGCCAAGTACGCCTCCGCGAAGTACCTGGACGCGCTGCCGACCCAGGGCTCGATGAGCGCGCACGGTTTCCGCGACCTGGAGCTGGAGGCGGAGGTGCTGGAGCTGACCCGCAACTTCGGCATCGGCGCGCAGTTCGGTGGGCGCTACTTCTGCCACGACGTGCGGGTGGTCCGGCTGCCCCGGCACGGCGCGTCCTGCCCGGTCGCCATCGCGGTCTCCTGCTCCGCCGACCGGCAGGCGGTTGCCAAGATCACCCCGTCGGGCGTGTGGCTGGAGCGCCTCGAAACCGACCCGGCCCGCTACCTTCCCGACGTCACCGACGAGACGCTTGACACCGAGACCGTCGTCCGCGTCGACCTGAACCGGCCGATGGACGAGATCCGCGCCGAGCTGTCGAAGTACCCGGTGAAGACGCGCCTGTCCCTGACCGGCCCGCTGGTCGTCGCGCGGGACATCGCGCACGCCAAGATCGCCGAGCGGCTGGACGCGGGCGAGCCGATGCCGCAATATCTGCGCGACCACGCGGTCTACTACGCCGGCCCGGCCAAGACCCCCGAGGGCTACGCCTCCGGCTCGTTCGGCCCCACCACCGCCGGGCGAATGGACGCCTACGTGGAGAAGTTCCAGGCGGCCGGCGGCTCGATGGTGATGCTGGCCAAGGGCAACCGGTCCGCCCAGGTCACCCGCTCCTGCCACACCCACGGCGGGTTCTACCTCGGCTCGATCGGCGGCCCGGCGGCCCGACTGGCCCAGGACTGCATCAAGCACGTCGAGGTGCTCGAATACCCGGAGCTGGGCATGGAGGCGGTCTGGCGGATCGAGGTGGAGGACTTCCCGGCCTTCATCGTGGTCGACGACAAGGGCAACGACTTCTTCGCCGAGGTCACCAAGCCGGTGCTCACCGTCGGCCGTCGCTGACGCCGCTCCGCGCGGCCCGGTTCCACCTTCCGACATCGGTGCGCTCGCCCGACCTCACGACCGGACGGGCGCACCGCCCCCGTCGGATGTCGTCACCGACAACCGCGACGAGTCTGTCCGGCGGCGCTGTCGATCCGCTATCAGATCACTATCGCCTCGACGCGTCATGCGGTTACCACCGGGTTACGCTGCTGTAAGTGCACAAAGGCGTACGGGGGCGGCGCATGCGGTTCGGGATCCTGGGACCACTGCGGGTAGGCGGTGGCGAAGCCACCGTCACCGCAGGTCGGGACCGGACCGTGCTCGCCCTCCTGCTGCTGCGCGCCGGTCGTGTGGTGCCGTTCGACGAGCTGATCGACGCCGTCTGGGAGGACCGGCCGCCGGCCACCGCCCGGGCCCAACTGCAGATCTGCGTGTCGCGACTGCGACAGCGCCTCACGGTGCTGGGGTTGCCGCCGGACGTCATCGTCACCGATCCGGCCGGCTACGGCATCCGGGTCGCACCGGACGACCTCGACGCCGACATCTTCGGCCGGACGGTCGACGCCGCGCGGGCCGCGGTCGCCGCGGGCCGGTCCGAGGAGGCGCGACGCCACTACCGGGCCGCGTTGGCCCTCTGGCGGGGGCCGGCGCTCAGCGGCGTTCCCAGCCGGAGCGTACGCCGGCGGGCGCTGGCCCTCGACGAGCAGCGACTGGCGGCGTTGGAGGAGCGTGTCGAGATCGAGCTGCGCCTGCGGCCGGCGACCGACCTGGTCGACGAGTTGGTCGAGAGCGTCGAGCGGAACCCGCTGCGGGAGCGGCTGCGCGGCCAGCTCATGCGGGCCCTCGCCGCGGTGGGCCGGCAGGCCGACGCGCTCGCCGTCTACCGTGATGGCCGCCGTCTTTACGCCGAGGAGCTGGGCATCGAGCCCGGTCCGGAGTTGCAGGACCTGCACCAGCGGGTACTCGCCGGCGACCTGGCCCTGGGGGTCGCGGAGCACCGGTCCACCGTGCCGGTCCGTTCGCTGCCGCGGGCGATAAGTGACTTCACCGGCCGTCAGCAGACCGTGGTCCGGCTGGTGAAGGAGATCGAGGAGGACCGGGTCCGGGTCCAGCTCATCGACGGCATGGCCGGCAGCGGCAAGACCACGCTGGCGGTGCACCTGGCCGCCGCCCTCGGCGACCGCTACCCGGACGCGCATCTCTTCGTCGACCTGCACGGGCACAGCGAGCGCATGCCGTTGACCCCGGCGGCGGCGGTGGCGGTCCTGCTGCGCCAGCTCGGGGTGCCGCCGGAGCGGATGCCGCTGGATCTGGCCGACCGGTTGACGCTGTGGCGTACCGAGTTGGCCGGCCGCCGCGCGCTCGTGGTGCTCGACAACGCGGCCGACAGCGCGCAGGTCACGCCGCTGTTGCCGAACGGCCCGGACTGCCTCGTCCTCATCACGAGCCGCCGCCGACTGGTCGGGTTGGACGAGGGGCGCCCGTCGTCCCTGCCCGTGCTCGACCCGGAGGAGGCGGTGGAGCTGCTCGGCCGGATCGTCGGCCGGGACCGGGTCGCCGCCGAACCGGAGGCGGCTGCCGAGGTGGCGCGGCGCTGCGGGCACCTGCCGCTGGCGCTGCGGCTGGCGGCGGCCCGGCTGGCGCACCGGCCCCGCTGGCGGGTCGCGGATCTGGCCGAACGGCTGGCCACCAGCCGGGACCCGCTGGCCGAGCTGGCCGCCGGGGAGCGTTCCGTCGGGCAGGCGTTCGCGCTCTCGTACGCCCAGGTGTCGCCCACGGCGCAGCGGATGCTGCGGCTGCTCGGTCTGCCGCCGGGTGGCGGGTTCGACAACCGGGTGGCCGCCGCGTTGGCCGACATCCCGCTGGCGGAGGCGCAGGATCTGCTCGACGAGCTGGTGGACGCGCACCTGGTGGAGGAGGCCGACCCGGGCCGTTACCGGCTGCACGACCTGATCCGCGAGTACGCCCGGACGCTGCTCGCCGAGCCGGGTCGGGCCGGGGAGCGCCGGGCGGCCCTGGAACGGCTGCTGGACCATCATCTCGACGTGGCCTCGGCGATCGCCCGGACGATCGAGTCGGCGGGCAGCCTGCGGTCCCTGCCCGCCAACCCGCCGCGCCGGCCCGATCTGGTCGACGCCACGCTGCCGCAGGGCCGGGCCTGGTTCGACGAGCACGCGGCGCTGTTGACCGCGTTGGTCCAGCTCGCCGAGGCGGAGGGCTTCCGGCGGCACTGCTGGCAGCTCGCCCGGGCCTGCTGGCGGGCCAACTTCGACAGTGGACACCTGGACGACCTGCTGGAGACGCACACCGTCGGCCTGCGCGCGGCCGAGGCGCTCGGGGACGAGGCCGCGGTGGGCACCATCTACAACTACCTGTCCTCGGTCTACTACCGGCAGGCCCGGTTTCCCGAGGCCATCCGGTTGATGCGGCGGGCCCTGGAGATCCGCCGGCGGCTCGGGCTCCGCGACGAGATGCGGGTGTCGCTGTGGAACCTCGGGGTGTCCTACTCGGCGAACGGGGATCACCAGCAGGGGATGGAGTGCCTCGACACCGCGATGCAGATGATCCGCGGTGCCGACCACACGGCGGAGCTGGCCAACCTGATCAACAACGTGGCCTACGCGCTGCTGTCGGCCGGCCGCCACGCCGAGGCGCTGCGCCTCAGCCGGTCCCACCTGGTGTTGGCGCGGCAGAACGGGGACTTCCGGCAGTTGGCGAACGCGGTCGCGCACACCGGCATGATCCGGCACCGGATGGGTCACCTGGAGCCGGCCCAACGGCTGCTGCGGGTCGCCCTGCGCCTCAAGAAGAAGTACGTCGGCCGGTACGGCGAGGCGGAGGTGCTCAACGAGATGGGCGCCCTCCAGCGGCGGGTCGGCCGGCCCGAGCGGGCGGCCGACCTGCACCGGGAGGCGCTGGTGGTGGTGACCGATTCCGGTGACCGGATCGGTCAGTGCGCCTCGCGCAACCTGCTCGCCCAGGCGCTGCTCGACCAGGGTGACGTGGCCAGCGCGCTCGACCTGCACCGCCGGGTGCTCGCCGACGCGACCCGGCTCGGGGCCCGCTACGAGCAGGCCCGTGCGCTGGACGGCATGGCCCGGTGCCTGCGCGACACGGATGCCGGACAGGCCCGCCGCTACGCCGGCCGGGCGCTGGTGTTGTTCCGTCAGATCGAGTCCCCGGGCCGGCGGGCGACCGAGGAGCTGGTGGCCGAGCTGGGCTGAGGCCCGCGTCGCTTTCCCTGCGTACCGGCCGGCGGCGCGGCAGGATGGTACGCGTGACGACTCCAGAGGCGACCGGTTACCGGATCGAACGTGACTCGATGGGCGAGGTGGAGGTGCCCGCCGAGGCGCTGTGGCGGGCGCAGACCCAGCGCGCGGTGCAGAACTTCCCGATCTCGGGGCGCGGGCTCGAACCGGCCCAGATCAAGGCGCTGGCCCAGATCAAGGGGGCGGCCGCCCAGGTCAACGGTGAGTTGGGGGTGATCGACGCGGACGTGGCCGAGGCGATCGCCACGGCCGCCGCACACGTCGCCGCCGGGGGCTACGACGACCAGTTCCCGGTGGACGTGTTCCAGACCGGTTCCGGCACGTCGTCCAACATGAACACCAACGAGGTGATCGCGTCGCTGGCGAGCCGCGAGCTGGGCCGCGACGTGCACCCGAACGACCACGTGAACGCGTCGCAGTCCAGCAACGACGTGTTCCCGACCTCGATCCACCTGGCCGCCACCCAGTTCGTGGTGGAGGATCTGCTTCCGTCCCTGACGCAGCTCGCCATGGCGTTGGAGGCGAAGGCGGCCGAGTTCGAGACCGTGGTCAAGGCGGGCCGGACGCACCTGATGGACGCCACGCCGGTCACGCTCGGGCAGGAGTTCGGCGGGTACGCCGCCCAGGTCCGCTACGGCGTCGAGCGGCTGGAGTCGGCGCTGCCCCGGCTGGGCGAGCTGCCGCTCGGCGGCACCGCGGTGGGCACCGGCATCAACACCCCGCTCGGGTTCGCGGGCAAGGTGATCGGGCGGCTGCGGGACTCGACCGGCCTGCCGCTGTCCGAGGCACGCAACCACTTCGAGGCGCAGGGCGCGCGGGACGCGCTGGTGGAGACGTCCGGGCAGCTCCGCACCGTCGCGGTCGGCCTCTACAAGATCGCCAACGACGTACGCTGGATGGGTTCCGGTCCCCGCGCGGGCCTGCGTGAGCTGCGCATCCCCGACCTCCAGCCCGGCTCGTCGATCATGCCGGGCAAGGTCAACCCGGTGGTGGCCGAGGCGATGCGGCAGGTCTGCGCGCAGGTCATCGGCAACGACGCGGCGGTGGCCTTCGCCGGCTCGCAGGGCGACTTCGAGCTGAACGTGATGCTCCCGGTCATGGGCCGCAACCTGCTGGAGTCGATCAAGCTGATCGCCGCGTCCAGCCGGCTTTTCGCCGAGCGGCTGGTGGCCGGCCTGGTCGCGGACGCCGAGGTCTGTCTGGCGTACGCGGAGGGCTCGCCGTCGATCGTCACCCCGCTCAACCGCCATCTCGGGTACGACGAGGCCGCCTCGATCGCCAAGGAGGCGCTGGCCAAGCAGGTGTCCATCCGCGAGGTGGTGATCTCGCGCGGGCACGTCGACTCGGGCAAGCTCACCGAGACCCAGTTGGACGAGGCGCTGGACCTGCTCCGGATGACGCACCCCTGAGGTCAGGGCATGGCCCGTCGTCGCGCCCAACCGAGGAAGCGGCCGAACAGGACGGCCGGGTCGAGCCGTTCGGCCGGGTGCAGCCGGTGCAGGTCGGCGGTCGCCTCGTGGAGCACGCCGCAGAGATAGATGCTGAGCCCGACCGGGTCGCCCGCGTACTCGTCGAGCAGGATGAGGCGTGCGTCGGCGCACGGCCAGGGCGTGCCGCACGTCCGGCAGAGCCAGAGCGGGCGCAGCGGTAGGTGGGGCCGGGGTCGTGGCATGTGCGGTCCCTTTCGAGCTGAGTCGTCGGTGCTGTCGCTGCCGCCCCGGCGGGGGTGGGACCGCCCGGCCGGGGGAGCGGGACGGTCCCACCGCGACGCCGTGCTCGGAAGATCTCGTGCCGATTTCCCGGACGGCTTCATGGCTCGGTTCGTCGTTTGCCGAACGAAGGGGACCTCGCCACAGCCGCCATGTTGGAGACCTTTAGTACCTAAGGCAATGTTGGTCTTGAAGGCGGGTTTTGCTCATGATCCGATGGAAGGTGCCGAACGAAGGAACCTCCCATGCCCATACCGAGCGGTGGCTACCGAGAGGTGGCCGAAGACCTGACCACCCGGATCAGAAGTGGCGAGTACCCGCCGGGTGAGCGGTTGCCGACCTACAAGGAACTCGCCGACCTCTACAGCGTGAGCGTCACCACCGTGCAGCGGGCGATCATCATCCTCCAGGACCGGGGCCTCGTCGTGGGCTTGCAGGGTCGTGGCCTGTGGGTCGCGGAGGCGCTGCCGAGCTGACGCGGTGACCGCAGATCTTGGTACGAAACGGCCCTCGGAGGGGCGCAATTCTTCCAAGATCTACCGCAACCCCGCCGCAACGCGGGTTTTCCTGGCTCGCCACCGCGGCGGTAATTGCCTCGCCCGGACGACGGGTCGGCGGGATGATCCGACCGTGCCTGACGACGACGGGGTGTTGCGGGAGACCGCTCGGCTGACGCTGCGCCGGTTCACCATGGCCGACGTGGACCGACTGGTCGCGCTGGACGCCGACCCGGAGGTCATGCGGTTCCTCACCAACGGTGTGCCCACGCCGGCCGCGACGATCCGCGACGAGGTGCTGCCCCGGCTGCTCGCGCAGTACGACCGGCATCCCGGGCTGGGTCGGTGGGCCACGCTCGACCGGTTCACCGGGGAGTTCCTCGGCTGGCTGGCGCTCGATCCGTCCGACGACGGCGGTGAGGCGGAGCTGGGCTACCGGCTGCGGCGCGCGGTGTGGGGGCACGGGCTGGCCACCGAGGGCGCGCGGGCGCTGGTGCGGCACGCGTTCGACACGGTCGCCGTGCGGCGGGTGTGGGCGCAGACGATGGCGGTGAACGACAGGTCCCGCGCGGTGATGACCCGCGCCGGGTTGCGCTACACCCGCACGTTCCACCTGGTCTTCGACGACCCGATCCCGGGTACGGAGCACGGCGAGGTGGAGTACGAGCTGCTCCGGGCGGACTGGCCCGCGATCCGTCAGGAGTGGGACGCCGCCCTGCGGGCCCGGTAGGCGCTGACCGCGGCCCGGTTGCCGCAGCCGGCGTCGCAGAACCGGCGGGACCGGTTCTTCGACAGGTCGACGAGCACGTTGTCGCAGTCGGGGTGGTCGCAGCGGCGCAGCCGGGTCAGCTCGCCGGAGCGGACCAGGTCGGCCACGGCCATCGCGGCCTCGACCGCCATCCGGGTGGCCAGCGGCGCGTCGCGGGGCACGGCGTGCAGATGGTACGGCTCGTCGTCGTGTCGGATGAGCTGCGGCAGGGCGTGCGACTCGCGGAGCAGCCCGTTGACGATCTCCACCACCTCGTCGGTGTCGGCGTACCAGATCCGGCGCAGCCGGGGCCGCAGCGTGCGGACCTGCCGCAGTTCCGCCTCCGTGTGCTCGTGCCGGCCGCTCCACCCGTACGCGGTGAAGAACGCGTCGAGCGCGGTGACGTCCGGCAGGTCCTCCCGACCAGGTCCGGTGGTGTTCACCAGTGCGGCGGCGGCCACCAGCCCGCACTCGGTGTCATGAGCGAAAAGCAACTTGACTCCTGTCGGACGGCACCCCTAACGTCATCAGCGTAACGCTTCTTCACTCATGACCGGGGGAATGTCGATGCGCGAACGGTCCGGCACCGGGCTCGGCCTGGCCCTGCTCTCCGCGCTCACGTTCGCCACCTCGGGCACGTTCGCCCGGCCGCTGATCACCGGGGAGTGGTCGGCGGTCGCCGTGGTGATCGCCCGGGTCGGCATCGCCGCGCTGGTGCTGGCCGTGCCCGCCCTGCTGGTGCTGCGCGGTCGCTGGCCGGTGCTGCGCCGCAACGCGCTCACCGTGGTGCTGTTCGGGCTGCTCGGGGTGGCCCTGGCCCAGGCGTGCTTCTTCAACGCGGTCCGGTACCTCCCGGTCGGCGTGGCGCTGCTGCTGGAATACCTCGGCATCGTGCTGGTGGTCGGCTGGATGTGGCTGGTCCACGGCCAGCGACCCCGGGTGCTGACCGTGGCCGGTTCGCTCACCGCGCTGGCCGGGCTGGTGTTCGTCCTCGACCTCACCGGTGCCGGTCGGCTCGACCCGGTCGGCGTGCTCTGGGGGCTCGGCGCCGGCGTGGGGCTGGCCGGCTACTACGTCATCGCCGGCCGCGTCGACGCCGACCTGCCCTCGGTGGTGATGGCCAGCGGCGGCATGGCCGTCGGCGCCGCGATCCTGCTCCTGCTCGGCGCGGTCGGGGTGCTCCCGCTGGCCGCCGGCACCGCCGACGTCAGCTTCGCCGGGCATCGGGTGAGCTGGCTGGTGCCGATCGTCGGGCTGTCGCTGATCGCCGCCGTGGTCGCGTACCTGGCCGGGGTTGCCGGGGCGCGGCTGCTCGGCGCCCGGCTCTCCTCCTTCGTCGGGTTGACCGAGGTGATGTTCGCGGTGCTGATCGCCTGGTTGGTGCTGAACGAGCTGCCGAGCGCGATCCAACTGGTCGGCGGCGCGCTCATCGTCGGCGGCGTCGCGCTGGTCCGGGTGGACGAGCTGCGGGCCGGCCCCGGGGAGGCGTCACCGGCCCCGGTCGGGTCGGCGCTGGTCGGTGAGCGGTGACCGCACCCCGGACCGCCGTCGTCTTCGACGCCGACGAGACCCTGGTCGACCTGCGCCCGGCCGTCACCGGCGCGCTGGTGGCCGTACTCGAGGAGATGCGGCGGTGGACCCCGGCGGCGGCCGAGGTGTCGCTCGCGGACCTGGAGGGGGACTGGGGTGCGGTCTTCGGCGCGCTCAGCGCGGCCCCGGTCGGGGAGATCCGCCGCGCCGCGCTGGCCCGGTCGCTGGCCCGGGCCGGGCTCGGCGCCCACCTGGACGAGTTCGCGGCGCTCTTCTTCGCCCGCCGGTACGCCCTGAGCCGGCCGTTCCCGGACGTGCTGCCGGCGCTGGCCGCGCTGCGCCCGCACCACCTGCTGGGCTTCGCCACCAACGGCAACAGCCGCGCGGAACGCTGCGGCCTCGACGGCCGGTTCGCCTTCGCCCTGTACGCGCACGAGGGTGGCCTGCCGAAGAAGCCGGCACCGGCGTTCTTCGCCGCCGTGGTGGCCGCCGCCGGGCTGCCCGCCGCCCGGATCGTCCACGTCGGCGACTCGCCGGAACACGACGTGGTCGCCGCCCAACGCGCCGGCCTGCGGGCCGTCTGGCTCAACCGGGCCGGGCTGCCCCGGCCGGTCGGCCTCGAACCCGACGCCGAGGTGTCCACGCTGGCCGAGCTGCCCGAAGTGCTCGCCGCGTTGACGAGCGCGAATGCCTGATTGTGGCTTATTCCGGGCGCACACCTGGCGAAACCCGCTCCCGTGATGTGGGATGACTGCCACGTCCCTCAACGAGAGGATCTGATGTGGTGAGCAAGCGCTTCACCGCCGGTGCGGTCGCGGTCGCGGCCTCGCTGGCACTCACGGTGACCGGTCTGGGTGTTCCGGCGACGGCCGCGCCGTCCAGCACCCGGACCTTCACCGTGCTGGCGGAGAGCGGCGTCTCCACCGACGCCGCGATCGCCGCGATCAAGGCGGCCGGCGGCACTGTCGTCTCCCGCACCGACGACGTCGGCCTGTTCCAGGTGCGCAGCGACCGGGCGGACTTCGCCAGCCGCGCCACCGCAGCCGGCGCGCTCCTCGGCGCCGCCGAGGAGAAGGCGATCGGCCGCAAGCCCAAGCTCGACCGGGTCGAGCAGGAGCACCTGGTGGCCGCCGCCGCGACCAAGGGCAAGGTCGCCAAGGGCAACGCCAGGAAGATGGACCCGCTGGACGACAAGCTCTGGGGCCTGGACATGATCCGGGCCGACCAGGCTCGCAAGATCGAGCCGGGCGACCGCCGGGTCACCGTCGGCGTCCTGGACACCGGCGTCGACGCCAGCCAGCCCGACCTGGCCCCGAACTTCAACTGGGCGCTGTCCCGCAACTTCGCGCCGGACATCCCCGACGTCGACGGCCCGTGCGAGGTGGCGAGCTGCCTCGACCCGGTCGGCACCGACGACGGCGGTCACGGCACCCACGTGGCCGGCACGATCGGCGCCGCCGCCAACGGCTTCGGCCTCTCCGGCGTGGCCCCGAAGGTCTCCCTGGTCGAGCTGAAGGGCGGCCAGGACAGCGGCTACTTCTTCCTCAACCCGGTGGTCAACGCGCTGGTGCACGCCGGCCGTTCCGGGCTCGACGTGGTCAACATGTCCTTCTACGTCGACCCGTGGCTCTACAACTGCACCGCCAATCCGGCCGACAACCCGGAGCAGCAGGCCGAGCAGCGGACCATCATCGAGGCCATGAAACGGGCGCTGAATTTCGCCCACCACAAGGGCGTCACGCTGGTCGGCTCGCTCGGCAACAACAACGAGGACCTGGGCGCCCCGCGGACCGACGAGAGCAGCCCGGACTACGGTGACACCCCGCCGTACCCGCGGCCGATCGACAACGCGAGCTGCTGGGACCTGCCGGTCGAGGGCCCGCACGTGATCGGCGTCTCGGCGGTCGGCCCGTCCGGCAAGAAGGCCGACTACTCGAACTACGGCACCGAGCAGATCTCGGTGGCGGCTCCGGGTGGTTGGTTCCGGGACGGCTTCGGCACCGACACCTACCGCACCGACGCCAACATGATCCTCTCCACGTACCCGAAGAAGGTGCTCCAGGAGGAGGGGTCGGTCGACGAGAACGGCAACATCGTGGCCGGCTTCGAGGACTCGGTGTTCAAGCAGTGCACGGCCAAGGGTGAGTGCGGCTACTACACCTACCTCCAGGGCACGTCGATGGCGTCCCCGCACGTCTCCGGCGTGGCCGCGCTGATCGTCAGCCGGTACGGCAAGCAGCAGGGCCGCAACGGCTACGGCATGGCGCCGGACCAGGTCGAGCAGCACCTCTACCGGACGGCGGCCGAGCACGCCTGCCCGGAGCCGCGGCTCCAGACCTACACCAACGAGGGCCGGGACGAGACGTACAACGCGTACTGCGCGGGTTCGTTGAACTTCAACGGCTTCTACGGCTACGGCATCGTCGACGCCTACGCCGCGGTGAAGACGCCGCTGAAGCCCAACGCGCGGCCGTAACGACATTCGCGGTTCCGAGAAGCCCGGGCGACGCACGTCGCCCGGGCTTCTCCGTGTCGACGATTGCGCACAGTGGTCTTCCCGTCGAGCGCTGTCCGGTTGGTGCGAAATGGCATTTGTGCAGCTCAGCCCCCGTGCGGAGGTCGAAGGTCCCTTCCGTTGACCGAACTCCTCGACTTCAATTGTCACTGAGAGTGATAATTGGGTCGACGGGCTGTGTGCCGCGGCGGCCCTCGGCGAGGAGGAGAACCATGTCCGAGGAGACCATCCGCAAGGCGGCCATCCCGAAGCAGAACGCGGTCGAGGAGCCGGCGCTCGGCCCCGGCGACCCGCCCGACTACTTCGGATTCACACCCAACTACGCCAACACCGCGCTCCCGACCGTCGTCGGGGGAGTGGTGCAACCGGGCACCGGTGTCCGCAAGTTCGTCGACTCGCTGCCCGGCGTGGGCCCGGCCAACGCCAACGACCTCAACCACTACATCCCGGTCGCGGTGCCAGACACCATCACCTACCCCGGAAGCGACTACTACGAGATCTGCGTCCAGGACTACGGGAAGATGTTCAACCGGGACATCTCGCCCCCCGCCCGCCTGCGCGGATATCGACAGGTCAACAACGGCACCGACGCCAGCGGACACAACACCATCGCGCCGCCGGTCCGCCCCTACTACTGCGGGCCGCTCATCTACGCCCGACGCGACCGGCCGGTGCGGATCAAGTTTCTCAACCTGCTGCCCACCGGCGCGGCCGGCAAACTCTTCCTGCCGGTCGACACCACCCTCACCGGCGCCGGCACCGGCCCGCTGAACACCACCGAGCTCTACACACAGAACCGGGCCGTCGTGCACCTGCACGGTGCGGAGACGCCGTGGATCAGTGACGGCACCCCGCTCCAGTGGCTCACCCCGGCCGGCGAGGTCACGTCCTATCCGCGCGGTGCCAGCTACGCCAACGTGCCGGACATGCCCGACCCCGGACCGGGCGCGGTCACGCTCTACTTCCCGATGCAGCAGAGTGCCCGGATGATGTGGTATCACGACCACACCGAGGGCATCACCCATCTCACCCCGTACAGCGGGCAGATCGCGATCCTGATCCTCCGGGACCCGGTGGAGCAGCAGATGGTGACCGACGGGGTCATCCCGGCCAGCGACATCCCGCTCATCTTCCAGGACAAGACGTTCGTGCCGCCCCCGGCCCAGCTCGCCCGGCAGGACCCGACGTGGGACACCGTCAACTGGGGTGGGCAGGGCAACCTGTGGATGCCACACGTCTACATGCCCAACCAGAACCCGTACAACGCCGCCGGCGCCAACCCCATGGGCCGCTGGGACTACGGACCGTGGTTCTGGCCGCCGTTCACCGGCATCGAGCAGGGCCCGGTGCCCAATCCGTACTTCGACCCGGTCACCCGGCCCTGGGAGCCGCCGGTGCAGCCCGGCACGCCGCTGCCCACCATCACGCCCGAGGCGTTCATGGACACCCCGATCGTGAACGGCTGCGCCTACCCGACGTTCCAGGTCGAGCCCAAGGCGTACCGGTTCCGCATCCTCAACGCCTGCAACGACCGGGCGCTCAACCTCCAGCTCTACCACGCCGCCTCGAACGGCACGATGTGGAAGCCGGACGGCACGTTGAACGACGGCGCCGCCGGCGAGGTGCCCATGGTCGAGGCGTGCCCGAACCCGGACTTCCCACCCACCTGGCCCACCGACGGCCGGGAGGGCGGCGTGCCCGCCCCGAGCGCGGTCGGCCCGGACTGGATCCAGATCGGCAACGAGGGCGGGCTCCTGCCGGAGGTCGCGATCATCCCGCCCCAACCCATCAACTACGAGTACGACCGCCGCTCGATCACCGTGCTCAACGTCTCCGACCACTCGCTGCTGCTCGGGCCCGCCGAACGCGCCGACGTGATCGTCGACTTCTCCACCGTCGCGCCCGGGTCGACGCTCATCCTCTACAACGACGCCCCGGCGCCCATGCCGGCCTACGACACCCGCTACGACTACTACACCGGCGACCCGGACCAGACCGACAGCGGCGGGGCGCCCACCACCCAACCCGGGTACGGCCCGAACACCCGCACGCTCATGCAGATCCACGTCGTGGGCACCCCGGCCGCGCCGTTCGACCTCGCCCGGCTCCGGACGCGACTGCCCCAGGCGTACGGGCAGAGCCAGCCGAAGCCGATCGTGCCGGAGGAGGCCTACAACACCGCGTTCGGGACCACCTCCACCAACCACTACGTGGCGATCCAGGACACCACCATCACCTACGTCCCGCTGGGCGGCAACACCCCGGTCACCCTCGACCTCCAGCCCAAGGCGATCGTCGAGGAGTTCGACCCGGTGTACGGCCGGATGATGCCCACCTTCGGCGTCGAACTGCCCAAGACCAGCGCGCTCATCCAGACCACGATCCCGCTCGCCTACATCGACCCGCCGACCGAGATCCTCTACATGTCGAACCTGGCCACCCCGGTCGGCTCGGCCGGTGACGGCACCCAGATCTGGAAGATCACGCACAACGGGGTGGACACCCACTTCGTCCACTTCCACTACTTCAACGTGCAACTGGTCAACCGGGTCGGCTGGGACGGCGCGTACAAGCCGCCGGACGCCAACGAGGTCGGGTGGAAGGACACCGTGCGGATGAACCCGTTGGAGGACTGCATCGTCGCCATGCGGCCCTCACTGCCGGTCAACCTGCCCTTCAAGGTCGGCGACAGCATCCGGCTGCTCGACCCGACCCAGGTCCCGGGCACCACCAACGGCTTCACCCAGATCGACCCGCAGACCGGCGACCCGGCCGTGGTCACCAACCAGCCCTACAACTTCGGCTGGGAGTACGTCTGGCACTGCCACATGGTCGACCACGAGGACTTCGACATGATGCGGCCGGTGGTGATCCGAGTGTCCCCGGCCCCGCCCACCAACCTGACCGCGACCGTCAACGCCGGCTCGGCCACCGTCCCGCCCGCGATCGTGCTGAACTGGACCAACCCCACCGGACTGCCGCTCGCCACCCAGGTCGTCGTGCAGCGCTCGACCAACTCCTCCTTCACGGCCGGGCTGACCACCGTCACCCTGGCGGCCGGGGCCACCACATACTCCGACACCACCGCGGTGCCCGGTGTCACCTACTACTACCGGGCCCGGCGGGAGAACAGCGCCAGCTATTCCGCCTGGTCGAACAGCGCCTCCGGGGTGATCAGCCTGACCGCCCCGACGAACCTGACGGCCACCCAACCCGGCAACAGCCCGGTGCGGGTCAACCTGAGCTGGGTCAACCGGTCGTACTCCACCTCGGTCGAACTCCAGCGCGCCACCAACGCCGCCTTCACCAGCGGGCTGACCACTGTCACCCTGGCCGCGAACGCGACCAGCTACACCGACAGCACGGTCGTGGGCGGCACCACCTACTACTACCGGGTGCGCACCGTCTATCTCGGCGTCGGCTCGCCGTGGTCGAACACCGCCACGATCGCCGTCAGCGGCCCACCGGCCGCCCCGACGAACCTCGCCGGCACCGCCGTCGCCGCCAGCGGCGGCACCGCGACGGTGAACCTCACCTGGCAGGAGAGCGCCGCCAGCGTGGTCACCAGCTTCGTGCTCCAACGGGCGACCAACGTGGCGTTCACCGCCAACCTGGCCACCTTCACGCTGGGCGGCAGCGCCCGGAGCTACAGCGACACCGGGCGGGCCCGGTCCACCACCTACTACTACCGGATCCAGGCGGTGAACTCGTTCGGCAGCTCGGCGTTCAGCGGCACCATCGCCGTGACCACGCCGGCCTGACCGGAACCGGTGCGGCGGCGTCCGGATCTTCCGGGCGTCGCCGCCTGTCCGAGTGGTGAGGCGACACCGGCGAGGTGGCGCGACGGGGTGCGCGTGTTCGGACCGGTGCGCCGGAGTGGAGAGGTCACGGACGCCAGCCGCGGGCCACCAGCGCGGCGCGGATCTCGCGGACCAGGGCGGGGAACTCCTGGCGCAGGCGTCGACCGGTCACGTGCAGCACCAGCCAGCCAGCCCCCACGAACTGGTTGAGCCGACACCGGTCGAGGTGCATCCGATCGGGATCCGCGTGCCACCGACCGTCGTACTCGACCGCCACGCGGAACTCCGGCCACGCCAGGCCGGGATGCAGGACAGGGCCGGCCGGCACGCGTACCGGGTGCTGTGCCGCCGGGCGCGGCAGACCGGCGAGCACGAGCCGCACCCGCAGATGTGACTCGGGCGGTGACTGGGCGCATCCGTCGGTCAGGCCGAACACCCAGGACGCCCGCCGGCCGCCCGGACGGCCGGCGTTCCGCGCCGCCTCGGTGGCGAGCCCGGCCGGGCTGACCGCACGGATGCGCAGCAGCCCGTCGATGATGCCGACGGCACGCACGGGATCGGCCCAGACCGCCGTCTCCCAGGCACAGGCGACGGGTACGGTGCGGGGCGGCGGCCCGGCCGGACCGGGCGGCCTCGGGTCCGGTGGCCCGGCCGGGGCGGGTGTTCTCGGGTCCGGCGGTCCGGCCAGGTTGGGCGTTCTCAGGTTCGGTGACCCGGCCGGGGCGGGTGGTCTCATCAGTTCCGGGGGACCGGTCGGTCCGGCCGGCGATCCGGGGGGAGTCGTCGGACCGGCCGGACGCGGCGGGCGGTGCCGAACCGGTGGCCGGCCCGGGTCCACCGCGTCGGCTGGCCGGACGGCCGGGAGTCGTCTGCCCGCGCCGCGCCGAGTGGTCGTGCCGGTCGACATGGCGGCGCGTGCCGGCACCGGGCCGAAGCCGGTCGGCGCGGCGGTGCTCGTCGGTGCCGTGGCGGTGCCGGCGGGGACCAGCAGGCCGCTGCGGGTGCTGGACACCGGGGCGTGGTGCACCCGGACGCCGGGTTGGGAGTCGGCTCGGACCGTGGCCGGTAGCAGGACGTGCACGTCGTCGGTGAAGTCGGCGGCGTGCTCGACCCCGTGCAGGTAGGCCGCCGACGGGCCGGCGATCAACGTGCCGGGCGGCATGCGGAGCAACACGGCGCGGCAGGCCAGCTCGTGGTCGCGGTCGAGGCGAGCGTCGGCGTAGACGTCATGCCGGAGTCGGAGCCAGGACGCGCCCCGGAGGTGGTGGCGCGAGAGAAGGCCGCGCCGGACCGCGTCCGAGCCACGAAAGACCTGCCAGGCCAACTGCGGCGGGCGATGAGGGTGAGGTGGCATACGGCAAGCGTGGGGCTCCGAGGCGGCTGTCGACACCCCTGTGGACAACCACCACGGCCGAGTCCGTACCACGCCTGTGGACAGCCCCCACCGACACCCGCGATGTGCTAGGGAGCTGCACCCGTTCCCGAACCGCGCCGCAGCGCGGAGCGACGCCGTTCCGGCGAGATGGGCGTATCCGCGGCGGGTGGCGCCGTCATCTCGCCGAGGTGGGCATATCCGACCCGGGCGGATGCCGCCACTTCCCCGAACTTGCGCCAGCCGGCCAGCCCACCCCGCAGGCCCGGCCGCCCGGCGGGGCGGGCGCGGTCAGGAGAGCGCGGCGGCGACCGCCTCGGCGGCGGCGGTCACCTGGGCGCCGACCTCGGTCACGTCGAGCGGGGTCAGCGAGACCACGCCGACGCTGCCCTCCAGACCCGGCACGCCCAGCACCGGCGCCGCCACCCCGTACGCCCCGGACTGGAGTTCGCCGCTGGTGCTCACCGGGCCGGACTCGCCGGCCCGCCCGGCCAGCACGGCCCGGCCGGCCGCGCCCAGCCCCAACGGGTGCCGGGAACCGGTCCGGTACGCCACGTGGAACGCGGTCCAGCTCGGCTCGACCACGGCCAGCGCGACCCCCTCGCCGCCCTCCACCACGGTCAGGTGGGCGGTCGCACCGGTCCGCTCGGCGAGCCGGCGCAGCGCCGGCAGTGCGCCCTCGGCGAGCAGCGGCTGCGCGCGGCGGGCCAGGTGCAGCACGCCCACGCCGAGCCGCAGCCGGCCCTCGCCGTCGCGCCGCAGCATGCCGTGCCCGGTCAGCGCGCCGACCAGCCGGTAGACGGCCGCCCGGCCGATGCCGAGCCGGTGCGCGGCCTCGGTGACGGTCAGCCCGCCCGGCGCGTCCGCGACGAGGTGCAGCAGGCGCAGACCCCGGTCCAGGGTCTGCGCGGTCTCTCCCGGGCGTGCCGCCGTGTCCACAGCACGCAGCGTACGACCCGGCTCGGGCCAACCCGGAAATGTGTGGAGGGCTACCCTTGGGAGGTGACGCTACGCCTGTATGACACCGCCACCCGATCGGTGCGGGACTTCGTCCCGCGGGAAGCCGGCAAGGTGGGGGTCTACCTGTGTGGTCTCACGCTCCAGGCGCCCCCGCACATCGGCCACCTTCGTTCCGGCGTCAACTACGACGTGCTGCGTCGCTGGCTGCTGGGCAACGGGTTCGAGGTCACGTTCATCCGCAACCTGACCGACATCGACGACAAGGTGCTGGCCAAGGCCATCGAGCAGGGCCGGCCGTTCTGGTCGATCGCGTACGCCAACGAGCAGATCCTCACCGCCTCCTACCGGGCGTTGAACGTGCTCCCGCCGACCTACGAGCCGCGGGCCACCGGTCACATTCCGGAGATGCACGAGCTGATCGCCCGACTCATCGAGACCGGGCACGCCTACCCGGCCACCGACGGCTCCGGCGACGTCTACTTCGACGTGGCGTCCTGGCCGGCGTACGGCGCACTGTCCGGGCAGTCCCCGGCCGACATGCAGCCGGCCGGCGACGCCCCCGACCGGGGCAAGCGCGACCCGCGTGACTTCGCGCTCTGGAAGGGCGTCAAGCCGGGCGAGCCGACCGAGGCCGCCTGGCCGTCGCCGTGGGGCCGCGGCCGGCCCGGCTGGCACATCGAGTGCTCGGCGATGTGCTGGCGTTACCTGGGCGCCGAGTTCGACATCCACGGCGGCGGGCTCGACCTGACGTTCCCGCACCACGAGAACGAGATCGCCCAGTCGCAGGCCGCCGACCTGCCGTTCGCCCGCTACTGGGTGCACCACGGCCTGCTCGGCATCGGCGGCACCAAGATGGGCAAGTCGCTCGGCAACACGCTCGACCTCGACTACGTGGCCTCGCTCGGGGTGCGCCCGGTGGAGCTGCGCTACTACTACGCCGCCGCGCACTACCGGTCCCGCATCGACTACTCCGAGGACGCGCTGCGCGAGGCCGCGGTCGCGTACCGGAGGATCGAGGGCTTCGTGCAGCGGGCGGTCGAGCGGGTCGGCGTGGGCCGACCCGGTGAGCTGCCCGCCGGGTTCGTGGCGGCGATGGACGACGACCTCAACACCTCGGCGGCGCTCGCCGTGCTGCACGAGGTCGTCCGGGACGGCAACACCGCGCTGAGCGGCGGCGACGATGTGACCGTCCGCACGACGCTGGCCGCCGCGCGGGCGATGCTGGATATCCTCGGCGTCGACCCCCTGGATCCGGCCTGGACCGGTGGCGACCGCACGGACGACCTGCGCGGCGTGGTGGACTCACTCATCGCGTTGGCCCTGGAGCAGCGCGCGCAGGCCCGTGGCCGCAAGGACTGGGCCGCCGCCGACGCGGTCCGTGACCAGCTCAAGCAGGCCGGCGTGGTCGTCGAGGACACCCCCCAGGGCCCGCGTTGGACTATTGGAGAGCAGGACTGATGGCCGGCAACTCGCAGCGCCGTGGCCGGCGACTGACGCCGAAGGCGGGCGCCCCCAAGGGCACCGGTGGCAAGAACAAGGACTCCCTCGCCGGCCGGGGGCGCACCCTGCCGGCCGACGAGCGTCCCTGGCACAAGGCCTACTCGGGCACCGAGAAGCTGCCCCAGCGCACCGCCTGGAAGCAGGACAAAGAGCGCCGCGCCGCGGCCGAAGAGGGCCGCGCGCCCAAGATCGGTCAGCCCGGCAGCAAGGACACCACCTGGGGCAGGGGCGGCGGTCGGGGCGTACCCACCGCCAAGGGCCGCGGCGGCGGCAAGCCGGCCGGCCGGTCCGGCGGGCCCCGGGTCTCCCCGGGGCGCAAGTCGAACCCGGCGAAGGACAGCCCCGAGCTGCTCGTCGGCCGGAACCCGGTGCTGGAGTCGCTGCGCGCCCAGGTGCCGGCGACCGCGCTCTACACCGCGCAGGGCATCGACATGGACGACCGGGTCAAGGAGATCGTCCGCACCGCCGCCGACCGGGGCATCGCGATCCTCGACGTGAGCCGCGCCGAGCTGGACCGGATGACCGGGGGGGTGCTGCACCAGGGCGTCGGCCTCCAGGTGCCGCCGTTCGCCTACGAGCCGTTCGACGACCTGGTCACCGCCGCGCTGGAGCAGGCCGCCCCGCTGCTGGTCGCGCTGGACGGGGTCACCGACCCGCGTAACCTCGGCGCGGTGATCCGGTCGGCCGCCGCGTTCGGCGCGCAGGGTGTCTTCGTGCCCGAGCGGCGGGCCGCCGGGATCACCGCGACCGCCTGGCGGACCAGCGCCGGCGCGGCCGCGCGCGTTCCGGTCGCCCAGGTCACCAACCTGACCCGGTCGCTGAAGGCGTGCAAGGAGGCCGGCTTCATCGTGGTCGGCCTGGACGCCGACGGGCAGACCGACCTGTACGACCTGGAGGCCGCGGTCGGCCCGCTGGTCGTGGTGGTCGGCTCGGAGGGGCGCGGGCTGTCCCGCCTGGTCGGCGAGACCTGCGACCTGACCGTCAGCATTCCGATGATCTCCGAGGTGGAGTCGCTCAACGCGAGCGTCGCCGCCGCGGTCACGCTCGCCGAGGTCGCCCGCCGCCGCGCGGTCGAGGGCTGACCCGCAAGCACGAAGAAGGGGCGGTCCGCCGTGGCGGGCCGCCCCTTCTGCTTCGCGTACGTCAGATCCGCTGGCCGGTGGTGGCGTGGAAGGCGTGGCTGCGGCCGGGGCGCGGCTTGACGAACACGGTGTCGCCCATGTTCGGCATGCTGCGCCGGTCGGTGCGGACCACGAACCGCTCGTTGTGGCCCTCCAGCGCGGCGTGGCCGTAGATGTTGGCGTCGGAGCCCAGGTCCTCGACCAGCTCGACCACGACCGGCATGCCGCCCTCGGACGGGCTCACCAGGTCGCAGTCCTCCGGGCGGAAGCCGACGGTGACCTTGCCGTCGCCGCCCTCGCCGCGGGCCGCCTCGATCTGCTCGCGGGTCAGCGGCATGATCATCTCGGCGAACACGCCGCCCTGGTCGGTCAGCTTCACCGTCTTGATGTTCATGGCCGGGGAGCCCATGAAGCCGGCGACGAAGACGTTGGCCGGGGTGTCGTAGAGCGCCCGCGGCGTGTCCACCTGCTGGAGCACGCCGTCCAGCATGACCGCCACCCGGTGACCCATGGTCATGGCCTCGACCTGGTCGTGGGTGACGTAGACGGTGGTGACGCCGAGCTTCGCCTGGAGCGAGGCGATCTGGGTACGGGTCTGCACGCGCAGCTTGGCGTCGAGGTTCGACAGCGGCTCGTCCATGAGGAAGACCTGCGGCTCGCGGACGATCGCGCGGCCCATGGCGACCCGCTGGCGCTGACCGCCGGAGAGCGCCTTCGGCTTGCGGCTGAGGAACTCCTCAAGCTGGAGCAGCCCGGCCGCCTCCTTGACCCGCCGGTCGATCTCCGACTTCGAGGTCTTGCGCAGCTTGAGCGCGAACGCCATGTTCTCGTACACCGTCATGTGCGGGTAGAGCGCGTAGTTCTGGAAGACCATCGCGATGTCGCGGGCCTTCGGCGGGAGGTGGGTGACGTCCCGGTCGTCGATGTAGATGGCGCCGTCGTCGACGTCCTCCAGGCCGGCGAGCATCCGCAGGCTGGTGGACTTTCCGCAGCCGGACGGGCCAACCAGGACGAGGAACTCCCCGTCACCGATCTGGAGGTCGAGCTGGTTGACGGCGGGGCGCTCGGTGCCCGGATAGATCCGGGACGCCTTCGCGTAGGTGACCGTAGCCATGATGAAGCGCTTCCTTTCACCGGCAGGAACGTGCCGGACGATCCGAGTGAAGGAGCGACCGGCACCCAGGGTGCCGGCCAACGGGAGCGTCGCCCGGGCAGCCGAGGCCGGCCGGAGTGTCGTCCGTGTCACTGCACCGTAAACGGCTTTCGCGTTCGTGCCAAGACGAGACGCAGCGGGTGGGACGGACGGCATACACATTTCGGTCAGTCGGGCACTGAGAGGCATCAATCTCCCCGCTGTGAGCGCTATCAGCGGACGATCGGCCGGGCGACCCGGTGAGGTAACTGACGTTTTCCGTGCTCGGGAGCCCTGCCAGGCGGGATTTCCCGAGCCCAGTCGCTATGCTGAGCCCGTCACACGCGCCCCTGTAGCTCAGCTGGCCAGAGCACTCGCCTTGTAAGCGAGATGTCGCCGGTTCGATCCCGGCCGGGGGCTCCAATTCCACAAGGCGTTCCCGGCCGACAGCCCTCGCGCGACGGTCAGCCGGTGGCGTCCCGGGCGCCGGTGGTGATCGGCGTGGGCCGGAAGCCCCTGACGATCAGGTAGACGCCCAGCGAGAACTCCCACACCGCGATCGGGAGGGCCGCGACCGCGGTCACCGGGGACAGCCGGTCCCAGAGGTCGAAGAGCACGCCGATGTCGGCGGCGACGAGCAGGGGCGCCCCGGCGAGCCCGAGCAGCGGCAGAACGCGGGGGACGAGGCGGGACTGGTACAGCAGGGACCCCAGCAACAGCGCGTTCACGGCCGGGATGAGGCTCTGGCTGAGCAGGAACATCGAGTCGTAGAGAGCGACAAGCGCCTGGCCGGTGACCAGCGCGTCCGCTCCGGCGCCGGCCCGGCGCAGGGCCACGATCGTCAGCAGGCTGGCGACGCCGACGAAGATGCCGCCGGCTTCGAGGACCCGGGCCGCGACGAAACCCAACGCCCGCGCCTCGCCCTGTCGCCGGAGCACGGGGAACAGCGCGACGGCCGTGCCGATGCAGGCGAGCGCGACGATCACCTCGAGGACGCCGCCGACCACGACCGGGGTCTCCGACGTGGTGCCCACGAGGTAGTCCGACTCGCGCACCGGGGCGTACAGGGTGAGGGTCGGGATCGAGGCGAAGGTGAGCACGTAGCATCCGCCCGCGACGAGCGAGGTCTTCCGCAGTGCGTCCACGGCGGCTCCTTCCGGCGCGATCGGTCAATCGATGGATGTCACGCTTCCACCCTGCTGCGGATCGGCGCGTCGGCGGATCGGCCGCTCGGGCAGTCCTCGCCGCGTCGTCGGATGGAACGATGAGTGGTGTTAACGGGGGCCCCTTCCTATGCAGAATGCGTTAACAGGGTGCCCTTCCTTGCACAGCGGGAGGTGGGATGAGTCGGGCGGTGGAGGAGTCGAACCGGGCGATGCTGCGCGCCCGGGACGCGATGGACCGGGCGTACGCGCAGCCGCTGGACATTCCCGCGTTGGCCCGGATCGCGTACGTCTCCGAGGCGCACTTCATCCGCACGTTCCGGGCCACGTTCGGCGAGACGCCGCACCGCTACCTGCAACGCCGCCGGATCGAGCGGGCCATGTACCTGCTGGTACGCACCGCCGAGCCGGTCACCGAGATCTGCCACCTGGTCGGGTTCGGCAGCCTCGGCACGTTCAGCCGGACGTTCCACGACATCGTCGGCGAGTCCCCCTCGGCCTACCGGCGTCGCAAGGCCGCCCCGGCCGACGTGCCGAGCTGCTTCACCCGGGCGTGGATGCGCCCGAGCTCCGCCGCAGGTCCCGACGGGAAACGTGCAGTTTTGGATAAGCAGCAGGCCGGGGGCCTGCTCTAGCGTCCTCGTCATGACGATGACTTCGATCTCCCGCTCCCAGATCTACGTGCTCGACCAGGACGAGGCCCTCGACTTCTATGTCGGCAAGCTGGGCATGGAGGTGAACACCGACCAGGATCTCGGCTTCATGCGGTGGCTCACGGTCAACGTGCCGGGCGACCCCGACCGGGAGATCCTGCTGGAGAAGCCCGGCCCGCCGGCGCTGGACCCGAAGACCGCCGAGCAGGTCCGGGAGTTGCTCACCAAGGGCGCCACCGGCGGTTTCCTGTTCCTCACCACCGACGACGCGCACCAGACGTACGCGGACCTGGTGGCCAAGGGCGTGGAGGTCACCGACGAGCCGACCGACCGGCCGTACGGGATCGACTTCGGCATCCGCGACCCGTTCGGCAACCGGATCCGGATCGGCCAGATGCACCCGCGGGAGCAGTGGGCGAACGGCTGACCACGGGGCTGCGGGATCGGGGAGCGGCCGACTAGGGTCGGACTCTTCCGATCTTGGAGGACGACCGATGTCGAGCCGACTGTTGTTCTTGGCCCGGCACGGTGAGCAGGCGGATGCCGGGACGGAGGCTCCGGAGATCGGCCTCTCCGCGCGGGGTCGGCGCCAGGCGACGCTGCTCGGCGAGCGGCTGCGCGGCGCCCGGATCGACGCCGTGCACCACGGGCCGCTGGCCCGGGCCGCGGAGACGGCCGCGCTGGTGGCGGCGGAGCTGCCGGGCGTCCCGGTCACGGTGGACGACCGGGCGGGTGACCACATGCCACACGACACCGACCCGGCCGGCCTGCCGGAGCGGCACGTGGCGTTCCTCACCCAGTTCTCCGAGCGGGACCGGCGGGACGGGCCGCGCGTGACGGCGGAGGCGGTGGCCCGGTTCGCCACCGCCCCCGCCTCCGGCGACGTCCGTGAGCTGGTGGTGACCCACAACTTCCTGGTCGCCTGGCTGGTGCGGCACGCCCTGGAGGCGCCGGAACGCCGGTGGATCGGGCTCAACCACGCCAACTGCGCGTTGACCGTGATCCGCTACAGCTCGGCCGGCCCGCCGACGGTGGTCGCCCTGAACGACGCCGCCCACCTGCCGCCCGAGCTGCGCGCCACGGGCCTGCCGGACGACTACCGCTTCTGACGCGCGCACCGCGCCGGGCAGCCGGCGTCCCGGCGGGCCGGCCCGGCCGGCGGGGAGCCGGAGTGGCACCTGCGCGCCGCCACCCGCACATCGGCACCGCGCCGGGCACGGGCAGCCGGCACCGGGCCGTCGCTCAGCCGCGCAGCTTCACCACGGCCTCGGCCAGGGCGCGGGCGGACTGCGGGTTCTGGCCGGTGACCAGGCGACCGTCGACCACAACGTGCTCGGTGAAGTTCGGTGCCGGCACGTGCTGCGCGCCGGCCTCGGCGAGCTTGTCGGCGAGCAGGAACGGCACCTCGTCGGTGAGGCCGACGGCGGCCTCCTCGTCGTTGGTGAAGCCGGCCACCCGCTTGCCGGCGACCAGCCGCGAGCCGTCGGAGAGGGTGAGGTTCACCAGCGCGGAGGGACCGTGACAGACGGCGGCGACCACGCCGCCGCCCTCGTAGACGGAGCGGGCGATCCGGGCCAGGTCCGGGTCGTCGGGGAAGTCCCACATCGTGCCGTGGCCGCCGGCGAAGACGATCACGTCGTAACCGGACGGGTCGACGTCCGCCGCCTTCGGGGTGTCCGTCACGCCGGCGGTGGCGAGGAAGTCGTTCTGGGTCTTGTCGTCGCTGTCCCGGCCGTCGGTCGGCGGCTCGCCGCCGGCCACCGACACCAGGTCGACGTCGTACCCGGCGGCCCGGAAGACCTCCCACGGTTCGGCGGCCTCGCCCACGTAGTAGCCGGTCTTGCGGCCCGTGGTGCCGAGGTCGGAATGGCTGGTCAGCGCGATGAGTGCACGAGTCATGTCCACCATGCTGACGCGCCGAGCCATAGCTGACCAATAGGCGAGAGTCACGTCGGCGATAGGTTTGCTGATGTGAAGGCGTCGCTGGACCTGCTCCGCAGCTTCCTCGCCGTGCACCGGGCCGGGTCGGTCACCGGCGCGGCCGAACTGCTCGGTGTGGCGCAGCCCACGGTGACCGCGCAGCTCCGGGCGCTGGAGGAGGCGGTCGGGCGACCGCTGTTCGAGCGGCTGCCCCGGGGCGTCACCCCGACCGCCGCCGGGGACGAGTTGGCCCGCCGGGTGGCCGAGCCACTGGACCGGCTCGCCGCCGTGCTGGCCGAGGAGCCGGACGCGGCGTACGCCCGGACGGTCTTCCTCGGTGGGCCGGCCGAGCTGCTCGGCGAGCGGGTGCTGCCGGCACTTGCCGGCCTGGTGGCCGACGGCCTGGAGCTGCGGGTGGTCGCCGGGATGCCGGAGCGGCTGCTGGACGACCTGGTCGCCGGCCGGCTCGACCTGGCGGTGACGAGCGTGCGGCCACGCCGGCGCGGCCTGGTCGTCGAGCCGCTCTACGACGAGGAGTTCGTGCTGGTGGCGGCACCGGTCTGGGCGGAGCGGCTGGCCGGCCCGGTGACCCCGGCGGCGCTGCGCGACATGCCGCTGGTCGCCTACGGCGAGGAGGCGCCGATCCTGCGCCGCTACTGGCGCACCGTCTTCGACACCCGGCTCACCCGTACGCCCAGCCTGGTCGTGGCCGACCTGCGGGCGGTCCGGTCGGCCGTGGTGGCGGGCGCCGGGGCGAGCGTGCTGCCGGCGTACCTCTGCCGGGGTGAGCTGGCCTCGGGTGCGGTGCGCGCGCTGCTCACGCCGCCGGTGCCCCCGCTCAACACGATTTTCCTCGCGGCCCGGCCGGCGGCGGCCGGCCGGCGCGAGACGCAGGCCGTGCGGCGGGCGCTGCTCGCGGCGGCGCCCGGCTGGTGAGCGGGCCGGTCAGCCGGTGGCGCGGGTGAGCAGGCCGACCACCTCGGCGGTGGCGGCCGGCGGGGTCGCCTGCGGCGGGCAGTCCACGTAGGAGCTGGTGGTCGGGCCGATGGTGAGCCGGTAGCTGAACGCGTCGGCGCACATGGTCGCCGGCACGGTGACGGCGGCCTCGGCGGTCAGCCGGGGGTCGACGGTGAGCTGCCGCAGCCGGTCGAGGTCGGCGTCGGTGAGCCGGCCGTCGCGGGCGGCGCCGGCCCGGTCGGTCTTCGTCCAGCGGCCGTCCGGCCGCACGGTGATGGTGTCGGTCAGCCCGGCGATGCCGCCGGAACGCACCAGCACCACCTCGACGCCGGGCAGTCCGGTGACGGCCGGTCCGGTCGGGGCCGGCGTGTCGGCGCGGGCGCAGCCGGCGAGCGGGGTGAGGACGGCGGCGAGGGCGATCGCCGCGGCGGGGGCTGCTCTCATACCGATCGGACGCACGACGGGGCCACCCGGTTCCGGACCACCGCGCCCCCCTCATCCGTTCGGTCAGTGTCTGAGGCGGGAAACCGTCGCCCTCTTTCACGTCTGTCGATGTCTCAGCTATATCTACACCAGTGACTACCCCCGTCACAACTTCCTTCCAGGAGGGCATGTGAAAAGAACCGTCGCCGCCGTCAGCGCAGCGCTGCTCACCAGCGGCGTGCTGGCCTGCGTCACCAGCACGGCGCAAGCGGCAGCGCCCAGCGCCCCCAGCCCCGAGCGTGCCGCCGCGGCGCGCGCCGACAGCCTGCTCCGCGCCAACCCCGGCGCCGTGCAGGGTGCCGGCGGGGAGGCGTACCAGGCCGTCCGCACCAAGGTCGACCCCTCCGGGGCGGCACACACCCGCTACACCCGGACCTACCAGGGCCTGCGGGTCTACGGCGGCGACTTCGTCGTGCACACCGCCCCGAACGGCACCATGAGCGGCACCTCGGTCGGCCTGTCCGCCCCGCTGACGCTCGGCACCAGCGCCAAGGTCGGCGCGGACGCCGCCAAGGCCAGCGCGCGCAAGGCGTTCTCCGGCAGCCTCACCTCGGTCGGCGCGCCCGAGCTGTTCGTGGACGCCAGCAGCGGCAAGGGCCGGCTGGCCTGGGAGACGGTCGCCTCCGGCTGGAAGGCGGACAAGCAGACGCCGTCGAAGCTGCACGTCATCACGGACGCCACCACCGGCAAGGTGATCGGCTCGTACGACGAGATCGAGTCGGTGGTCGGCAGCGGCCAGGGCATCTACACCGGTTCGGTCAGCATCGACACCACGCTCTCCGGCAGCACCTACTCGATGATCGACCCGTCGCACGGCAACGGCCGTACCTGCGACATGAACAACGGCACCTCCACCTGCACCACGTTCACCGACGCCGACAACGCGTGGGGCAACGGCGCCAACTCCAACCGGCAGTCGGCCGCCGTGGACGCCCACTTCGGCGCCGCGAAGACGTTCGACTACTTCCTGAACGTGCACGGCCGCAACGGCATCTTCGGCAACGGCCAGGGTGTGCCGAGCCGGGTGCACTACGGCAACAACTACGTCAACGCGTTCTGGGACGGGTCCCAGATGACCTACGGCGACGGGTCGAGCAACTCCCGTCCGCTGGTCTCGCTGGACGTGGCCGGCCACGAGATGAGCCACGGCGTCACCGAGGCGCTGTCCGGCCTGGTCTACTCCGGTGAGTCCGGCGGCCTCAACGAGGCCACCAGCGACATCTTCGGCAACATGATGGAGTTCTACGCCGCCGCGCCCAGCGACCCGGGTGACTACCAGGTCGGCGAGAAGATCAACATCAACGGCAACGGCACGCCGCTGCGCTACATGTACAACCCGTCGCTGGACGGCTCGTCCGACTCGTGCTGGTCCACCAGCACGAAGAACAAGGACGTGCACTACTCCTCCGGCGTCGGCAACCACTTCTACTTCAACCTGGCCGAGGGCACCGGCGCCACCGCGTACGGCACCTCGCCGGTCTGCGGCTCGGCCCCGGCGGTGACCGGCATCGGTCGCGCCAAGGCGGAGAAGATCTGGTACCGGGCGCTCGACGTGTACTTCACCTCGAACACCTCGTACGTGAACACCACCACCCCGTCGAACACGGCCCGCGCGTACAGCCTGCGGGCGGCGACCGACCTGTACGGCAACTGCTCCACCGAGTACAAGGCCGTCCAGGCGGCGTGGACCGCGGTGAACGTGGCCGGCAGCGACGCGCCGTGCAGCTCCACCGGGAACGACTTCTCCGTGTCGCTCTCCCCGACCGCCGGCTCGGTCACCCAGGGCGGTTCCGCCACCGCCACCGTCGCCACCGCCACCACCAGCGGGACCGCGCAGACCGTGACGTTCTCCGCGTCCGGCCTGCCGACCGGCGCCACCGCGTCGTTCAGCCCCGCCTCGGTGACCTCGGGCGGCTCGTCCACGCTCACCATCGCCACCAGCGCGAGCACGCCGACCGGCACCTACTCGGTGACGGTCACCGGCAGCGCCACGTCGGGCGCGAAGTCCGCCACGTACTCGCTGACCGTCACCGGCACCGGCGGCGGCTGCACCGGCGCCGGCCAGAAGCTCGGCAACGCGGGCTTCGAGACCGGCACCAGCCCGTGGACCGGCACCACCGGCGCGATCGGCGCCTTCAGCGGCCAGTCGGCGCACGGCGGCACCCGGTTCGCCTGGCTGAACGGCTACGGCTACAGCAGCAACGAGAACATCGCGCAGTCGGTGGCGCTGCCGAGCGGCTGCTCGACCTACAACTTCAGCTTCTGGCTGCACATCGACTCGGCCGAGTCCACCACCAGCGTGCAGTACGACAAGCTGAACGTGCAGGTGCTCAACTCGTCCGGCACCGTGCTGGCGACGCTGGCGACCTACTCGAACCTGAACAAGGCCACCGGCTACAGCCAGAAGTCGTTCTCCCTGGCCGCGTACGCCGGGCAGACCGTGACGCTGAAGTTCACCGGCACCGAGGACGCGTCTCTCCAGACGTCGTTCGTCATCGACGACACCGCGGTCGACGTCTCCTGACCTGACCGCCCGACCCCGGGGCCCGGCGGCCACCCCACGCGGGTGGTCGCCGGGCCCCGCCCGTTACGGTCGCACCATGTCCGACGCGGAGTTGACCGTCACGGTGGACGGCCCGGTGGCGACCGTGGTGATCCGGAACCCGGCCCGGCGCAACGCCATGACCCCGGCCATGTGGCGGCAGCTCCCGGTGCTGCTCGACGGCCTGGAGGCGGACCCGGCGGTCCGGGTGCTGGTGCTCACCGGCGCGGCCGGCACGTTCTGCGCCGGCGCCGACCTCGGCGACCTCGACGAACTGCTGGCCGCCGGCGACCACAGCATCGCGGTGGCCGCCGAGGAACGGCTCGCCGCGTTCGGCCGCCCCACCGTCGCCGCCATCGAGGGCGCCTGCGTCGGCGGCGGCTGCCAGCTCGCCGTCGCCTGCGACCTGCGGCTGGCCACGGCGGACGCCCGCTTCGGCGTACCGCCGGCGCGGCTCGGCCTGGTCTATCCCGCGCCGACCACCCGCCGGCTGGCCGGCCTGGTCGGGCCGTCCGCCGCCAAGCACCTGCTGTTCACCGGCGACCTCGTCGACGCCGAGCGGGCGCTGCGGATCGGCCTGGTCGACGAGGTGCTGCCGGCCGCCGCGCTCGCCGACCGGGTGGCGGCGCTGACCGCCACGATCGCCGGGCGTTCCCGGCTCACCGTGACGGCCGCCAAGGAGATCATCGACGGGCGCGCCGACGCCGACCGGATCGCCTGGTGGCACGCGCAGGTGCGGGACAGCGGCGAGGCCCGCGAGGGGGTGGCGGCGGCCAACGACCGCCGACCGCCGCGCTTCGGCTGGACGCCGCCGGCCCCTCGCTGACCGTCTTGTGGCCGGCGCTTGCCCGTCCCGTTGGCCGGTTCCCGCTGACGTTGACCATCGGTCAGGCGCTGCTCGGTCTCGCTCCGATCGGGCTGGTCCTGATCGGCATCATGGCGGCGATGTCTGGCATCGTCTGCTGGCAGATCCCCCGCGACGCACGCCGGGCGAGGCGTTTTTGCGGGTCCGTCCGCTCTGACCGGCACCGCCGTCGTAGCCCCTCGCCGCCCGCATCCACTTGTTACTGTGCGTGACTTCGCGCGATCGTCACTCAGCGTGCCGGTGAGCACGGAGGGCGGGCGTGGTCCTCCGCCCCCTTTGCTCTGCAACCACCGGCGCATCATGGCGCTGAACAGGGTTTTCGATCCACGCGGCGCGGCGGCGATCGACCTGTCGTTGTCACGGTACGTGCATGGTGCTTCCGTGGCTGCAGAGCAAAGGCGGCGCGAGGTGAACTCGGCGGCGCAAGGCGTCCTTACGCGGAGCGACACTGGTCAGAGCCGATAAGCGACCAAGGCCTGGACCACCACCCCTCCCGACCGGGACGCCGCCGGGACCTGCGGATCAGCGCGCGGATCGGCTCGCGCCGACGTGTGCGAGCAGCTCGCCGACGCGGCGCTCGCGGTGCTCGACCGGGACGGCCTCGCCGGCCTCACCATGCGGGCGGTCGGTGCGCAGCTTGGCACCAGCACGATGGGCCTCTACCGCTACGTCGCCGACCGCGACGAACTGGAGTCGTTGGTCGTCGAGCGGGTTCTCGACCGGGTCGACACGCGTCCGCCGGTAGGCCCTTCTTAACCCGGGCCGGTCTCGTCGGCACCCGCCGGGTGGTCGCGTTCCGCGCCCTGCTCGGCTACGTGGTCGGCGCGATCCAGATGGAGCACCTCGGCGCACTGGCCGACCCCGGTACGGCGGTCATCGCGGCGCTGCCCCGGGAGGACTTCCCCCTGCTGGCCGAGACCGCGCGCGCGGCCGGTGCGGTCGGCCCGGACGACGAGTTCGACGGCGGACTCGACCTCCTGCTCGGCGGACTCGCCCGCCACCTCGACCGGTGACGGTCGAGTCCCGGGGACCGGTGACGGTGGGGCCGGCGGGCGCCGCGCCGGAGGCGTACCCCCGGCGCCGCCCCCTGTGCCCGCCGGCCGTCCGTCACCGCGCCAGCGCGACCCAGCTCGGCGTCGCCGGCTCCCGCCGCAGCGGCATGCCCGCCTCGGCCGGGGTCCGGTCACCTTTGCGCTGGTTGCACGCGTAGCAGGCGGCGGTGGTGTTCCCCCAGGTGTTACGGCCGCCGCGCGAGCGGGGCACGATGTGGTCGACCGTGCTGGCCGGGCGGTCGCAGTAGGCGCACCGCCGGCCGTCGCGGGCCAGCACCCCGGCCCGGGACCAGGCCGGGCCGGCGCTGAACCGCCAGCGCGTCACCACGTACCGGACGAGGCGGACCACCCGCGGCATCGGGAAGACGCCGATGAGCCGGTCCGGCTCGGACTCGTGGATCTCCGCGACCCGGCGGCAGAGCATCCGGATCGCGTGCTGGACGGTGACCCGGTGCAGCGGGCCGAGGTCGGCGTTGATGACGAGGACGGCGTCCACCGGGCTCTCCCTTCACGATCGGTCGGTGGTGCGGCGACGAAAAAGCCGCCCGGTCCACGGGGACCGGGCGGCGACGACGTGGGCGCGCGACGTGCGCGTCAGTCGGGCCGTCCGGACCCTGGGCAGCCGTCGCCGAGCAGCCACGACGTCTTCGTGGTGGCGGATCGCAGCGACATGGACGGCTCCCGGAGCGGTGGTTGACCTTGCGCGTTCACGGTAGGTCCACGCCGGAGACCCGGGCAACGTATTTCGATCTCCCGTCGGAGGGTGGCCGCTGCCGGCCGGCACGTCCGGCCCGGCGGGCGGCGGTGAGCGGGCGGTCGATCCGGGCGCTCATCTGCGCCACCAGCTCGCTCTCCAGCAGCGGCCGGTTCACCTCGGCGGCCACCGACAGCGTCGGGGTGGAGATCGACCGCCAGATCGCGGTGAGCCCGGCCCCGAGGCCGACGAGCGCCACCGCCGCCCGGGTGGTGGGGGAGCCGACCGCCGCCGCGGCGCTGACGCCGACCACCGCCAGCAGCACCACCAACAGCGGCGCCAGCACCGGCCAGAAGATGCCCCGGGCCGCCTGCACCACCAGCTTCCGGTCCCGGATGATCAGGTTCCGGGCCACCACCGCCCAGTTCTCCTCGTCCAGTAGGTCCCGCGGATGCAGGCCGCCGGTCAGCACGTCCCGCCACAGGTCGCCCTGGTCGCGCAGCTCGCGGGCCAGCTCGGCGAGCCCGGCCTCGGTCGGGTCGCCGACCGACGCGCGACCGACGGCGGTGGTCCAGGCGGCCAGCGAGCGGCGCACCACCGCCGCCGAGTACGGCGGCAGCACGCTGGCCAGCTCGTCCAGCCACCGGCTGAGCTGGATCTGCCGCCCGCCGAACCGCCGGACCAGCTCGGTGCCGTCACCGCGCCGGACCGTGTCGGCGAGCGAACGGCCGAGCCGGTACGCCACCCCGACCCGGTGGTCGGTGGCCATCGTCCAGCGCAGCACGTCGACGTTCAGCTCGTCGAGCGCGAACAGCAGCGGCTCGCGGTCCACCCCGGCGGCCCGCCGGGCGGCGGCGGTCGCCGGCAGCACCCGGCCGGCCGGGGTCAGCGCGGCGATCCGGGCCAGCGCCACGTCCACGCCGTCCAGGTACATGCCGAGCCGGTGCCGCCCCGACATCTCGGTCAGGTTGGACAGCTTCGCGGGGGCGGTCGCCGGCCGGTCCCCGTCGCCGGTCAGGTCGGCGGTCTGCGCGTGGTGGTAGGCGTCCGCCATGGACCAGCCGAGCCGCAGCGCGGTGACCACGACCGAACGTTCGTCCCGCCGCTCCTCCGTCCGCGTCGCGGTGCTCACCGCTCGACCATAATGCGTTGTTTGACCGTTTATCGGCGGATCATCGTGGCCGGCCGGCCAGCAGGCCGCGCGGACGGATCGACCGGACCGGCTCGGCCGCCGCGCCCTCCGCCCGCAGGATGTGGTTCGCCGCGATGATCCCGGTGGCCGCCGACCGCTCCATCAACGCGCTCGGGAACTCGGTCCGGATCCCGTCCCCGGCCAGATAGAGACCCTCGGCGTCGGTGCGTACCCCCGGCCGGCCGGCATGGCTGCCCGGGGTGAACGCCGGGGCCTGCGCCTCGACCCGGGCACGCAGCTCACGCACCCGCAGGTCGGCCACCTCCGGCCAGAGCGCGGTCAGCTCCCGCAGCATGCGGGCGGCCAACTCGTCGGCGGGCACGTCCGGCTCGCAGGCGTACGCGTGCAGCTCCACCACCGAACCGCCGGTGCGCTCCGCCCAGCGGCGCGGCTCGGCCTCCAGCCGGTGGTACAGCGTCACCGAGTCCAGCGTGGGCTGGCGGGAGACGCCGCTGAACACCGCCCGGTCCCGGCGGACGTCCCCGTCCATCCAGTAGCGCGCCACCGCGTACGGCGGGCCGGGCCGGCCGAACGCGGGCATCCGCGCCACCAGCTCGGGCGCGGTCGCGACCAGGCCGGGCGAGGCGTCGACCAGCGCGGCCAGCGCCGGCGGGTCGACGGCGAGCACGACATGCCCGGCCTCCCAGCCCTCGCCGTCGGCGCCGGTCACCCGCCAACCCTCCGGCGTACGGTCCAGCCGGGCCGCCGGCGTGCCGGTCAGCACCCGACCGCCGTGCTTCTCCACGTACCGGGTCAGCGGCTCCCAGATCGCCGTCGCGTAGTCCTCGTCCGGGCAGTCGAAGGCCAGCCCTTCCGGGTTGCCGAGCAGGTAGAAGTGGAACTGGGCGATCATCTCGGCGGCCGACATCTCCGCCTCGTGGTTGAAGAACGAGTGTGAGAAGACCTCGAACAGCATGGCGCGGGCGCGGTCCGGCAGCCGCAGCGAGGTGAGCAGCTCGTCCGCGGTCCGCTCGTCGAACTCCGTGTAGGTGCGCACCGGGTCGTAGGTGAGCAGCGGCAACGCGGCGTCCCGGTCCATCGCCCGCAGGTCCGTCAGGCGCAGGCTCGGGCTGCGCAGCAGCAGCGCCAGCAGGTTGGCCGGCGGGGCCGGCGGCAACTTGCCGAACTCCTCGGTCGGCCACTGCGCGGACAGGATCGGATAGCCGGGGATCGGCTTGAGGAAACCCAGCGTCGGGTCGACGCGGCGCAGGATCGATCGCCAGTTCCAGTACTGCCGGAAGAACGCGTGGAACCCGTGCTCGTTCTGCTGCGGGCCGTCCGCCAGCGCCTCCGGCCAGGCGCCGAGCCGGCCGCCGAGGTGCGGCGCGGCCTCCAGCACGGTCACCGACACGCCCCGCTCGGCCAGCACCACCGCCGCCGACATCCCGGCGATGCCACCACCCACCACCAGCGCCGACGCCGGGCGCGGCACGCGCGGCGCGCCACCACCGCCCGGGTCCACCACGTGCTCACGTACGCCGATGAGCCGACCAACCTTCTGCGACAGCCCCACGCCCCACCCTCCGCTCAACAGTGCTCCCCCATCTTGCCCGAGCCGAAGGAGGGGCCCCCTGTTAACGCATACGGATGTGCCGGGCCCCCTCCTAACGCGGCGGGCGCTCGCGCGCTGGGATGCTCGCGCGCTCGCGTTAAGCGGGGCGCGTTCCTCTACCGGAGGCGTTAACAGGGGGCCCGGCCTTTCACGGCAGGCAGTGACGGGGGCGGTCCGAGGGGGGCCAGACGTAGTCCAGGTCGAGCGGGGTGTCGGCGGGGAAGAGCGGCGCGTAGTGGGCGGGGTCCTTGCGCAGCAGCGACGAACGATGGCTGCGGTGCAGGTCGTCGCGGCCCAGCCAGGGCGGCAGGTCGCCGGTGGCGGCAAGCGCGTCCTGGGTCCGGATCGTGGTGATGCCGCAGGCGGTGGCGAGGTCGGTGGCGAGTGTGGCGGCGCAGGTGTCCGCCCGGCCGGGCTCGCACCACACCGCGCACATGTCCAGCCCGTAGCGGGTCAGCGCCTCCTCGTACCCGGCCCACATCTTCACCGCCGGGTGGTTGCGCCAGCCGTAGTCCGGGCGGGTCAGCCCGCGCAGCACCTGGATGGCCTCCACGCGCTGCTTGCCCAGCCGCTTCTGGTCCAGGGCCCGGGCGCTGGCCAGAAAGTCCGGATACGGCAGGAACGTCTGCATGGCGGTGCTCTACCCGGACCCGGCGGCACCATGCCTTCAAGATCGCAGGGGGCTGTGCGCCTCGCGAGCGGCTGACTACGATCCGGGCATGGCCGACCCCCTGCGCGACCGTGCGCGCCGCGCGACCGGGTGGCGGCTCCGCTCGAACGGCGACGAGCGCCCCCACTTCGTGGTCTGCGGCTCCGACCCGCTGGCCTACTGGGTGGTCCGGGCGCTGCTCGGCGCCGGCCCGACCGCCGGCCAGGTGCGGGTCACGCTCGTGGTGCCGGAGCGCCGCCGCTCCGACGGCCCGGACGGGCGGGACGTGCCCGGGGTACGCGTCATCCGGGCCGACCGGCTCGACGAGGCCACGTTCCGCCGGGCCGGGCTGGCCGACGCGGACGGCCTGGCCCTGCTGCACCAGGACGACGTGGGCAACATGCACGCCGCGCTCTGCGCCCAGGAGGTCGAGCCCCGGCTGCGCCTGGTGGCGCGGATGTTCAACACCAACCTGGCGGACGGGCTGCGGCAGCTCTTCCCCGGCTCGGCGGTGCTCTCCGACGCGTCGATGGCCGCGCCCGCCTTCGTCGCCGCCGCGTTGGGCGAGCTGGCTCCGACCCACTTCCGGCACGCAGGCCGTACGCTCTACGTGGCCCGCCGCGCCGACGTACGCCCGCAGGACGTGGTCTGCGGCCTGGCCGTCACGACCGACCCGGAGCTGGTCCGGGTGCTGCCCGCCGACGAGGCCACGGCCGACGTGGTGCTGGCCGAGGCGACCGGCCGGCCGCCCGGCACCGAGCTGGCCGCCCGCCGACTGGTTCGGGCCCGGCGACGCCGGCAGCCGGTGGAGGTGCTGCTCCGCGCGATCCGCAGTTTCGCCACCCGCAAGATCGGCATCGCGGTGCTGGTGCTGCTCGGGGTGATCGCGGTGCTGGGCTGGCTGAACGCCCGCGCGGCGGCGGTCACCTGGGGCGAGGCGCTCTACCTCACCCTGGTCACCACGCTCAGCGGCCAGGACCCGGACGTCAACAAGCCGGTCGCCGCCCAGGTCATGCAGGTGGTGCTGAACCTGGCCGGGCTGGCGCTGATCCCGCTGATCACGGCCGCCGTGGTCGACGGCATCGTCAACGCCCGGCTGGCCCTGCACACCGGCCGGATCCAGCCGGACCGCTCCGGGCACGTGGTGGTGGTCGGGCTGGGCAACATCGGCACCCGGGTGATGGCCCAGTTGCACGACTTCGGCGTCGAGGTGGTGGCCATCGACAAGAACCCGGACGCGCGCGGCGCGGCGCTGGCGCACCGGCTGGGGGTACCGGTGATCGTCGGTGACGCCGGCCGGGAGGAGACGCTCCGCTCCGCCTCGGTCGACACCAGCCAGGCGCTGGTGGTGCTCTCCACCGACGACGGGGCGAACCTGCGCGCCGCGCTGATCGCCCGTTCCCTCGACCCCGACCTGCGGGTGGTACTGCGGCTGTTCGACGGCGACTTCGCCGAGCGGATCCAGCAGGCGTTCGGCATCGGCATCTCGCGCAGCGTCTCCTACCTGGCCGCCCCGTCGTTCGCGGCGGCCCTGCTGGACCGCGCGGTGATCGCCACCATCCCGGTCGACCGGCACGCGTTGCTGGTCACCGAGGTGCCGGTGGTGGCCGGCTCGCCGCTGGACGGGCGTCCGCTCGGCGCGGTGGCCCGCCCCGGCGAGGTGCGCCTGCTGGCGCACACCCGGGCCGGGCAGAAGGGCGACTGGTCGGTCGATCCGCGCGTGGTGGTGCACGCCGGCGACCGGTTGACGGTGGTGGCCCGGCGGGCCGGGCTGACCGCCCTGCTGCGCGAGACGACGCCCGTGCCACCGGGCGGGGCGCCGGTCCCGCGCCAGCCGGAAGACTGAACCGATGCGGGCAGATGAGATTCAGCGGGCGACACAGGCAGCCGTGTCGAGCGCTTCATGGCTCGGTCTGACCGTTGACGACACCGCCGTCCTGCAGAACGCGAACACGCTCACCCTGCGTCTGCGGCCCTGCGACGTGCTCGCCCGGGTGGCACCGGCCATGCACCAGTGCGCCCAGCTCGAAGTGGATGTTGCTCGGAGGCTGGGCGAGGTTGGGAGCCCGGTGGCCGCGCTGGAATCGCCCGAGGTCTTCGTCCGTGGCGACCACGTGGTCACTTTCTGGACCTACTAGGGATCGCGACGACCAGTTTCCCGACGGTCGCCGGCTCGGCATCGAGTGGCTAAGCGAACTACGGAAGGCAACGGCTTAGTCTGAACGGCTGGGCAGGACCAACAACAGCCGGGTGGACGGCCCGATGAGGTGGCAGGAGGCGTCGACATGTCATCTGGATCGGGACCGGACACTGGCATCGTTCTCACCGAGCGGCAGACGGCCGTACGCCGGGCCTTGGGCGAGACCCTGCCGTGGGTGGCCGTCCTGCCCGACGAGGACGTGGACCAGTTGCTCGCCGAGCTGATCACTGTGGCGCAGGATGGCACCTCGTTGGAGGATCTGACGCACATCGCGGTCCTGCTCACCCAATGGCGGAACACCGCCGAGGTCCACGCTGATCCCGTCCTGCTCGATCACGTCGGCCGGGCACCCAGCGGAGACTTCGGCCCGGCCTCGCCGCATCTCGGCTGAGGAGGTTTCTAGCCCTCGCTCTCCTCGGCGAGGTCGGGGCGGTGCACCGCGATCCAGCGCTCGACGTCGTCAGCGAGCCATACCTTGCCCTGCGCCAGGTCGGCGACGGCTTCGGGAAAGGTGCGCCGCAGGGTCAGCTCGTAGACGCGTTGGCGACTGATGCCGCCCAGGCGTACGCGAATCTCATGCGTACCCATCAGTCGAAGCTTTGCCACAACTCGACGCTAGGCACACGGGTACCAGTCTCGCGTCAAGCCCGTCAGTAGTACCTGACGGAAGTACTTGATGCACGACCGGAACCGCGTCACGCTGAGATATGCGTTCACGATCCGTGAGGAAGCCGCCACTTCTCGATCTCATCCACCATCGTCGGCGCTGGTCGTTGCGCTGCATCTGCGGGCTGCGCTGGCGCGCGTGCCCGGACCGTCGCCGGATGCCGCCACCGGCCGAGCCCAGACCGGGCGATGAGGGCTGGTACTGGTGACCCTTCACAGCCCGCAGCGCCCCTCCTGGGTGTGTGCGGCGTGCGAACTGCCCTATCCATGCCGGGCCGCACTGGCAACCCTCGCGGCCGGCGACGCGTTGGCGACCCAGGTGTATCTCGCGGGCCTCTTCGTCAGTGCCGTGGACGATCTCCCAGCGGTCTCGGTGGCCGACCTCTACGCCCGATTTCTGCTCGCCGTGCCGGTCCGGCGGTCACAGCGCCGAGCGTGACGGCGGAGGCTGCTACCGGCGGAGGGCGTACCAGAGCGCGCCGAGAGCGAGCACGCCGAAGCCGCCGAGCACGCTGGGCAGCGGCAGGTTGACCGCGAGCAGTAGGCAACCCGCCAGCCCCAGGGCCGCGAGCGCCCGCACCGGCAGCTTGTGGGCCGGGTCCCGCCCGAGCGTCAGCGCGGCGGCGTTGGTGATCGCGTAGTAGACCAGCACGGTGCAGCTCGAGAAGCCGATCGCGCCCCGGACGTCGGCGAGCGCCACCACCACGATCACCACGGCGGCCACGGCCAGCTCGGCCCGGTGCGGCACCCGGTGGCGGGGGTGCACGGCGGCCAGCGCGCCCGGCAGGTCGCGTCGGCGGGCCATCGCCAGCGTGGTGCGACCGACGCCGGCCAGCAGCGAGAGCAGCACCCCGGTCACCGCGACGGCGGCCCCGGCCCGGACCAGCCAGGCCAGTCCGGGTCGGCCGGCGGCGGTCACCACCTCGACCAGCGGCGCCGGGGAGGCGGCCAGCCGGGCGGTGCCCAGCACACCGAGCGCGACCACGGCCAACGTCAGGTAGATCGCCAGCACCGCGCCGAGCGCCAGCGGCACCGCGCGGGGGATGGTGCGCTCCGGGTCGCGGACCTCCTCGCCCAGCGTGGCGATCCGCGCGTACCCGGCGAACGCGAAGAAGAGCAGGCCGGCGGCGGTGAGCACGCCGTGCGCCCCGACGTCGGCGGAGGCGGTGAGCCGGTCGGCCGTCACCTGCGGCGCGCCGGTCACCGTCACCACGGCCAGCACGGTGAGCACCACCGCGACCAGGATCCGGGTGGCGGTCGCGGTCTTGCCGATGCCGCGCAGGTTCACCGCGGTCACCGCCACCACCGCGAGGACCGCGACGAGCCGCGCCCGCCCCGGCCACAGGTAGGCCCCGACGGTCAGCGCCATGGCCGCGCAGCTCGCCGTCTTGCCGACCACGAACCCCCAGCCGGCGAGGAAGCCGGCGAACGGGTGCAGGCGCTCCCGGCCGTACACGTAGGTGCCGCCGGACTCCGGGTAGCGGGCGGCGAGCCGCGCCGAGCTGGTGGCGTTGCAGAACGCGACGAAGCCGGCCAGCGCGAGCGCGACCAGCAGCCCGGCGCCGCCGGCCGCCGACGCGGCCGGCGCGAAGACCACGAAGACGCCCGCGCCGAGCATCGACCCCAGACCGATGACGACCGCATCGGGTACGCCGAGGCGGCGTGCCAGCTGTTCCACACCGGCAGCCTAGGGGGCGGACGTGAACGGCCGGTGCCGCCGACGGGACTCCGCCGGCGGCACCGGGATCGAGGTCAGCAGGGCCCGTTGTCGGTCCAGACGCCCTGGCTGTTGGTCCCCGGGACGTCGCCCTGGGTCCACCACCGCGCGGTCCACCGGTGCCCGCCGTAGGACACCACCGCGCCGCCGGAGTACGCCGTGCCGGCGACCCACACCGGCGCGGTGCACGTCCCACCGGTGGGTGTCGGTGAGGGGGTGCCGGTGGGCGTCGGGGAGGCGGTGGGCGTCGGGGAGCCGGCGCAGGCGCCCTGGTCGGCCCAGACCGCCGCGCTACCAGGCGTCTCGCCCTGGGTCCACCACTTCGCGGTCCAGGTGTGCCCGGCGTACGACACGGTCGCCCCACCGGAGTACGCGGTGGCCGCCGACCAGGCCGGCACGGTGCAGGTGCCCCCGCCGGGCGGGGTGGAGCCGGTCGGGCTCGGCGACGGGCTGACCACCTCGCCACCGCGCGCCCGGTCCGAGGCCAGCGCGTACGTCTGGCCGCCGAACGCGAGCGTGAAGTTGGCCGGGCCGGAGATCGGGAGCTGGTAGTTGAGCGTCACCTCGGCGTACGCCCCGGGCGCGATGGCGGCCGGCACGGTGAGGCGTACCCGGTTGTGGTCGCCCTTGAGGCCGCCCACGTTGCTGCCGGTGTGGCCGGTGGAGACCGTGGTGAGCGCCCAGCCGGACTGCTGGCTGAGCGTGGCCGGGGTGGTGGTCGGGTAGTCGAACTCCAGTTGCGCGCCGGCCGGGATCGGCGCGCCGGTGTTGTTGGTCAGCCGCAGCTCGGGGTTGATCGGGTAGTTGTTGTCGCCGAGCGCGAAGCCGCCCATGTCGACCGCCACGTCCAGCGTCCGGGTGGGCATGGTGATGCCCGCCTTGCGGGCGCCGTACGCCGGTGCGCTCTTGAGCTTGTCGTAGAGCAGCGTGGTGAGCGTGTCGCCCATGCCGTACCGGCCCTTGGCGGCGTCGTAGCCGTAGTCGCCGGCCAGTTCCCAGATCATCACGCCGCCGATGCCCTTGGCGGCCACGTAGTCGGCCTTGGCGGCGAGCGACTGGTCGTCCTCGGTGGAGAGGAAGACCTTCTTGTCGGCGTTCCACAGCCAGGGCGCGGCCAGCGCCGCCGAGTAGTTGCGGGCGTAGCTGCCGCTGATCCGGTCGGCCGGGTCGGTGGCCGGGGTGAGGCCGTACCCGGTCAGGTAGTCGCCGGTGATGCCGGCCTGGAGGTTCTTCGCGTGCCACATCGGGTTGGCGCCGCCGGGCACCTCGTTGCCGGCGGCGTCGAGGTCGTGCCAGAGGTTGTCGATGCCGACCGCGCCGTTGCCGCAGGGGGTGGTGGAGCCGATCGAGCCGCCGGTGCCGGCCGGGCACTTCGTCTGGTCGGGCAGCGCGGCCCGCCCCCACAGCCCGTTGGTGCCGCCGGTGACGCCCTGCCAGCCCCGGGTGTAGTAGGGCACGCCGATGTTCACCCGGCCGCTTGGTAGCGCGCCCCGGAAGTAGTGGTAGGCCCAGTCGGTGTTCAGGTAGCCGATGCCGGAGTACGCGCCGTACACGCCGCCGGCGGCCAGCTCGGCGTCGTCGCCGTTGTCGTGGAGCGCCGCGTTCGGCCCGACGAAGTGGTTCCACGCGCCGTGCAGGTCGTAGGACATCGCGTTGACGTAGTCGAGGTACTGCAACGCCTGGTAGGACTCCATGCCGCGCAGCAGCCACCCGGACGCGGGCGCGGCCACGGTGAGCAGGTAGTGCCGGCCGTCGGTGGCGGCGGCCCGGTCGAGCTTCTCCCGCAGCGTGCGCATCAGCACCTGGTACGAGGCGTTGAGGCCGGCCCGCTTGGCGTCGGCCTGGGCGAAGTCGAGCGGGTTGCCGGCCTTGTTGTTCGAGGTGGGGTACTCGTAGTCGATGTCCACCCCGTCGAAGCCGTACGTGCGCAGGAACGTCACCACCGAGTCGGCGAACGTGTTGATGCCGGCGGTGTTGACGGTGTTGGTGCCGGTGGTGGTCATCCGGTAGAAGCCGCCGGAGTCGAGCCGGTTGCCGCTGTCGTCGATGAAGCCGCCGGTCTCGGCCCAGCCGCCGACGCTGATCAGCGTGCGGACGTTCGGGTGCTGTTTCTTGTACTTGTTGAGCAGGTTGAAGTGCCCGGTGTAGGGCAGGGCCGGGTCCATCTCGGCGCCGGCCACGCCGGGCCAGGTCATGTTCGTGGCCGGGTTGTCCGTGGCGGCCGGGTTGCCGACGGAGATCTTGTTGGTGCCGTCGACGTGCGCGAACGCGTAGTTGATGTGGGTGACCTTCTGCCACGGGATCTGGTTGACCAGGTAGGCCGGGGCGCCGTTGCGGCCGGTCCGCCAACTGGTGAAGTAGCCGATGATCCGGCGGGTGTGGTCCGCGCCCATCTTCTCCCGGCCGGCGGTGTCGTAGACGGTGCAGTAGGGCACCGACACCCCGGGCGTGCGGTAGAGCCCGTCGGGCCGGCACGCCTCGTCGTCGGCGACGGCCGACCGGGCGTCCGGGGCGGCCACCACCACGGCCATGGCCGCGGTCAGCAGACCGGCGGCGCCGGCCGACAGCCAGCGGCTGATTCGTCTCGCCAGCACGTGCACCTCCTACATTTAACAAACTTAACTGTTAAGGTTGCTAAATGTATACCGGCGTCGATGCGCCGGGACAAGAGGTGGAATCTTCAGTCGAGCTGGTCGACCGGCCGGGCCCAGCCGCCGAGCCGCGCCGGCAGCGGCAGAGCGTTCCAGGGCACCCGGCGCAGCAGCCGGTCCAGCAGCAGCCCGAGCAACAGCCCGGCGACCGAGTCGGTGAGCCAGTGCCAGCCCAGGTAGACAGTGGTGCAGAAGACCACCGTCGGGGGCACCACCCGGACCACGGTGACCAGCCCGGCCGGCACGGTGCGGCCGACCGTGCGCAGCAGCGGCACCAGCAGCAGGGCGAGTACGCCGTACCAGACGATCGCGTTCGCCACGTGCCCCGACGGGTACGACTGGGCGAAGCGCACCGGCAACTCGTGCTGGAACAGCGGCAGCGTCTGTTCGGGCGGCAGGAACGGCTCCTTGACGCTGGCGCTCGGCGCCGGGCGGGCGGTCCACACCTTCAGCGGGCCGATGGTGAAGAACGTCAGCACGAACGCGGTCACCGGCGGCAGCACCGCCCGCACCGAGCGCACCCGCCACGCCAGCAGCACGCCCAGCCCGGCCGCCAGCAGCGTCAGCGGGGTGCCCTGGCCGAGCAGGTTGAACGCCATGGCCACCCACCGGGCGGCGGTCGGCCGGTGCGCGGCCGACCAGTCGGCGACCGCCCGGTCGAGCCCGAACAGGTGCCCGGCGGCGAGCGCCACGGTCAGCGCCACCAGCGCGGCGAGCAGCAGCCCGTCGCACCACCAACCGGCCGGTCGGACGGGCCGCAGCCGCAGGTCGCGGCGTACCCCTGAGGTCTGGCGCACGCGACCACGCTACCGGCCGGCGACGGCGGCCGGGCATCGGCGGTTGTGTGCCGAACCACGAAGGGAAGCGCTCCGCCGGGTCAGCGGTCACACTGGTTGCCGTGCGGATCACCTCGGCCCTCGTCGACCCGGCGCTGCTCGACCTCCCCTGGTCGACCCCGCTGGAGCAGTGGCCTGCCGAGCACCTGGTGGCGCTGCCCCAGGGCATCTCCCGGCACATCGTGCGGTTCGTCCGGCTCGGCGGCTTCGTCTACGCGGTGAAGGAGACCGGCGAGCGGGTCGCCGAACGCGAGTACGACCTGCTGCGGGCGCTGGAGCGGATCGACTTCCCGTCGGTCGAGGCGATCGCGATCGTGGCGGACCGGCAGACCGACGACGGCGAGCCGCTCGACCCGGTGCTGATCACCCGGCACCTCCAGTTCTCGCTGCCCTACCGCGCGCTGTTCTCCAACACGCTGCGCCCGGAGACGATGAACCGGCTGCTCGACGCGCTCGCCGCGCTGATCGTCCGGATGCACCTGACCGGGTTCTTCTGGGGCGACTGCTCGCTGTCGAACACGCTGTTCCGCCGGGACGCGGGCGCGTTCGCCGCCTACCTGGTCGACGCCGAGACCGGGGCGCTGCACCCGTCGCTCTCCAACGGCCAGCGCGGCGAGGACCTGGAGATCGCCCGGGTCAACATCTTCGGCGAGGCGCTCGACCTCCAGGCCGCCGGCCTGCTGCACGAGTCGATCGACCCGGAGGTGGTCTGCGAGGAGGTCGTCCGGCGCTACGAGCGGCTCTGGCACGAGATCACCTACGAGCAGCAGGTCGAGCGCGCCGCCCGGCACGACATCGAGGGCCGCATCCGCCGCCTCAACGAGCTGGGCTTCGACGTGGCCGAGGTGGCGCTGTCGACCGTAGACAACGGGCGCTACCTGGTGCGGCCCAAGGTGGTCGACGCCGGCTACCACACCCGGCGGCTGCTGCGGCTCACCGGCCTGGACGCCGAGGAGAACCAGGCCCGCAAGCTCCTCAACGACCTGGACGCCTACCGGGTGGAGAGCGACCTGACCGACGAGCAGCAGGCGGCGCACCGCTGGCTCACCGAGGTCTTCGAGCCGGTGGTCCGGGCGGTGCCGGCGCACCTGCGGCGCAAGCTGGAGCCGCAGGAGCTGTTCGCCCAGATCATCGAGCACAAGTGGCTGCTCTCCGAGCAGGCCGGCCGGGACGTCGGGATGCGCCGGGCCGTCCACTCCTACCTGACCGACGTGCTGGTGCACCGCCCGGACGAGCAGGCCGTGCTGGGCGTCGAGGTCCCCACCCCGACGGTCTGACTACCGTCGACGACGCGAGCGCTCGAACTCGGCGACGTCCGACACCCAGGGGCCGTGCCGGTCGAGTGCGGCGTAGCCGCCACGGACGAAGGCGCTCACCAGCTCCCGGTACCCGCCGATGCCGTCGACCAGGCGGTACTCGACCCGGTACTGCGGATCCGAGCCGGCCTCCCCGGGCCGCACCGTGGTGATCCGGGCGATGGAGTCCGCGTAGAAGTGCAACTGGATCCCCTCGCCCATCTCCTCGTCCTCGATGGTGAACACCTCGTTGTCCCCGGCGGAGCGGTCGGCGACGAACCGCCAGAACTCGGCGGAGGCGGTACGCGTACCGTCCCGTCGCCACGTCTTCTCGCCACCCTTGTCGTCGGTGAACGACAGGGCCGTCTTTCCCGCGCCCTCGTCGGGTGCGGCGTCGTCGCCCTCCACCGGGGCGTTCCGCGACCGGGCCGCAGCCTCCGAACACATCAGGAAGCTGACCGTACGCACCGCGTCAGCGGCGAGTCCGGGATGTGCGCGGCGTACCGCGGCCTCGACCGTCGCCGCCATCGCATCCCAGTCGCGCTTGTCCGTGCCCCGGTTCCCCCGCCGCGGGTCGAGGCCGATCCGCATCCCCGCGCACGCCTGCTCGGCGGTCGCGATCACGTGCATGACCTGCGGCAGCAGCGCCGGGTCGACGGCCTCGGGCAGCCGTCGGGGAATCGTCGCGCCGTGCAGGTACTGGCCCGTGTACCGCAGGACCCCCGTGTCGAGCGGCCCGAGGACCACTCCGCGTTCGGCGCGACGCCGGTTCGCGTGGTGCTCCTGAGCGCGCTTCTCGTTCGGCGCCTCCGTCGCCGCGCGCATCGCCTCGCAGACCCGACCGCGCTCCAGGAGACCGAGGTCGGCGCCGTGGGCGACGAGCCGGCTCCGTTCCCACGGGATGCGCCGGAACAGCGCGTCGACGTCCCCGGGCGGGGCGAGCAGGACCGGGTCCAGGAGCGCGACGGCGGCGTCCTCGTCGAGCCGGCCCCGGGTCCCGGCGGCGTCGCACAGCGGAAGGACCGCGCTCCACAGCAGCAGGTGCCGGGCCAGGTCGTCCCGGATCACCGTGACATGGGCCTCGGAGATCGGGAACGTGAACGTGCGGGGCTCGTGGTTGGCGTCGGCCCCGGCGCCGAGCATGAGCTTCAGCTCGCCGTCCTCGTGGACCACGCTCGGGATCCAGCCGCCACGCGCGAAGACGATGTCTCGCGTGGCCCCGTTCACGCCCACCGGGCACATTCGGCGTCCAGGCGTGGCTCGGTACGCACCCAGACCTCGCCCCCGCGGGCCCCGGCCGGGGCGTCGACGCGTTCGAGACCGAGGAATGCGATCAACTGGAGCAGTTCGGCCCGCTCGGCCCGGTCATCGTCGACGTCCTGCGACTCGAAGAAGACGTGGTACTGGTCGGTCGGGTCGACGATGCCGGAATCCGCCCAGATCCGGCCGACCTCGCCGATCGCCGCCGCCTCCGTGGCGAACATGGCGGCGCGGGCGGCGCCGCGGGTCTCCGGTGACGCGTCGAGGTCGGCGGGGTCGGGGAGCCACTGCCCGAAGTAGTCGAGGCCGGCGTATCCGTTCTCGAAGAACAGCATGGCGCTCGGCAGGTAGCGGTTGCCCCGGTCGACCAGGAGGTGCTCCGAGCGGGGTGGGTCCGCGTCCTCGAACCGGGAGAGCGCCCCCCGCCGGGGCATGAGCACCAGCCGCTGCCCCGCCGCCTCGTCCCTGATCGTGTAGGTGTCGGACTCGCGACCCCGGAAGAACGCGGAGAACGCTTCGTACGCCTCCTGCGGGTCACCCACCGAGACGGGTTGGTCGTTGCCGTCTCCGGCCGCGAAGACGAACTGTTTCGGTCCAGGATGGTACGGGCGGGCCATCTGTGTCCTCGCTCAGTCGGGACAGCTCCGCCCGGCGTGGCGGAACAGAGCCCGATCATAGGCGTGCGGTGCGTGCCGGCCCGCCGGGCGACCGGCCGCCTACCGCACCCACTCGCCGGCGCGCATCACCCGGACCACGTTCAGGTCGTCGTCGAGCACCACCAGGTCGGCGCGCAGCCCGGCCCGGAGCGCGCCCACCCGGTCGCCCAGCCCGAGCGCGCGGGCCGGGGTGGTGGCGGCCATCCGGACCGCGTCGGGCAGCGTGACGCCGGCGCCGACCGCGTGCCGCAGCGCGGCGTCCATGGTGAGCGTGCTGCCGGCGATGGCACCGTCCCGGCTGAGCCGGGCCTCACCGCCGGTGACGGTGACCGCCTGGCCGCCCAGCTCGTACTCGCCGTCGGGCATGCCGGCGGCGGCCATCGCGTCGGTGATCAGGGCGGCCCGCTCCGGGCCGGCCACCGAGCTGGCGAAGCCGAGCATGCCGTCGTGCAGGTGCACGCCGTCGGCGACCAGCTCGCAGACCACGTTCGGGGCCTCCAGCAACGCCACCACCGGGCCGGGCTCACGGTGGTGCACCGGGCGCATCCCGTTGAACAGGTGGGTCCCGATGCTGGCGCCGGCGGCCACCGCCGCGCGGGTCTGCGCCCAGGTGGCGTCCGTGTGCCCGACGGCCGCCACCACGCCGTTCGCCACCAGCAGCTCGATCGCCTCGGTGGCGCCGTCCCGCTCCGGCGCGATCGTGACCATCCGCACCGCGCCGCCGCCCAGCTCGATCAGCTCGGTCAGCTCGTCGGTGGACGGGTCGCGGAGGAACTCCGGGTTCTGCGCGCCGCAGCGGTCCGCCGACAGGTAGGGGCCCTCGAAGTGCAGGCCGGCGAGCACGCCCGCCTCGACCAGCGGCCGGAACGCGGCGGTGGCGTCGCGCATCAGCGCGAACGGGGAGCTGACCAGGCTGGCCAGCAGCGTGGTCGTGCCGTGGTCGAGGTGGAACGCGGCGGCCTGCCGGGCCGACTCCGGGTCGCCGGTGGTGAACGTGTGCCCGCCGCCGCCGTGGGTGTGCATGTCCACGAAGCCGGGCACGATCCAGTGCCCGTCGCGTACCGAGGGGTAGTCGGCGACCGCGGTGATCCGGTCGTCCCGGACCTCCACGCAGCCCTGCCGGATGACACCGGTCGGGGTCACCACCTTGCCGGTCACGCGCCGGGTCATCGACTCTCCTTCGCCAGGGTGTCCAGGGCCAGCAGGGCGGCGCCGAGGCAACCGGCCTCGTCGCCGAGCGCGGCCGCGACCAGGCGCGGCTCGCGGTGGAACGTCAACCGCTCGCGCAGCGCGTCGCGCAGCGGGTCGAACAGCCGCGGACCGGCCTGGGCCAGTCCACCGCCGATCACCACGGTCGCCACGTCGTACAACGCCTGCCCGGTGGCGAGGCCGTCGGCGAGCGCCTCGACCGCCTCCCGCCAGACCGTGCCGGCGAGCGGGTCACCGGACGCCGCCCGGTCGACCACCTCGGCGGCGGTCGCCGGCGTGCCGGCCAACTCGGTGTAGCGGCGGCCGATCGCCGAGGCCGAGGCCACCGCCTCCAGGCAGCCGACCCGACCGCAGCCGCAGCGCGGACCGTCGGGGCGTACCAGGATGTGGCCGATCTCGCCGGCGGCGCCGTGCGCGCCGACGGCGGCCGACCCGTCGACCACGTGCGCGGCGGCGATGCCGGTGCCGATCGCCACGAAGAGCACGTGACCGGCGTCCCGGCCGGCGCCGAGCCGGGCCTCGGCGAGGCCGCCCACCCGCACGTCGTGGCCGAGCGCCGCGGGCAGGCGCAGGCGGGTGGCCGCCAGGTCCCGCAGCGGTACGTCCCGGAAGCCCACGTTCGCCGACCAGACCGCCACGCCACGGGCCTCGTCGACCACGCCCGGCACGGCGATGCCGCAGGCCACCGGCGTGAACCCGTCGGCGCGGGCCTTGTCGGCCAGCCCTTCGGCGACGTCGAGGATCGTGCCGACCACGGCGTCCGGCCCGCGCTGCGCGGCGGTGGCGTGCCGTTCGGTGTGCACGGTCGCGCCGTCCGGCCGGACCAGGGCGCACTTCATCCCGGTGCCGCCCACGTCCAGCGCGACGACGACCTCGTCGCGCGCCCTCACGCCAAAACCACGGACCGGGTCAGGTGGCGGGGCGCGTCCGGGTCGAGGCCGCGGCTGGTGGCCAGCGCCACGGCGAACCGTTGAGCCAGGATCAGGTCGGCCATCGGGTCGACCGGGTTGCGGCCGGCCGCCCAGCTCGTCAGCACCGTGCGGCAGCCGTGCGTACGGCTGTGCACGAACGCCGCCCCGGTGGCCGCCACGTCCTCGGCCAGCCCGTCCGGGATGCCGCCGAACGCCCAGACCAGCCGGCCCGGGGCGCCGATCGAGATGGGGCCGTGGCGGTAGTCCATGGCCGGGTACGCCTCGGCCCAGAACGTGGCCGCCTCGCGGCACTTCAGCGCGGCCTCCTGGGCCAGCCCGACCGTCCAGCCGCGACCGAGGAACGTGACCTGGTCGATGCGGGCCGGGTCGATCGGCAGCGGCGCCCGGACGGCCACCTCGGCGTCGGCGGCCAGCCGGCCGAGGTCCTCGCCGAGGTGGGCGCGGAGCAGCGCGAGCGCGGTGGTGGCGAAGCGGGTCTGCACCACCGAACGCTCGTCGGCGAAGGGCAGCGCGACGGTGGCGTCGGCGAGCGACACGGCCGGTGAGGCCGGATCGCCCACCAGGACCGTGGTGGGGATCCGCCCGCGCAGCGCGGCGAGCAGGTCGAGCACCTCGGTCGTGGTGCCGGAGCGGGTGATCGCGATGAGCCGGTCGTAGCGCCGGCCGGTGGGGAACTCGCTGGCCTGGAACGCGTCGGTCTCGCCCTGACCGGCCTGCTCGCGCAGGCCCGCGTACGCCGCGGCCATGAACCACGACGTGCCGCAGCCGACCACGGCGACCCGCTCGCCGGAGCGCGGCAGGTGGTCGGCGACGGTCGGCGCGAGCCGGGCCGCCTCGCGCCAGCAGTCGGGCTGGCTCGCGATCTCCGCGTGCACGTACGGCATGACAACTCCTCGCCGGGGGAGACCTTGCGCAATACGGCGCGATAGGGCCTTCTTTCGCGCGTCATTCTGCGCGAAGTGGGGCGGGCGTGGCAACCGTCTCCTCATTCGCGCAGGCCAGGGTTTTGCGCAGACGTAGTTTCGCGCACTACTGTGCACGCAACCAATCACCGTACGTGCACAGTCAGGGGAGGGCCCCGCGGTGGACCGCTACGCGCGTTGGAACGCACTGCTCGAGATGCTGACCGACAGCGGCCGGGTCAGCGTCGAGGAGGCGGCCGAGCGGCTGGCGGTCTCCCAGGCCACCATCCGGCGGGACTTCGACCAGCTCGCCCAGCAGCAGATGATCACCCGGACCCGGGGTGGCGCGGTCGCCAACGGCGTCTCGTACGACCTGCCGCTGCGCTACAAGACCGCCAAGCACTCGGCGGAGAAACAGCGGATCGGGGCCGCCGCCGCCGCGCTGGTCTCCCCGGGCACGGTGGTCGGCCTGAACGGCGGCACCACCAGCACCGAGGTGGCCCGCGCGCTGGCCGTCCGCCCGGATCTGAACACCAGCGCCGAGGGCGCCCAGCTCACCGTGGTCACCAACGCGCTGAACATCGCCAACGAGCTGCTGGTGCGCTCGCGGATGAAGGTGGTGGTGGCCGGCGGCGTGGTCCGGCCGAAGTCGTTCGAGCTGGTCGGTCCGCTGGGCGGGGCGCTGCTGCGCGAGGTCACGCTCGACGTCGCGCTGCTCGGCGTGGACGCGATCGACCCGCAGCTCGGCGCCGCCGCACACCACGAGGGCGAGGCGGCCATGAACAGCCTGATGGTGGCCCGGGCCAAGCGGGTCGTGGTGATCGCCGACTCGTCGAAGCTGGGCGGCCACGCGTTCGCCCGGATCTGCCCGGTAGACCGGGTGGAGACGCTGGTGACCGACTCCGGCGCGGCCCCGGATGTGGTGCAGGCGTTCCGCGACGCCGGCGTGCACGTCGTCTGCGCCTGAGAGTGACACGCCGACCACCCATGCATACCGGGTATTGCCTTCCGGTGCATACCGCGTATGGTGTCGCTGTCACCTACATCGGGGGAGGTCAGCTGTGTCGGCTGTCCTGGAGATCGAGGGTCTCCGTAAGACGTACCGGAGCCGGAAACGCGGGGTCCGCCACGCGCTCGACGGCTTCGACATGCGGGTCGAGGCCGGCCAGGTGCACGGCTTCCTCGGCCCGAACGGTTCCGGCAAGACCACCACGCTGCGTACGCTGCTCGGGTTGATCCGGCCCAACGGCGGCCGGATGGCCATCCTCGGCCAGGAGCTGCCGCGGTCGCTGCCGGCGGTGGCCGGCCAGGTCGGCGCCATCGTGGAGAGCCCGCAGTTCTTCCCGCACTTCTCCGCGCGGGACACGCTGAGCCTGCTCGCCCAGGCCGGCGAGCTGCCGAAGCAGCGGGTCGACGAGGTGCTGGAGCTGGTCGGCCTGCGCGACCGGGCCGGCGAGCGGGTGAAGACCTACTCGCTCGGCATGAAGCAGCGGCTCGCCGTGGCGTCCGCGCTGCTCAAGGACCCCAAGCTGCTGATCCTGGACGAGCCGGCCAACGGCCTGGACCCGGGCGGCATCCGGGAGATGCGTCGGCTCATGCGGGAGCTGGCCGAATCCGGCATGACCGTGGTGCTCTCCAGCCACATCCTCGGCGAGATCCAGCTCATCTGCGACTCGGTCACCATCATCTCGCTCGGCCGGCGGGTCGCCTTCGGGCCGGTCGAGCAGGTGCTCGCCGCGCACTCCCAGGGCGCCGTGCGGGTACGCCTGGAGGCGGTCGCCGACCTGCCCCGGGCCGAGGAGACGCTGACCCGGTCCGGGATCCGCGTCGCCGCCGAGGCCGACCACCTGATGCTGTCCGGCGTGGACAAGCCGGCCGTGGTCAGCCGGCTCCTCGCCGAACAGGACCTGTACGTCAGCGAGCTCACCCCGGTCGCGGTCGACCTGGAGAGCGTCTTCCTCGAACTGACCGCCACCGCGCCGGTCCCCGGCCAGCACCGTCAGGTCGATCAGTCCGCCAAGGTCGACCAGACCGGCACCGCAGGAGGTTGGGGCGCATGAGCCTGTTCGTCACCGAGCTGCGCCGGCTCACCAAGCGCCGGGTCACCCGCCTGCTGCTCGTCCTGCTGGTGGTCGGGCTCGCCACCGTGGCCACCGCGTTCAGCTTCTCCAGCCACAAGCTCTCGCCCGAGGTGGTGGCCGCCGCGCAGGCCGACTCCGACGCGCAGTACCGCAAGTCGGTCGAGGAGTGGAAGCGCAGCGTCACCGAGTGCGAGGCCGCCCAGGCCCGCGGCGAGCAGACCGAGGAGCGCTACGGCCCGAACTGCGGCAAGGACTACCAGCCGCAGCCGGAGATGTTCGACCCGAAGTGGAACCTGCCCTACCAGTTCGACTTCCGGGCTGAGTTCCCCACGTTCATCGCCGTGTTCGCCGGCGCGGTGGCGCTCTTCGCGTTCATCGTCGGCGCCTCCTTCGTGGGCGCCGAGTGGAACACCGGCGGGATGATGAACCTGCTGCTCTGGCGGCCGAAACGGCTCGCCGTGCTGGGCACCAAGCTGGCCGCGCTGCTCACCACCGTGCTCGGGCTGAGCGTCGTGCTCGGCGCGTTGTGGACGGCCGTGTTCTGGCTGATCGGCACCCAGCGGGGCACCACCGCGAAGATGACCGCCGGGGTGTGGCGCTCGATCGGGCTGGACGGGCTGCGCGCCGTGGCGCTGATCCTGGTCGTCGGCGCGGTCGCGTTCGCGCTCGCCTCGCTTGGTCGGCACACCGCGATGGCGCTGGGCGCGGCGGTGGCGCTGTTCGCGGTCAGCGAGGTCGGTATCCGGATCGCGGTCGGCGTGCTGTCGGTGCCGTTCGGCGACCGCTACGTGCTCTCCACGTACGCCCAGTCGTGGTTCATGAAGCAGGCGGAGCTGTTCGACTACGACACCTGCGAGTTCGCCCGGGGCGCCTGCGAGCCGGCGAAGTACGTGGTCACCTGGCAGCAGTCGGCGGTGGTGTTCGGCATCGGCGCCGTGGCGGCCCTGGTCGCCGCGTTCTGGACGATGCGTCGGCGGGACGTCGCCTGACGTTCTCCGCGCCGCCGGCCGGACGCCGGCGGCGCGGACCGCGCGGGACGATGCGGCCGGGGACCGCCCTGGCTACGCTGGGGTCTCCCCGGCCGGCGCGTCTTCCGCGCCGGTCAGTCGCCGTCGGAGAGGAGCACCATGTCCGCCGACGCCACGGACCGGACCGCCGCCGAGCGGTCCGACCCACCACCACCCGTCGGGGGTACGCGGGCGGCGCCCGGCGCCGCCGTCCCCCCGCCCCGCACCGCGCCCCCCGTCGAGTCGGTACCGCCCGCCGAGTCCGTACCGCCGGACGAGCCCGCGCCCTCGGTGGAGCCCGAGCCCGCGCCCTCGGTGGAGAGCGCGGGGCTCACCGAGCGGGAGCTGCGGATCCTTGCCTTCGAGTCGCGGTGGTGGAAGCACGCCGGCGCCAAGGAGCAGGCCATCCGGGACACGTTCGGCCTCTCCGCGACCCGCTACTACCAGCTCCTCAACGGGCTGCTGGATCATCCCGCCGCGCTGGCGGCCGAGCCGGTGCTGATCGGCCGGCTGCGCCGGCTCCGCTCGTCGCGGGCCCGCAACCGGCGGCGTTGACCGGCCTCACTTCTCGTACGAGCGCAGCCCGTTGCCGATGGCGAAGAACGTCGGCGCCCACTCGCCGATGAAGATGCCCCAGCGGTCCGCCCGGGCCACGCCGGCGCGTTCCAGACTCTTGGACAGAAACCAGCTCGTGAATGAGAGTCCGATGCTGACGAATCCGGCGAGATAGGCGTGTTCCGCCCGGATTCCCGACTCGTGCAACCGCTCCAACATGGCGATCCCCCTGTCCCCGGTCCGATCGGTCGCTCCCGACGCTACCGCCAGCCCTGCTCCGGTGACGGAGAGTTGCCGGGATGCGTTGCATGGCCGTGCGACGGCCGGGTAAGGCGGCGGGCGGCGACGGAGGGAGTGGGGCGATGGGAGCACCGGACCGCCGGTACGCGACCGGCAGCGGGACGGCCCGGCCGGTCGGTGAGGCGCCGATGATGCGGGTGCGTTCCGCGTCCGATCCGGCCCCGGGGCGGCCGGAGAACGAGGACGTGGTCTTCCGGTTCGGCCCGCTCGTCGGCGTCCTCGACGGGGCCACCGTGCCGGACGGCTTCGACACCGGCTGCGTGCACGGCCCGGCGTGGTACGTCCGGCACCTGGCCGCCCGAATCGGCCTGGCGGTCGCGGCCCGCCCCGCGGCCACGCTGATGAGCAGCCTGGCGGCGGCGATCCTGGCGGTGCGGGCGGATCACGGCAACACCTGCGACCTCGACCATCCCGGCACCCCGTCGTCCACCGTCTGCCTGCTGCGCTGTGGTGGTGACCAGGTCGACTACCTGGTCCTCTGCGACAGTCCGCTGGTGCTCGACACCGGCGCCGGCATCGACGTGGTCACCGACGACCGGCTGGAGAACGCGCTGGCGGACCTGCGTCGGACCGCCGCCGCGCTGCCCGACGGCGGGGTCGACCCGGCGACCCGGTTCCGGCGCGCGGTGACGGTGCAGCGCACCCGGATGAACCGCAGTCACGGCTACTGGGCGGCGGCCGGCGACCCGGACGCGGCGTACCACGCGGTGACCGGGACGGTGCCACTGCGCGGGCCGAACGCGCTGCGCCGGGCCGTGCTGCTCAGTGACGGCGCGTCGTGCGCGGTCGAGCAGTTCGGCCTCTTCGACTGGGCCGGACTCCTGGAGGTGGTGACCGTGGAGGGGCCGGAAGGGCTGGTCGACCGGGTCCGGGCGGCCGAGCGGGACCACCCGGACCGGCTGCGCCGCCGGAAGCGGTCCGACGACGCCACGGTGGCGCTCTGTGAGTTCGCGCCCCTGAGGTGAGCACGCTCACGCCGGAAGAACCGGTCGGATGACAACGGAGCGTGAGGCGGAACACCCCGGGGGTACGACCGGTCGACCCGCTCCGCCGTACCGGCAATGAGTCGGCAAAGGGGTGGACGTGCGCCGGAACGGCCGGCAGACTCCGGCTGGTGACGGGTGCGGTGCGGCTGGAGCCGGTGGACGAGCGGAACCTGGAACCGTTGCTCTCCGTAGCGGCGGCGGAGGCGGAACCGGAGGACGTCATGCCTCCGGTGGACGCCCCGGCCGGCTGGTCGCTGGCCCGCCGGGACGCGTTCCGGGAGTTCCACCGCGCCAGCTTCGGCGGCCTGGACGGCCCGACCCGCACCCTGATGTACGCGATCGTGTCCGGCGGCGAGGTGGTCGGCATGGTGCGGATGACCCGTCGGGACGAGCCGGGGACGGTGGAGACCGGGATGTGGCTGGGCCGGTCGGCGCGCGGGCGCGGGCTCGGTGCCGCCGCGCTGCGGGAGCTGCTGCACGCCGCCGCGGCGGCCGGTATGCGCACGGTCGTCGCCGATACGACGCCGGACAATGCCGGAGCCATTTCCGTCCTTCGCAAATGCGGCGCGGAATTGCACGAAGAAGGCGGGAAGCTGTCCGCTCGGATGTGTCTGGATTCGGCCCTCCCCACCCGCTGAGGCCGTTGCTTGCCGCGCGACAACGTTCACGCGCACTCCCTGCCCCTTGGCGCTTTGATGCGAAGTTTCGCCCATTCTGGGCAGCGCTTCCAGTTAGCCGAAGAAATGTTTTGTGAATGGCATGGCGGGTACTGCCCGCCGGGTCCGCTGATGCGGGACACCGGCCGCAGGCCCCCTTTTCGCTGATCCTCGGCAGCTGTTTTCCGGGCCTGCTCCCCGCATGAGGTGTCCCGTCCGCCGGGGAGCGAAGGAGAACTGATGAAGAGCGGAGCTCGGATCGCCCTGGCGGTCGGTTTCGGATATGTCCTCGGCCGGCGCAGGAAGCTGCGGACGGCCCTCACCCTGGCCGCCGCCGTGGCCGCCGGCCGGGCCAGCCAGAATCCCGGCGGCCTCAAGCAGATGGCCACCGGCCTGCTCGGGTCGAACCCGCAACTGGCCAACCTCTCCCGCCTCGGCGCGCCGCTGGTCACCGCCGGCCGGGCCGCCGCGACCGCCGCCGCCGGCAGCGGCATCGACGCGGTCAGCGGCCGGCTGCGTGGCAGCGCCGACTCGTTGCGCCGTCGTTCCGCCGGGTCCGGCGAGCAGTCCGCGGACGGGCGGCGGTCGGCGCCCGACGAGGAGCCGGAACTGGACGAGCAGCCCGGGGCCGACGACGAGGCCGACTACGACGAGCAGTCGGCCCCCGTGCGCCGGCGACGGGGGCGGTGACCGTGCCCCCCACCGGACTGACCGACCGGGCCCGCGACCAGATCGGCGGCGAGCTGCGCAACCTCGCCTCCGCGATCGGCGAGCGCGCCGTGCAGGTGGTGACCGAGCGGGTCACCGGCGCCACCGGGCGACTCAGCGAGTACGCGAAGCAGGGCGGCGGCCCCGGCCTGGTCGCCGCGGCCACCGGCGCCCAGAAGCTCGCCGACGGCCACTCCCCGCTGAAGGCCATGTTCCATGCCGGCCTGGCCGGCGGTAAGGAGAAGCTGATGTCGGCGTTCGGCGGCGGCAAGGGTGGCAAGGGCGGCGGCAAGAAGCTCAAGGTCACCAACATCGTGGAGACCATCGAGGTCGGCGTGCCGGTCCGGGTCGCGTACAACCAGTGGACCACGTTCGGCGACTTCCCGAGCTTCATGAAGAAGGTCGAGCAGGCCGACAACGACGAAGACGAGAAGATGACCTGGAAGGCACAGGTCCTCTGGTCGCACCGCACCTGGGAGTCGACGATCGTCCGGCAGATCCCGGACCGGCTCATCCACTGGCGGTCCAGGGGCGAGAAGGGCTCGGTCGACGGCACGGTCAGCTTCCACGAGGTCGCCCCGGAGCTGACCCGCATCCTTGTCGTGCTGGAGTACCACCCGCAGGGCCTCTTCGAGCACACCGGCAACCTGTGGCGCGCGCAGGGCCGCCGGGTCCGGCTGGAGCTGAAGCACTTCGTCCGGCACGTGATGACCGAGACCGTGCTCGACCCGGACTCGGTCGAGGGCTGGCGCGGCGAGATCCAGGACTCCCAGGTGGTCAGGGACCACGAGACCGCGCTCCGCGAGGAGCAGGAGGGCGGCGGCCGGCCGGGCGAGGGCCGCGACGAGGCGCCCGCCGAGCGTGGCCGCCGCCGCCCGACCGAGGAGGAGCAGGAGTACGACGACTACGCCGCCGGCGACGACTTCGACGACGAGGAGTACGACGAGGAGCCGGTGGAGGCACAGCCGCCCCCGCGTCGCCGGCAGCCCGAGCGGGCCCGCCGCCCGCAGCGCGACGAGCGGGCGCCCCGCGAGGAGCGGCCCCGCCGCGCACCCGAGGCACCCCGCCGGCCGATTGTCCGGCGTCGCCGTGAGGAGCGTGGCGACGGCTGACCAGCCGGGCAGCGCGCTGGAACGCACCGCCGGCGGTGGCTCGGGGGGCGCGCGGTGCGGCTGCTTCCACGAGGTGGGCGAGCCGTCTTGCATGCGGGTAGCAGGCGGCGGTCAGCCGGACGACGGGACCACCGGCGGACCTCTTCGACCGCTTCCACGGCTGGATCAGTCGTGGGCGGTGAGGTCAGCGGCGGGTTTCGGCGTAGGACTCCAGGTGGGCCAGTTGGACGGGGTCCAGCGAGGGGCGGACGCGGGTGCGGGCCGACTCCACGTGTGACGCCGTCACGGTGGTGGCGGTCAGGGACTCGCGCATCGCGGCCAGGGCCGCCTCCCGGACCAGCGCGGCGCAGTCGGCGGCGGAGAAGCCGGCCAGCTCCGCGCCGAGCGCGTCGAGGTCCACGTCCGGCGCGAGCGGGACGTCCCGGGCCGTGGCCCGGAGGATCTCCGCGCGGGCCGTCCCGTCCGGCGGCGGCACGTAGACCAGGCGCTCCAGCCGGCCCGGACGCAGCAGCGCCGGGTCGACCAGCTCCGGCCGGTTCGTCGCGCCGACCACCACCACGTTGCGCAGCGCCTCCACCCCGTCCAGTTCGGTGAGCAACGCGGCCACCACCCGATCGGTCGTACCGCCGTCGGTGGCCTGGCCGCGGACCGGCGCCAGCGCGTCCACCTCGTCCAGGAAGACCAGCGTGGGCGCCGCCTCGCGGGCCCGGCGGAACAGCTCACGGACCGCGCGTTCGCTCTCACCGACCCACTTGGAGAGCAGCTCCGCGCCCTTCACCGACAGCACGTTCGCGCGCCCGGAGCCGGCCAGCGCGGTGACCAGGTAGGTCTTGCCGCAGCCGGGCGGGCCGTAGAGCAGCACCCCGCGCGGCGGCGTCACGCCCAGCCGGGCGAACGTGTCCGGATAGGTGAGCGGCCAGAGCACCGATTCGGTCAACGTCTGCTTGACCTCGTGCAGGCCGCCGACGTCGTCGAGCGTCACCGTGGCCAGCTCCAGCGTGGACGCGGCCATCGTGGTCGCCCGGACCACCTCCCGCGCGGCGAGGAAGTCGGCCATCGCCACGGTCGGTGTCTCGGCCGTCTTCTGCCGCAGCGCCGCCCGCACCCCGGCCTCCCGCACCAGCGCGGCCAGGTCCGCGGCGACGAAACCGGGGGTACGCGCCGCCACCTCGTCCAGCCGGACGTCACCGGCCAGCGGCACCTGCCGGGTGAGCACCGTCAACTGCTCCCGGCGCAGCGCCGGATCGGGCAGCGGCACACTGATCCGCAGCGCCAGCAGGTCCGGCCCGCGCAACGCCGGGTCCACCGCCTCGGGGCGTCCGGTGGTGCAGACCACCGCCGCCCCGGCGCGTACCGTCTCGGCGACCACCTGGCGGAACACGGTGGCCAGCGGGCCGGGGTCGTCGGCCGGGGCGAGCGCCTCCACGTCGGTGACCAGCAGCACGGCTGACCCGCCCGCGCGTACCGCCTCGGCCGCCTCCCGCAGCCGGCGGGCCGCCGCGTCGTTCGACAGCGCGGCCAGCTCCGGGGCCCAGACCGGGCGGACCCGCGCGCCGACCCGGGCGGCGACGGCGCGGACCAGCGACGACTTGCCCGAGCCGGCCGGGCCTTCGACAAGCACGCCGAGCGCGACCGTGGTGCCCAGCCGGCCCAGCACCTCGCGGTGGTGGAAGCCCAGGTCCAGCAGCTCGGTCAGCTCCTCGGCCTGGGCGCGCAGGCCGGGCAGCTCGTCCACGTCGGGCGCGTCCTCGGGCCCGAGCAGGCCGTCGGCTTTCGAAACCGTCGAGCCGGCCGAGTCGGTGGAGCCACCCGAACCGGTCGAGCCACCCGAAGCCGTCGAGCCACCCGAACCGGTCGAGCCGCCGGAGCCGGACGGGCCGCCGGAGCCGGCCGAGCCAGCCGTAACGGTGGAGCCGGTCGGGCCGGTGAAGCCGGACGCGGTGGGGCCGTGGGTGGCCGGGCCGTGTTCCCAGGCCACCACCGTGTCCATGGTGACCAGCGCGCCGGTGGCCGGCTCGGCCGCCACCACGCTGAGCAGCGTGCTCGTCCAGGCGTACCCGACGGAGCTGGCGAGACTGTGCCGTGCCGCCTCGACCAGGCCGCGCACGGCAGCGTCCGGGAGCACGTCCTGGGGCAGCAGCGAGACGTCGTCGCCGGCGGTGACCATCTTGCCCAGCAGCGCGAGCCGCAGCATCTCCGGCGGGACCGCGGCCGTCACCGCGACCGGTCCGGCCAGCGTGACCCGGCTCGCCCGGGCGCAGGGCAGCGGGCTCACCGTGACCTGGCCGCCGGCCCGCAGGCCGAGGTTGCCCAGCAGCAGGTCGTCGGCGTACAGCAGGGCGCTGCTGGTGCCCGGGTCGGCGGCGGCGGCGATGCCGGCGGTCACCCGGCGGCCGGTCAGCCGCACCGGGTCGCCGGGCCGCAGCGCCAACGCGGTCAGCACCTCGGGGTGGAGGCGTACGACGCCACGGCGGGCGTCCAGCGCGGCCGGCCGCAGGCTCGCGGTCAGGGTCAGGTCGGGTTCCGCCACCCGCCGACAGTAGCCGCCGGCACCACGGCCCGCCGGGGTCAGTGCGGGTCCGGGCCGTCCAGGAGCGAGGGGTCGCGGCGGATCAGCTCGGCGAGCCGGGCCGCCGGGTCGGTCGCGCGCGGGTCGCGGCCCGGGGCGGCCACCGTCTTCACCGACATGGGCCAGGTCGGCGGTGGCGCCGGTGCGGACGCCGGGCCCACCGCCACCTCCGGCCCGGCCCAGGAGACCCGCATCGGGTACGCCTGATCGCCCAGCTCCACCCGCAGCGTCACGGCGAGCCCGCGATGCGCGGCGACCACCCGCCGGACCGCCTCGGCGACCTCCTCCACCGGGTCCCGACGCGGCGACGCGTGGCCGCCCCGCAGCCGGTACGCGCCGTGCCCCGCCCGGTCCTCCACCGGCTCGACCCCGGCGGGTGCGCCCGGCTCGGCGTGCTCGGCGGGCCTGCCCGCGTCGGCGTGCTCGACCGGCTCGCCTGGCAGCGGCACGCGTCGGCGCTGCGCCTCCTCGCGTCGCGCCAGCCGGGCCAGTGTCTCGTCCAGATCACCCCTCATCGCGTCCACCCCTTCGAAGAGCACGGGCCGAACCGGCTGGCGGCTCAGCGTTCCCGGGACCGGGTCGCCCGGTCCAGCGCCCGGTCCAGGACGACGAGCAGGGCGTCCCGTACGGAGAGCCGGTCCCGGGCGTCGAACTGCACCAGCGGCACGTGCTCGGCGATCGCCAGCGCCCAGCGGATCGACGGCAGGTCCAGCGCCAGCCGCCCGTCGAAGGCGTTGACGCCCACGGCGAACGGCAGCCCGGCCCGCTCGAAGAAGTCGATCGCCGGATAGCAGTCGTCGAGCCGGGCGCTGTCCACCACCACCAGCGCGCCGAGCGCGCCCCGGGCCAGGTCGTCCCACATGAAGCCGAACCGGGCCTGGCCGGGCGTACCGAAGAGGTAGAGCTTCAGGCTGCGGTCGATGGTCACGCAGCCGAAGTCCATCGCCACCGTGGTGGTGGTCTTCCCGGGCACCCCGTCGGGGTCGTCGACGCCGATCCCGGCGGTGGTCATCTCCGCCTCGGTGGTCAGCGGCGCGATCTCGGAGATCGCACCCACCGTGGTGGTCTTGCCGACGCCGAAGCCGCCGGCGATCAAAATCTTCACCGGGATCGGCGGGCGTGGCGCGGGCACCCGGCTGACGATCGGGGCCGGCTCGCCGGGTCCGCCGGGCGGCCGGTACGGCAGCGGCGGCCCGGTCGGTGGCGGTGGGGTGGCGCGGCCGATCAGCGGGGCCGGGTTGCCGTAGCGGGTGGGGACGCTGTTCGCGGCCGGCCCGCCCGGGGCGGACGCCCGCCATTCAGGAGATCGCACGAAGTCCATCAATCACTCGCAGGATGAGATCGGGATCGAGGGCGTCGTCGACGTCCGCGACGTGCACGTCGAGGTGACCGGCGGCGCGCAGGTCGCCGACCAGCACCCGGGTCACGCCGAACTGCATCCGGGTCCGGGCGGAGATCTCGGCGACCGACACCGGCTCGACACAGATCGCGACGATCGCCGCGAGTTCCGGGGCCAGCCGGGCGGTCACCGCCCACGAGCCGCTGCCCGGCCGCGCGGTCACCTGGGTCTCCAGGCTGATCGCCGGGTCGCCGTCCACCCGTCCCGAGGTGAGCACGAACGGGCGTGGGCCGGTCGGCTGCTCCCCGTCGCCCGCGTCCGGTCCCGGACCCGGGACGGACGCGCGCAGGAAGGGGCGGATCCGGACGCCGGGTTCCGGCTCCGGGTCCTCGCCGGCGACCCCCGGGATCATTGCTGGACGGCGTTCTTCAGCTCGGCGATCAGGCGGGGGCTCAGGGCGCCGCCGGCGCGGCCGGCGAAGAGCGTCATCTCGTACGCCACGGTGCCCAGGTTGGCCGAGCGGTCGGCGACCACGCCGAGGACCGAGCCGCTGCTGATCGCGCTGATCAGCAGGTAGCCCTCGGCCATGTCGACGATGACCCGGTTGAGCCCGCCCAGCGCGTACCAGCTCGCGGCGCCACCGGCCAGGCTGGTCATGCCGGAGACCACGGCGGCGAGCCGTTCCGCGTTGGACCGGTCCTTGATCGCGGACATGGCCATCAGCAGCCCGTCCGAGGAGACCGCGATCGCCTCCATCACCCCGGCCGTGCTGGAGGTGAACGAGTCGAGCAGCCAGTTGAAGGTGCGCGCCTCGGGGCTGAGGTCGCCGGTCGCGCTCTGTTCGACATTGTCGTGCAGGTACGGGCTGGTCACCGTGATGGATCCTCTTCATAGCGGCGGTCGGTACTGACTTCGCGCAGAGCACGGGCGACGCCCGCCTCGAATTCCGTGATGCGGTCGCGGACCTCGACCGGGTCGCCGGGGTGGGAGCTGGCCGGGGGCGCGGGCGGCACCGCGGAGACGGTCAGGTTCGCCCCCGGGACGCGCCGGCTGAGTCGGGGCCGTGCGGGTGTCGGGTCGGCCGGGTGGACGTCGTCCTCGGCCCGGCGTACCCCGTCCTGGAACGCCTCCACCAGGGCGCGGACGGCGGCCGGGTCGTCCGGAACACCGATCGGCGGCCCGGTCACCGGTCCGGCCGGTCCGGTGACCGGGCCGGGCGGCAGGTTGGCGCCGGGCACCCGTTTCCGGATCGGCCGGTTCCCGGGCGGCCCGGCCGGCCGGCCGACCGGACCTGGCGCGGCGTGCAGCGGCCCGCGCGGCGGTGGGGTGCGGGTGGGGCCGGCCGTCGGTCCGGCGGCCGGGGGAGCGGCCGGTGCCGGGCCGACGACCGGTGTCGGCGGGGTGGTGCCGGCGGGGTGTGTCGCCGGGCCGGTGGGCCGCGTGGTGGACCTCGCGGTGGCCGGCGGCCAGGCGGGCGGCGGACCGCCGGTGGGGAAGCGGAAGTCCTCGACCGGCGGCCCGGTGACGGCCGACGTCGCGACCGCCCTCCCGGCGTTCGCCGCGCGGTCCCGGTCCGTCGACTCGTCGACGTCTGCCGGGTGGTCCCGGGCCGGGTCCGGGGTCGCCCGGCGGGTGGCCGGTGCCGTCGGGGCGGTCGGGGCGCTCGCGGTCGGGGCCGGCGCGGCGGGCACCTCGGCGTCGTCGCCCAGGTGGCCGAAGGCGTTCCAGGAGTCGCCGCTGGAGATGCTGCGGGTGGCCCGGCTCAGCAGCGCCGTGTCGAAGCCGGCCGGCTCGCCGTCGGCCGGTCGGGTCGGGCGGCTCGCCGGCGCGGGGTCCGGAGGCCGTTCCACGGTCGGCGCGGCGGCCCGCGCCACGGCGGTTCCGGCCGGCTCCGGCCGGCGGATCACCAGTGAGGCGGCCGGGATCTCCAGGCCGGCGGTGATCCCGCCGCCCGCGGTCGCCACCAGCCGTACGGCCCAGCCGTGCCGTCGGGCCAGCCGGCCCACCACGAAGAGCCCGAGCACCTCGGTCGGCGCGAGGTCGAGCCGCTCCCGGCGGGTGAGCCGGGCGTTCTCCTCGGCGAGCCGCTCCTCGGTGAGACCGATGCCGTGGTCCACCACGGTGAGCCGGGCGCCCCCGTCGGTCAGCTCGCCGGCCACCACGACCCGGGTGTGCGGCGGCGAGAACGCGGTGGCGTTCTCCATCAGCTCGGCCAGCGCCAGCACCAGGTCGCCGGCGATCGCGGGCGCCGCCGAGACGCCGGGCGGGACCTGCACGTCGACCCGGGTGTAGTCCTCGATCTCGCCGAGCGCGAGCCGGACCACGTCGGCCAGCGGGACCGGGGCCACGTGGCCGTCCGAGCCGGTGGCCCCGGAGAGCACCACCAGGCTGCCGGCGTTGCGGCGCAGCCGGCTGGAGATGTGGTCCAGCCGGTAGAGGTGCTCCAGCCGGCCCGGGTCGACCTCCTGCCGTTCCAGCCGGTCGATGAGCGCGATCTGGCGGCCGACCAGGTTCTGCGTACGGCGGCCGACGTGGCCGAACATCTGCGCCACGTTGCGTCGGCCGGCCACCTGCCGCTCGACCAGCCGGGCGGCGGTGTGCTGCACCCGCTCGAACGCGCGGGCCAGGTCGCCTAGCTCGTCCCGGGCGCGGACGTCGACCGGGTCGAGGCGTACCGGCGGCACCGACTCGGTCTCGTCGTCGGCCACCCGGGTCAGCTCCGCCTCGGCGACCCGGGCGACGCGTTCGGCGGAGCGGGTGAGCCGGCTCAGCGGCCGGGACACCGTACGGGCCACCGTCATGCTCAGCAGCACCACCAGGAGCAGGATCGCGGCCGCCGCCACGGCGACCAGCCAGGCCGTGGTCAGCGCGTTCCGCTCCTCGGTACGCGTCTCCGCGATGACGTCCGCGACGACCTTCTTCTCCACGAACTGGCCCAGCGTGATCATCGAGCGGACCGAGGGGAAGAGCGCGTCCAGCGGCAGCGGGGCGATCGCGCCGACCGGGTCCCGGATGCTGTCGCGCAGGAACGTCTGGCTGGTCCGGGCCGCCACCGCCGCGTCGTCCAGCAGCGCCAGCTTCAACTGCTCCGGCGTGATCAGCTTGCGGAACCGGTCGTTGTCCACGTCGAGCGCCGCCATGCAGGCGATGTACGCGGCGCCCACCCGCGGATCACCTGTCGCGCGGACCAGCACGATCTGGGTGGCACACGAACTCAGCGCCTCGTCGGTACGCAGCAGCGCGTCCAGCGCGAGCACCTGCCGCCCGGCCGAGGTGTCGGTGTCCACCCGGAACGGCAGCCGCAGCGCCTCGATCAGCGCCAGGTCGACCCGGGCGAAGGTGTTCAGGATCTGTTCCGGCGTGGCCCGGCCGGCGAGCGTCGCGGTCCGGACGTCGGCCAGCCGGCGTACCCCGTCGAGGGACTCGTGGACCGGCGTCGGCAGCGACTCGGCGCGCAGGTCGGCGACCCGGTCGTCGACGGTGGCGGACTTCTGGATCAGCTCGGTGCGGGTCACCCGGCCGAGCAGCAACCCGATCGAGAGCAGACGTTCCTGCTGGAGGTCCTGCACCAGGCTGCCGATCCGGCTGGCGACGCGGACGGTCTCCACGGTGTCGGCGGCGCGGGCCGCGGCGGCCACCCGGTCGACGACCACCGGCACGGCCAGCCCGACCATGCTGAGCAGCGGGATGATCACCAGCAGGGCGAGCTTGCCCCGGATCCGCAACCTAGCGAGCAGCATCGAACGGCCTCCACCGCTCGGCCTCGACGCCCCGACCCACCGCGACGGGCTGGCGGTCGGCCCCCGGCGGCTCGGGTCGGACCGCCGGGGGCAGCGCGGCGTCGGTGGGCGTCGGGCGTGCCTCGGCGGTGGGCCGCCGGAGCAGCGTCACGGCCAGCCCGACCAGCAACGCCACCGCCACGCCGGCCGCGATCCGGGCCAGCAACCGGTCCCGGTCGAGCGCGTCCACCCGCTCCGCCAGCAGTGTGTCGAGCTGGTCGAGGATGACGGTGCGGAGCTGCTTGGCGGCGGACTGGGCGGCGATCCCGGCGGCGGTGAGCTGAGCGGGGTTCGGCGCGGCCCGGCCGCCGCCCGCGGCGGTGAACGCCTCCAGCGACCGCTGGTAGGCGTCCAGCGGGGTGAGCACGTTGGCGCCCAGGTCGGTGCTCTCCGAGCTGTCCACCGCCGCGCGCAGGTCGGCGACCAGGTCGTTGGCCGGACCGAACGCGGACGACCGCAGTTCGGCCAGCTCGATGCCGGTCTTCGCGCGTTCGGCGGCGGGACGCGCGGCGGCCAGCCGGACCAGGTCGGCGAGCCGGCCGGCCAGCACCGTCGCGGTGGGCAGGTCGCCGCCGATGCCGTCCTGGAGGAAGAACGTGTCGGACCGGGGGTCGCGGATCAGGCCGGAGCTTTCCCGTACCTTCCGGTAGAGCGCGAGCAGCAGGTCGTTGGCTTCGCCGTACGCCTGGTAGGCGGCCTCGGGGTCGGCGAGCCCCCGGTCCGGCAGCCCTTCGAGCTTCGCCCGCAGCCCGGCCCAGCGTTCGTGGCTGCGCAGCTCGTCGCCGACGGCGGTGTCCACGGCGGCCACCTGCTCGATCGCGGCGTTGAGCGACGCGCGGGAGACCGGCGCGCCGGCCACGGCGGTGGACTGGGCTTCCACCAGCGCGTCGGTGACCGGCCCGAGCGCGCGCAGGTAACGGATCCCCAGCCGTTCCCGGGACGCCAGGTCGTGGTCGTCCGTGGTGGTGCCGTCGACGAGCGCGAAGAGCAGCCCGAGCGGGGCGACCAGCGCCAGCGCCAGCAGCAGGGGCAGGACACGGCCCGACACGGAGGGCCGCCGACGCACCCGCGGCGCGGGAACTGTCATGGTCTGTCTCCTCCGGCGACGGCGGGGCGGTCGATGCCCCGGGAGGTCGCCGCAAGCAGTCCCGTGCACCGGACCGGAAAAGTAGCGGATCGGACGGGGCTGAAACCGGAGCCGTCGAGTCGGCTTCACGTCAGTTCGTCCGGGGTGACCGACCGTCGAGTCGTTCGCCACGCAGCGTCCGATCGGGTCGTCGAGTCGCCACTTGAGCACTGATTTGCGGCTGTAGATGTGAATGCACGTGATCCGAATACGTCCCGCTGGGATGCTCTGGACCTTCTGCGGACGACGGACGGCACGCGCCGAACGGCGCAACCGGACGAACGTACGGCGGATCTCAGGGAACGCTCAGCCGGCGGGCCGTACCGTGTGCCGCATGAGATCACCCGTCGCGCGGGTCCGGCGCGCCCTGGCCGGCCGTCCGCGCCGGATCGTCGCCGCCGTGCTGGTGGTCGTCCTGGTGGCCGCCGCGCTGGTCTGGGCGGTCCGCCCGCAGGGTACGGACTTCCGGACCGAGTCGGCGCTGCTGACCGTGCGGTCCGGGCCGGACGGGACCGAGCCGGTCGACCTGGACACCACGCTCTACCTGCCCGGCGACGCCTCCGACGCGAACCGGGTGCCGGCGGTGCTGCTGGCGCACGGCTTCGGCGGCACCAAGGAGTCGGTCCGCTCGGACGCCGAGGACCTGGTCGCCCGGGGCTACGCGGTGCTCACCTGGACCGCCCGCGGCTTCGGCCGCTCCGGCGGCCAGATCCACCTGGACAGCCCCGACTACGAGGTGCGGGACGCGCAGCGCCTGCTGAACTGGCTCGCCGCCCGCCCCGAGGTGCGTCTCGACTCGGCCGGTGACCCGCGCGTCGGCGTGGTCGGCGGCTCGTACGGCGGTGGCCTGGCGCTGCTGCTGGCCGCGCAGGACAAGCGGGTCGACGCGATCGTCCCGATGATCACCTGGAACGACCTGTCCCGGGCGTTCCTGCCGGAGAGCAGCGGCAAGCCGCCCACCGAGGGCGTGTTCAAGAAGGGCTGGGCCGGCATCTTCTTCGGTGGTGGCGGCAACGCCGGCTCCGGGCCGGCCGGGCTCTCCGGCGCCACCGCCGCCGCGCCGGAGGGCGCGCCCACCTCGCCCGGGCCGGCGAGCCCGCAGCCGGGCGCGGGGCCGGGCAGCGGTTCCGGCCGGGCGCCGGGGGGTGCGGCCGACCCGTCCTGCGGTCGGTTCGCCGCCGACGTGTGCGCCGCGTACCTGCGGATCGCCACCACCGGCCGGGCCGACGACGCCGCTGTCGAACTGCTGCGCCGCTCGTCGCCGGCCGGCGTGCTCGACCAGATCAAGGCACCCACGCTGCTGGTGCAGGGCGAGGCGGACACGCTGTTCCCGCTCACCGAGGCGGACGCCAACGCCCGCGGCATCGCCGCCGCCGGCACGCCGGTGCGGGTGGCCTGGTTCACCGGCGGCCACGACGGCGGCGCCGGCCCGACGTCCGACTCCGACCGGGTGAAGTTCCTGACCGCGCAGTGGCTCGACCACTACGTCAAGGGCGAGGGGCCGGCACCCGGCGACAGCTTCACGTTCTCCCGGATCGCCGGCTTCGACGCGTTGGACCGGGGTCTGGTGGCCACCGGCTACCGCACCGACGACTATCCGGGCGTGAGAGGGCAGGAGCGCCGCGAGGTGACGCTGACCGGGCCGGCCCAGCCGGTCGCCGTACCGCCGAACGGCAACCCGGCGGCGATCTCCGCGGTGCCGTTCGCCGGCGCGCTCGGCTCGCTGCTGGACGGCGTGGCCGGCGACATCCCCGGCCAGCACGCCCGCTTCGAGTCCGCGCCGCTGGACGACCCGGTCGACGTGGTGGGCGCGCCGAACGTGCGGATCCGGGTCGCGTCGGCGACCGGTGAGGCAGTGCTCTTCGTCAAGCTCTACGACGTCGATCCGCAGGGCGCGTCGACGCTGCCGGACGGCCTGGTCGCGCCGGTGCGGCTGACCGGCCTGCCGCCGACGCTGGCCGCCGCGACGCCGGTCACCGTCACGCTGCCGGCGATCGTCCGGCGGATCGAGGCCGGGCACCGGCTGCGGCTCGTGGTGGCGACGTCCGACCAGGCGTACGCCACGCCGGCCGAGCCGGCGGTGCACACCGTGGCGCTCGGCGACGGCCCGCTGGTGCTGCCCACCGTCGACGCCGCGCCGATCCCCACCTCGGCCGCGATCTGGCGCTGGGTGCTGGCCGGCCTGCTGGCCGCGATCGCGGTCGGGCTCGTCGTGGTCGTGCTGCTCGCCCGCCGCCGGCACCGCCGCCAGGACCGCTCCATCCACCCGGAGTACGCGGGCGTCCCGCTCGCCGTGCGCAACCTGCGCAAGGAGTACGCGGACGGCTTCGTCGCCGTCTCCGACGTGGACTTCGAGGTGCACCCCGGGCAGGTGGTCGGCCTGCTCGGGCCGAACGGCGCCGGCAAGACCACCACGCTGCGGGTCCTGATGGGGCTGACCCAGCCCACCGCCGGGGAGATCTACGTGTTCGGGCACCGGCTGGTGCCGGGCTCGCCGGTGCTGTCCCGGATCGGCGCGCTGGTCGAGGGGCCGGGCTTCCTGCCGCACCTGTCCGGGCTGGACAACCTCAAGGCGTACTGGCGGGCCACCGGGCGGCCGTGGGCGGACGCGCACTTCGACGAGGCGTTGGAGATCGCCGGCCTGGGCGCGTCGGTGCACCGGCGGACGAAGAAGTACAGCCACGGCATGCGGCAGCGGCTCGCCATCGCGCAGGCCATGCTCGGCCTGCCCGAGCTGCTGGTGCTCGACGAGCCGACGGACGGGCTGGACCCGCCGCAGATCGCCGAGATGCGCCGGGTGCTCCAGCGCTACGCCACCGACGGCCGGGCGGTGCTGGTCTCCAGTCACCTGCTGGCCGAGGTGGAGCAGACCTGCACGCACGCGGTGGTGGTGAACAAGGGCCGGATCGTGGCGTCCGGCCCGGTCGAGGAGATCGTCGGCGAGTCGCCGAGCGTGCTGTTCGAGGTGAGCGACCCGGACGCCGCGCGGACCGTGCTGGGCCGGCTGGACGGCGTACGGGTGCTGCCGGACGCCGACGGCGGGCTGGTGGTGGACACCAACGGCACCGCCCGCCGCGAGGTGGTGGCCGAACTGGTCCGGGCCGGCATCGGGGTGGACCGGGTGGTGCCCCGGCGCCGCCTGGAGGACGCGTTCCTCGCCCTGGTCGGCGAGAACTCTCGGGGAAGCGGTGACCGGTGATGGTGGACTCTTCGGTGGCGTCGAAAGGCAGTGGCGGCGCGGCGGGCGGCTACCGGCCGTCGGCCACGATGCCGTTCGGGGCGGAGTTCCGGCGGCAGGCGTCGCGGCGGCGTACCCAGTTGGCGCTGGGGTTCATGGTGCTGCTGCCGTTGATCATCCTGGTGGCGTTCCAGTTCGACTCCGGGGACGACGACGGCGGCGGGCGCGGCGAGTTCGCCAGCCTGGCCGACCTGGCCACCTCGGGCGGGCTCAACTTCACCCTGTTCTCGATCCTGGTGTCGGCGTCGTTCCTGCTGGTCGTGGTGGTGGCGCTGTTCTGCGGGGACACGGTGGCCAGCGAGGCGAGCTGGGGGAGCCTGCGCTACCTGCTGGCCGTGCCGGTGCCCCGGGCCCGGCTGCTGGCGGTGAAGCTGGTGGTCGCGCTCGCGTACTCCGGGTTGGCGTTGGTGTTGCTGGCCGGCACCGCGCTGCTCGCCGGCACGCTGCGCTACGGCTGGAAGCCGCTGAGCAGTCAGGTCTCCGCGGAGCTGGTCCCGGCCGACGGGCTGCTGCGGCTGGTCGGCGTGCTCGGCTACCTGGCGGTGGTGCTGCTGGTGGTGGCCGGCCTGGCGTTCCTGCTCTCGGTGACCACGGACGCGGCGCTCGGCGCGGTCGGTGGGGCGGTGCTGCTCTGGATCCTGTCCAGCATCCTCGACCAGATCACCGCGCTGGGCGGGCTGCGCAACCTGCTGCCGACCCACTACAGCAGCGCCTGGCTGGGGCTGCTGTCGTCGCCGATGCAGACCGACGACGTGGTCAAGGGCGCGATCTCGGCGGTCGTCTACGCCACGCTGTTCTGGGGGCTGGCGTTCTGGCGCTTCACCCGCAAGGACATCACGAGCTGAGGGGCCGTCACTCCGGTGGCCAGAACGTCCCGTCGTCGAGCTGACGGATGCGTTCGGCGAAGGCGTCGCTGCCCTGGAACACCACCTGGATGTGCGGCCGGTGCTCGGGCAGTCGCCGGAACAGCAGCGTGATCACGTTCTGGTTGGTGGGGCTGACGAAGGCGGCGACCGCCAGGTCGAGGCCGGGCGCGAGCATCGGGCGGCACTCCTCGACGAATCGCTCGACGGCGCGCTGGGCCGCGAACACGAAGACCACCAGCTCGTCGTGTGTGGGCAGGCCGAACGGCTGGTCGACGCCCTCGCCGGTCACCCAGGGGACCAGGAAGACGCGCTGTTGGCGGCCGAGTGTCTCCGCCGCGTCGGCGGGCCGGGCGACGAACGCGGCGAGCAGGTCCAGGTCCGGGTGCTCGACGTCGAGCGTCCGGGCCAGGTCGAGGAACCGCTCGGTCTCCGACCGGATGACGGCCGCGGTCGCCTCGTGCGTGAACGCCTCGGCCAGTCGGTCGAAGACGTTGAGCCCCCGCTCCTCCGGGAGCACGCTGTGCCGCATCGCCCGCATGTGCCCCACCTCGAACGCGGTGAACTGCTCGTTCATCCGGGCGTGCATCGCCAGCAGGGCGGCGTGCATCTCGTCGACGGCCTCCGGGTCGGCGCCCCGCACGGGGCGACCGCCGGACGCCAGGTGCAGGGAGAGAAAGTTGATCATCGCGTTGAGGCGGACGCTGTGCGCCACGGCGTTGAACGCGTCGATCGCGTCCCGTCCGAGCCGGGCCCCGTAGCGGGCGACCATGACGCAACTGTTCATGAACTGCATCAGGCCGAACATCAGCAGGATCTCGCCGGCGAGCTGGTCGGCGCGGAACGCGTCGGGCGTGCCGTTCCGCTGGAGTACGCGGGCGGTGGCCGTGTACAGCACCTGCGCCGAGAACAGGTCGGCGTCGAGTTCCTCCCGGAGCACCCCGTGGTCCAGCGAGTCACGCCGCGATCTGCGGCGACGCCACTCCCGGACGTCACCGTCGAGGTCGCCGGCGAACAACTTGCGGGTCACCCCGTCGATGAGCCGGTCGAGGTGCTCCGTGGCGTCGGCCGGCTCCGGCCGCGCCGGCGGGTGGGTGACGGCGTGGACGTGGCCGAGTTCGTGCAGCAGCGGGTAGAACCACACGGCCATGTAGTGGTGGCCGATCGGCGTGCGTTCGAGATCCCTGAGCGTCACCGGCGCGTAGTAGGTCGTGCTGGCCGGCAGCGACTCCACCAGCAGGTGACAGGCCAGGCCCGGATCGCCGTACCGGAGGGCCAGCTCGGCGATGATGCGCAGGCTGACCTGCTCGGCCACCTCCGCCATCAGCTCGGGAGACAGGTGGCGGGCGGTCACGATCCCCCGCAGGTGCCCGATCATCTCCAGGTAGCGCGTGTTGAACAGCACGACCGACGGGTCCAGGCCCGGCAGGGAGAACATCTCCGGCACGTCGCCGTCGACCCAGTACACCGCGTACGGGTGGCCGATCACCTCGTCCACCACGTCCAGCACCACGTTCATCGGGCTGTGACCGTCGCGCTCGTGCCGCCACGTCCGGACGGCGGCTCCCACCTGCGACCGTACGACGTGGTCGAGGACGGTGTCGTCAAGCATCCGGTGGTCGGTCCGCCGCGTCGTCACCCGCCGGCAGCTCCGTCGCGGCCCGGAACTGGCGCAACAGCTCCTCGATTTCCGCCGGACCCGGGTTGTCGACGGCGAAGGTGCGCTCGGTCAGGTTCATCTCGACCCGCCCGACGCGGAACTCTCTGACCAGCTCCGCCAGGGCGCGCAGGATGTCCGGCGCCATCTTCAACGCCACCCCGGCGACCACCATCCACGACGTGACGGCGGCCCCGTCGAGGTTGCGTCGCCCGGACGCCTGCGCCGCGACCCCACGCGCCGTCAGGGTGTCGACCAGCGGCTGTGCGGCCTCCTCGGCGCACACCGCCACCAGCGTGACCCGCTCCGATCCCACCGGTCACCTCCCGAAAGGTCCACTGGGGAGCAATGAGAACGCTAGTGCACCGCCGCCACACTCCGACCGGTCCGAGGTCTTCCTGTCGGCTACCCGACTTCCATATCATGGGAGCGTTCCCATGAGATTGTCCCGCCAGCAAGGAATTTATTACCTTCAATGTTTATGCCGGCCATCCTGGACGTCGTCCCACACCCGTCCCAGGAGGTTTCCCATGGTCCCGGCGCAGTTGAACGGTCCCGTGCTCTCCCTGTTCCGCATCGTCGTCGGCTTTCTCTTCCTGCTCCACGGCGCCGCGTCGATCTTCGGAATACTCGGCGGCAACCCGGCCACCGGCGGCGCGGTTCCCGTCGGCACCTGGCCCGGCTGGTGGGCCGCGCTGATCCAGCTCGTCTGCGGCGCGCTCGTGCTCGTCGGCCTGGCCACCCGGCCCGCCGCACTGCTCGCCTCCGGCTCGATGGCGTACGCGTACTTCGTGGTGCACCAGCCGCACGGCCTGCTGCCGATGAAGAACGGCGGCGAGCTGGCCGCGCTCTTCTGCTGGTCGTTCCTGCTGGTCGCGGTGCTCGGCCCGGGCACCTGGGCACTCGACGCGCTGATCTCCCGCCGCCGCGCCCCCGCCGACCCTGCGCCGGCGACCCGCCGCGCCTCCGTCCCGGCCTGACCCGCCGCGCGCCCGAAATCTTGGTACGGGAGCGCCCCTCCGGGGGCGGTTCCGTACCAAGATCTGTCAGCGGCAGCGGCCGGTATGGGCTGCCGGGAGGAGGCAGCGTCGGGAACGGGGGAGCGGGGCGTCGCACCAGACCCGGGTACGTACCGACTGCCGGTCCTCCTCGGACAGCGTGGTCTCGCCGAAGTCGATGGCGAGCACGTGACCGAGCGAGCGGCGCAGCGCCATGGACAGCGCGGCAGCCTCGTCCACGCTGGTCAGCGTGGTGGGCAGGTGGATGATCCAGTGCGGCTCGGTCACCGTGGTCGACTCCCGTCGGTCAACCCCTCGGTGTACGACGACAGCGCCGCAGCGGCCGACGTCAGGCTCTCCGCCATCAGGGCGAGACGTTCGGCGCCGTCCTGCCACTGCCGAACGGTCGTCCCGGTCACCGGGTCGTCAGCGCGGCCGGCGTCGGAGAGCTGCTGCCCGGCAGTGGTGATCCGGGCTGGGAGCCGCCCGATCCGATCGGCCGCCGCGCCCAACCGGTCCCGCACCTCGTCCAGCGCCTCGACCAGCCCGCCGATGGTGGCGGTCTCCCGGTGGCCGGCGGCGACGCGCAGCCGACGTACCCCGTCGCTGACCTGGAATTCCGCGTCCCCGGCCAGGTCGAGGGCGTCCTCGCCGCCGCGCCGGGCCAGCTTGATCGCCGGATGGGCGCAGCCCGCGCCGACGCGCTCCAGCAGCACGGTGGCGGCGGCCACCCCGAGGTACGCCTCCCGCAGCTCGCTGGTGACCTGCTCGACCACCCAGATCGCGCTGGCGACGGGCACCTCCGAACTCGTCTCCGCATCCGTCACACCACGTCTCCTTCGCCTGGTGGGGGTGCCGGGGCAGCGCGAATTCCGGCGGAGATCTGCGCCGCCCCGGCCTGGGGGATCAACCAGTGCCTAGCTGGACGCTCCCGTCAGGCAGCTTTATCGATAATGCTGGTAAAGTCAACGATGCGCTTGAGGTTTCTCCGGGCCTCGTGATCAGATGGGCATGCCTAGCTGGGAGTTGCCCGCATGTCCACACCGCGCCGGTTCGAACCGCACTACCGCAGGATCATCGCCGACATCAGGCGGCGCATCGCCGATGGCGAGTGGCCACCCGGACACAAGCTGCCCTCCACCAAGGAGTTGGCTGACCTGTATGAGGTGGGCAGTCAGTCGACCGTGCGGCAGGCCATCACGATCCTGATCGAGACCGGAGAGTTGTACGGCCACCAGGGTCTGGGTGTGTTCGTGCCGGACGCTGCCGAATGACGGGCTGACCGGCTACAGCGGATTGTCCGGCGTCACGGCCGAGGAGGGCGGGGCGCTCGGCGTGACCGGTTCCGTGGTCGGGTCGGCGTCGCGGCGCTTCCAGGCGCTGACCCCGAGCCGGCCGGTGTTGCCGAGGTCGATCGTCCCGTCCATCGCCACCGCGTACGCCGGCCTGCCGGCCACCGGCGCGACGTCGAGCTGAGCGCCCTCGGTGGCCACCACGGTCGGATCGGTGACCGTGTTGCGCCAGAGCAGCGCGGCACCGGCCCGTTCGCCGGGGCGCAGCACGAGCCCTGTGGGTGGGGCGTCGAAGCCGGAGGTGATCCCCGTCGCGCCCGGGATGATCCTGACCTTGACCGGGTCCCCGTCGGCGTCCCGCAGGCTGACCGCCGGGTAGCCGCGCAGCGCGTACGGCTGGGTTCCGCAGTTGACCAGGTCCAGGCCCATGGCCCGCAACCCCATCGCGGCGCTCACGCCCAGCTCGGTGATCCGGATGCCCTCCGGGGGGCAGGCCACCGAGGGGGACGGCGTGACCTCGTCCGGCGGCTCGGGCAGCGGGTCGACCGGCGCCGGCTTCGCGGTGCAGGCCGCCAGCAGCACGACTCCGGCGAGCCCGCCGACAAGGCCGGACGAACGTCGCATCCAGCGATCATGCCACCCGTGCGCCCGCCCTGCGGCCCGCCGCCCCGGCGATCATGAGGTTGACGGCGGACACCGTCCGATTTGTCGCCGTCAACCTCATGATCGACCGAGGTCAGGGGCGGGAGGCGGGGGCGGTGGGGCGGCCCACTGCGTGGGACCCGGGGTGGCGGGGCCGTTGGCGGCGCATAGACTCGACGGCACAACTGCATACCTCATCCAGAGGGGCTGAGGGATACGGCCCGACGACGCCCCGGCAACCACCCGCACGCTCGACGCCGAGCGCCCTGCGGGCAGGTGCCAATTCCGTCCCCGCCGCACCCGGCGATGCGGGGAAAGATGAGAGGAATTTCCTCGACATGACGTCGACGCTCTCCGCCGTCCCCGGCATCGACACCTCCCGCAGCCCGGCCCGCGCCCTGGTCTGTCGCGCCTGTTCCGCGCGCTACCCGCTGGCCGCCCAGCACGCCTGCTACGAGTGTTTCGGCCCGCTGGAGGTCGACTACGACACCGCCGCCCTGGCCGCCGTCACCCGGGAGCAGATCGAGGCCGGCCCGAACAGCATCTGGCGGTACGCCGCCCTGCTCCCGGCCGGTCAGGACCCGGCCACCCGGGTCACCCTCGACCCGGGGCTGACCCCGCTGGTCGCCGCCGGCCACCTCGCCGCCGAGCTGGGCATCACCGCGCCGCTGTGGGTGAAGGACGACAGTGCCAACCCCACCCACTCGTTCAAGGACCGGGTGGTGTCGGTGGCGCTGACCGCCGCCCGGGCGCTCGGCTTCACCCGCTACGCCTGCGCGTCCACCGGCAACCTGGCCAACTCGGTCGCCGCGCACGCGGCCCGTGCCGGGGTGCCGTCGGTGGTCTTCATCCCCAGCGACCTGGAGCAGGGCAAGGTGGTCACCACCGCCGTCTACGGCGGTGACCTGGTCGCCATCGACGGCTCGTACGACGACGTGAACCGGCTCTGCGGCGAGCTGGTGGAGACCGACGAGTTCGAGGACACCGCGTTCGTCAACGTGAACGTGCGGCCCTTCTACGCCGAGGGCTCCAAGACGCTCGGCTACGAGGTGGCCGAGCAGCTCGGCTGGCGTATCCCGGCCCAGGTGGTGATCCCGATGGCCAGTGGCGAGCTGCTCACCAAGATCGACAAGGCGTTCGCCGAGCTGGTGGAGATCGGCCTGGTCGAGGCGCCGGCCGGCGGCTGGAAGGTGTTCGGCGCGCAGTCCGCCGGCTGCAACCCGATCGCCACCGCGCTGCACGACGACCGCGACACCATCGTCCCGGTCAAGCCGACCGGCATCGCCAAGTCGCTCAACATCGGCGACCCGGCCGCCGGCGTCTACGCGCTGGAGGCGGTCCGCCGCACCGGCGGCTGGATGGAGTACGCCGACGACGACGAGATCCGCGCCGGGATCACGCTGCTGGCGCGTACCACCGGCGTGTTCGCCGAGACGGCGGGCGGCGTGACGGTGGCGGTGCTGCGCAAGCTGGTGGAGTCGGGCCGGCTGGACCCGACCGCGGAGACGGTGATCTTCAACACCGGCGAGGGCCTCAAGACGCTTGACGCGGTGGCCGCCGCCTCCGGCCCCACGCACCGCATCAAGCCCAGCCTCCGCGCCGCCCGCGACGCCGGCCTCCTGGGCTGACCCCACCCACCACCCCACCCCGCCCCACCCCCGCCCCGCGAGGTTGATCAAGGAGTTTGCGTCGGCCTGGAGTGCTGCCCCCGACGCAAACTCCTTGGTCAACTCGCGAGCCGGGCGGGCGGAGGGCCGGCGGAGGGCCGGCGGGGTGGGTGGGGGTGGGCTCGCCCGGGAGAGGGATCGCGGGCGACCAGCGGTGACGGGGGATGTGCGGCGCGTGTCGGAAAACTGTCACCGCAGGACTTGACGGCAGGAACCGGACGGCGCAAGATGCTCGGTGCGGGAGGGCATTCGCCGGAGACTTTTCAAAGTTTTGCGACCCAACGCCGGAGGCGTTGTGCGAACGTCCCTCCCGACCAACGTAGGACAGGGCCAGCGGAAAACCGCTGGCCCTGTCGCTTTTTCCCGGGCAGGCTCGCCGCCATGGGCCTGACCGTCACCCCGCTGGACGCGGCCGACCTGCCGACGCTCGACGCGGCGTACCGGATCGCGGAAGCGGCCGGCGCCGTCGACGAGCCGGACCTGCCGCCGACCTGCCGACGGCGGTTCGAGGCGCTGCTCCGGCACCCGATGCCCGGCATCGACGGGCGGTGGCTCGTCGCCCGCCTCGACGGCGAGCCGGTCGGCTGGCTCCGGCTGCACCTGCACACGCTGGAGAACACCGAGAACGCCAGCGTCGAGCTGGTGGTCGACCCGGCCCACCGGCGTCGCGGGATCGGGCGCGCGCTGCACGAGCACGGCGTACGGCTGTTCCGGGAGCGCGGCGGCAAGCGGCTGGTCGGCTCCACCGCCGCCGCGCTGCCCGGCGAGGAGGACCGGGAGTTCCCGGGCGCCGCGTTCGCCGCCGCGATGGGCGCGAGGGCGGCCAACGCCGACGTCCGCCGCCGGCTCGACGTGACCGCGCTCGACCGGACCCGGCTGGCCGCGCTGCACGCCGACGCCCGCGCGGCGGCCACCGGCTACCGGACCGTGCACTGGCGCGACCACACGCCCGAGGAGTACGTCGCGGACACCGCCCACCTGGAGGGCCGGCTGCTGCTCGACGCGCCGATGGGTGAGCTGGAGTGGGAGCAGCAGAGGATGGACGCGCAGCGGAAGCGGGGCGTGGAGCGGGCGCTCGACGCCCGGGGGGTGCGCCGCTACAACACCGGCGCGGTGCACGAGGCGTCCGGCCGGCTGGTCGGCTGGAGCCAGCTCAGCCTGGCGGCGAGCAGCACCGACCACGCCTGGCAGCAGATCACCATCGTCGACCCCGGCCACCGCGGCCACCGGCTCGGCCTGCTCTGCAAGGTCGCCAACCTGGCGTACGCGCTGGGCCACGAGCCGGCGCTGCGGACCGTCGACACCTGGAACGCCGCCGCCAACGATCACATGATCGCGATCAACGAGCAGCTCGGCTTCCGCCCGGCCGCCGGCTCGGTCGACTGGCAGTTGACGATCTGAGTTGTGACACGCCCCTACTGATCTGGTGCCTTCCTGTTGCATGATGGCGGGCATGACGGAGACCCCGCACCCCCTGTACGCCAGGCACGCCGAGACCCTCGACCGGGCGCTGACCGCCATCACGGAGCGCGGGTACTGGTCCGCCTATCCCGAGTCGCCCAGCCCCCGGGTGTACGGCGAGACCGCCGCCGCCGACGGTAAGGCCGCCTTCGAGGCGTACCTGGGCGGCGACTTCCCGCTCGACCAGGCGAGCGACGGCACCACCGTGGCCACCGAGGCCAGCCCGTTCGGCGTGGCGCTGGACGTCCGCTACCCGCACGCCGGCGCGGACGAGCTGGTGGCCGCCGCCACCGCCGCGCTGCCGGCCTGGCGCGACGCCGGCCCGAAGGCCCGCGCGGGCGTCTGCCTGGAGATCCTCGACCGGCTGCACAAGAACGTGTTCGAGCTGGCCAACGCCGTGCAGTTCACCAGCGGGCAGGCATTCGTGATGGCGTTCCAGGCCGGCGGCGCGCACGCGCTGGACCGCGCGCTGGAGGCGGTCGCCTACGCGTACGCCGAGATGAGCCGCCACCCGGGGACGGCCGGCTGGGAGAAGGCCGCCGGCAAGGGCGACCCGCTGCGGATGACCAAGACGTTCCACGTGGTGCCGCGCGGGGTGGCGCTGGTCATCGGCTGCAACACGTTCCCGACCTGGAACTCGTACCCCGGGTTCTTCGCGTCGCTGGTCACCGGCAACCCGGTGGTCGTGAAGCCGCACCCGCGCGCCGTGCTGCCGCTGGCGATCACCGTGAGGTACGCCCGCCAGGTGCTCGCCGAGGCCGGCTTCGACCCGAACCTGGTGCAGCTCGCCCCCGAGGCGGCCGGCGAGAAGCTCGCCTCGACGCTGGCCCTGCACCCGGCCGTGAAGATCGTCGACTTCACCGGCTCCACCGAGTACGGCGACTGGCTGGAGGCGAACGCCCGGCAGGCCGCCGTCTACACCGAGAAGGCCGGCCTGAACACGGTGGTGATCGACTCCACCGACGACTTCGCCGGGCTCTGCCGCAACCTGGGCTTCACGCTCACGCTCTACAGCGGCCAGATGTGCACCACCTCGCAGAACCTGCTGATCCCGCGCGACGGCATCGAGACCGACCAGGGGCACAAGAGCTTCGACGAGGTGGCCGCCGGGATCGCCGGCGCGGTCGCCAAGCTCACCGCCGACCCGGCCCGGGGCGTGGAGCTGACCGGCGCCATCGTCAACGACGGGGTGCTGGAGCGCCTCGACGAGGTGACCAAGGTCGGCGAGCCGGTGCTGGAGTCCCGCACCGTCGAGCACCCGTCCTTCCCGGGCGCCGTGGTGCGTACGCCGACCGTGGTCAAGCTGGACGCCGGCGACACCGCGACGTACGCGCGGGAGTGGTTCGGGCCGATCTCGTTCGCCATCGCGACCGACTCGACCGAGCACAGCCTGCGCATCCTGCGCGAGACGGTGGGGGAGAAGGGCGCGCTGACCGCGGCCGTCTACTCCACCGACGAGACCGTGCTGGACGCGGCCGAGGCGGCGGCGATCGACGCCGGCGTGCACCTGTCCTGCAACCTGACCGGTGGCGTGTTCGTCAACCAGTCGGCGGCGTTCTCCGACTTCCACGGCTCCGGCGCGAACGCAGCGGCCAACTCCGCCCTCACCGACGGCGCCTACGTAGCCAACCGCTTCCGAGTCGTCCAGTCACGCCGCCACGCCTGAAAGGAGGGGCCCCTTCCTAACGCATCCGGTAGAGAAGGGGCCCCCTCTCCACACCACCCGTCAGGCGGGGCGGCGCATCTGGAGTTCGCGCAGGACGGGGAGCCGGGGGTGCGGGACGCGTACCCCGGTGTCGGTGAAGCCCAACTTGCGGTAGGCCCGGCAGGCGCGGTCGTTGCCGACCACCACCTCCATCATCAACTCGGGCCGCCCGCAGGCCCGCGACCAGGCCGCCACCGCGTCCACCAGCCCGGCCAGCAGCCCGGTGCCCCGGCGAGCCGGGGTCACGTAGACCGCGTAGACGAGCGTCAGGCCCGGCTCGTCCGGGGCGGCGATGCCACCGGCGTGACCGACCAGGCGGGCGTCCGCCTCGGCGACGAACTGGGCGATCTGGTCGCCGCGCGAGACGGTCGCCACCCGGGCCGCGAAGTCCGCGTGCGGGCGAGCGGCGGCCTCGGCCACCGTCTCCAGGAAGGCCAGCGGACTGTCGGCCAGCATCTCCAACCGGAGCGCCCGCATTCGGGCGGCGTCCTCCGGACGGATCCGCCGGACCGTGGGCGGGACGGGCGCGCTGGTCATGCCGCATACATACCGGACCGGGTCGGAGCGGGCGCGTCCGGGTGCCGTGCCGCGCCCGGAATATGCCCGATTTGTGGTCGTGCGCGGTCGTCACTCCTCGTGTAGCGTGCGATTTCGGTCACCGATTCAGCGGCCCTCGCCGATCGCCGAAAACCGGTGCGCCGCCGGTGCCGGTCCGCCGGTCTCCGGGTGTTGGGACGCCGCGCAGAGTGAGGAAGTGCACCGTGGCACAGGGCACCGTGAAGTGGTTCAACTCCGAAAAGGGCTACGGCTTCATCGCCGTCGACGGCGGTCAGGACGTCTTCGTCCACTTCTCCGCGATCGAGATGGACGGCTACAAGGCTCTGGACGACGGCCAGCGGGTCGAGTTCGAGATCGCCCAGGGCCAGAAGGGTCCGCAGGCCGAGCACGTCCGCCTCATCGCCTGATCGCTACCGGCCGTCGCCCGCGGCCGAACCACCCCGACCGGGGCTGCGATGCCGCCCCGCACCGTGGAAGATCATGAGCCGTTCCAGCCGTTGCCGCTGAGGAGGGCCCATGTCCGACCTGCCCCCGTCGGGTTCCACCGAGCCGGTGCCCCCGGCCGACCCGACCCGGCCCACGCCGCCGCCCACCGGGCCGGCGCCGGAGCAGTCGGGTCCGTCCGGGTCGCAACCGCCCGCCGGGCCGGCGCCGGAGCAGTCCGGGCCGCAGCCGCCCGCTGCCGGTCAGCCGCCCGCCGGCCCGGTGCCGGAGCAGCCCGGGTCGTCCGGGTCGCAACTGCCCGCCGCCGGTCAGCTGCCCGCCGCCGGTCAGGCACCCGTCGATCCGTGGGCCGACCTGACCACCGCCGGTCGGCCGTACTCCGCCCCGCCTGCCGGCTGGCCTCACTCGGCCCCGCCTGCCGGCTGGCCCGCGCCGGAGCCCGCGCCGCCCGGTTGGCCCGCCACACCTGACGTCCCGTCGGGCTGGTCCGCGCCGGGCTCCGACCCGGGGGCGCCGAGCCTGCCCGGTACCCCGCCGCCCGGCTGGCCCGCCGCGCCGGCTCTCCCGCCGGGCGGGTCCGCGCCGGGCTCCACGCCACCCGCCGGCTGGCCCTGGCCCGCCGCCGGGCCGGCGCACCCGGGCCAGCCGATGCCCGGCGTGCCGTATCCGGGCCAGCCGATGCCCGGCGTGCCGTATCCGGGCCAGCCGATGCCGGGCGTGCCGTTCCCGGGTCAGCCGATGCCGGGTGCGGGGTATCCGGGCCAGCCGATGCCGGGCGTGCCGTTCCCGGGTCAGCCGATGCCGGGTGCGGTCTACCCCGGGCCGCCGATGCCGGGCGCGGCGTATCCGGGGCACCCGGGGTCCGGGGTTTGGTACCCCGGTCTCGATCCGCAGGACCCGCTGGTCACCCCGCCGTACGCGGGCGTCGGGGGATGGTTCGCGCGGTGTGCCGGCGCGGTGCGGCGGGGGTGGCGGCAACTTCTGCCGATCATGCTGCTCACCCAGGGCGTTCCGGCGGCGGTGATCTCCGTACTCTCGCTCTTCCTGGTTCCCACCGACGAGATGGCGACCGGCCCGGACGGCGCGCCGGTGCTGCCGGACGGCTACCTGGAGCACGTGTTCGTGTTCTACGGCGCGGTCCTGTTCGCCGCGTTGGTCTTCGGTCCGCTCCAGGCGCTCGGCTGGGGTGCGGGCACCTGGGTGGTCGCCCGGCAGGCGGCCGGCGAGCCGGCCGGCCTGGGCGGGGCGCTCCGGTACGGCGCGCGTCGCGCGCTCGGCCTCTGGGGCTGGACGATCGTCGTCTCGCTACTGATCACGGTCGGCGCCTGTCTCTGCCTGCTGCCCGGCATCTACGCCGGGTTCGCGGTCGCGTTGTTCGGGCCGGTCTACCTGTTCGAGCGGCAGGAGCCGGTCGGGCGGGCCTGGCGGATGTTCCACAACCGTTTGGGCATGGTGCTGGGTCGGGTGGCGCTGGTGGCGTGCGCGCTGGTCGCGGCCGCCGTGCTGGACGCCGTGGTGGGTGCGGTGAGCGGCGCGGCGTTCGGCACCGATCCGATGGCCGGGCCGGGTACCGCGGTCGGGGCGGTGACGTTGGCCGTGGTGGGTGCCGCGCTGGCCGCGCCGGCCTATCTCGCGCAGCTCGTCGGGCTGGTCGCCGCGTACGCCGAGCAGCGGGCCCACGAAGGCCCGGTGAACGCGGCCCGGCTGGCTGCGGAACTCGGCTGAGCGGTGCGGTCGTGCTTGCACTCGGCTAGGGAGAGTGCTAAACAAGTCATTGGCACTCGCGTACGGTGAGTGCCAATGGTCGGGGCGGTAGGGCCACGGCCGCGCCGGTGCCCCAGGGGTGCCGGAGCGGAACGGGGCCGGTCGTCGCGGGCTGTCCGGCCCGACCGAGGAGGACGTCGTCGTCGCCAGGTGGCGACGTCCCCAAGGTGCGTACACCAGACGGCCCATCCGGGCATCCCGGGTGGCCCGTGAGTGTCCAGGAGGACAACGCCGTATGGCCAAGATGATCGCGTTCGACGAAGAGGCGCGCCGCGGCCTCGAGCGGGGCATGAACCAGCTCGCCGACGCCGTGAAGGTGACGCTCGGACCCAAGGGCCGCAACGTCGTGCTCGAGAAGAAGTGGGGTGCCCCCACCATCACCAACGATGGTGTGAGCATCGCCAAGGAGATCGAGCTCGAGGACCCGTACGAGAAGATCGGCGCCGAGCTGGTCAAGGAGGTCGCGAAGAAGACCGACGACGTCGCCGGTGACGGCACGACGACGGCGACCGTCCTGGCCCAGGCTCTGGTCCGCGAGGGCCTGCGCAACGTGGCCGCCGGTGCCAACCCGATGGCCCTGAAGCGGGGCATCGAGGCCGCCGTCTCCAGCGTCTCGGAGGAGCTGCTCAAGCTCGCCAAGGACGTGGAGACCAAGGAGCAGATCGCCTCCACCGCCTCCATCTCCGCCGCCGACCCCAGCGTTGGCGAGATCATCGCCGAGGCGATGGACAAGGTGGGCAAGGAAGGCGTCATCACCGTCGAGGAGAGCAACACCTTCGGCCTGGAGCTTGAGCTCACCGAGGGCATGCGCTTCGACAAGGGCTACATCTCCGCCTACTTCATGACCGACCCGGAGCGTATGGAGGCCGTCTTCGACGACCCGTACATCCTGATCGTCAACAGCAAGATCTCGTCGGTGAAGGACCTGCTCCCGATCCTGGAGAAGGTCATGCAGTCGGGCAAGCCGCTGCTGATCATCGCCGAGGACCTGGAGGGCGAGGCCCTCGCCACGCTGGTCGTCAACAAGGTCCGGGGCACCTTCAAGTCGGTCGCCGTCAAGGCGCCGGGCTTCGGTGACCGCCGCAAGGCCATGCTGACCGACATCGCCATCCTCACCGGTGGCCAGGTCATCAGCGAGGAGGTCGGCCTCAAGCTGGACGCCGTCAACCTCGACATGCTGGGCCGCGCCCGCAAGGTCGTGGTGACCAAGGACGAGACCACCGTGGTCGACGGCGCCGGTGACGCCGAGCAGATCCAGGGCCGGGTGAACCAGATCCGGGCCGAGATCGACAAGAGCGACTCCGACTACGACCGGGAGAAGCTGCAGGAGCGTCTGGCCAAGCTGGCCGGCGGTGTTGCGGTGATCAAGGTCGGCGCGGCCACCGAGGTCGAGCTGAAGGAGCGCAAGCACCGCATCGAGGACGCCGTCCGCAACGCGAAGGCCGCCGTCGAGGAGGGCATCGTCCCGGGTGGTGGCGTCGCGCTGGTGCAGGCCGGCAAGACCGCCTTCGACAAGCTGGACCTGGCCGGCGACGAGGCGACCGGCGCGCAGATCGTCAAGATCGCGCTGGACGCCCCGCTGCGGCAGATCGCCGTCAACGCCGGCCTTGAGGGTGGCGTCGTCGTCGAGCGGGTCCGCAACCTCGACCCGGGTCACGGCCTCAACGCCGCGACCGGCGAGTACGTCGACCTGCTGGCCGCCGGCATCATCGACCCGGCCAAGGTGACCCGTTCCGCGCTGCAGAACGCCGCCTCGATCGCCGCGCTGTTCCTCACCACCGAGGCCGTCGTGGCGGACAAGCCGGAGAAGACCCCGGCCGCCCCGGCTGGCCCGGGTGGCGGGGAGATGGACTTCTGAGTCCAGCTCCACCCAGTACGCCGAAGAGGGCGGGCCGCGTCAGCGGTCCGCCCCCTTCCGCGTCCGCGTCAGGTGGGCAGCGGGCGTTGGTTGCGTCGCTTGTGCGCCCGGTCGTACGGCGGCAGCAGCCGCCTCGGCTCGTCCACCGGTTGCCGGGGCTCCTCCACGGCCGGCTGGTCCGCCGCGTCCTGCTCGGCGTCGCCCACGTCGAGCCGTTCGGTGGGCAGCTCGCCGCTCGGGCGCCGGCCCGTCGCCGGGTCGTCGGTCCGTTCGTTCTCCGTGGTCATAACGGGCCTCCTCTGCCCCTCGAACGGTAGGGGCCGGTCGACAGGCGTGGAGGAGGAACGGCGTTATGCCCCGTTGATGGCTTTCCGGTAGAGGAAGAAGACGCGCTCGATCCGGGCCCCGACCGCGTTCGAGTAGAACGGCACCGGGCCGACCCAGCCGATCTGCGCCTCGGTGATCCCGGCCGCCGCCTGGTCGCGGAGGCAGCGGCGCAGCAGCACCCCACCGATCCCGGAACCCTCGGCCGCCGGGGCGGTGCCCATCGGCCCGAACCAGCTCGGCCGCGCCGACCCGTACGCGGCGAACCCGAGGATCTCGCCGTCCCGCTCGGCCAGGTGGGTGCCCGCGTCCGGGCGGCCCACCGAACCGGCCAGCTCACCGTCCCAGACGCCGCCGAACGTGGCGCGGGCGAACGCCTCCAGCGCCGGCAGGTCCGTGGGTACGGCCCGGCGTACCGTCACGCCCCGCTCGGCCAGCCGCCGCTCGGTGGCCTCGGTGGGGCGCAGCGCCGCCGACCCCTCGGTCAGCGTGGCGGTCATGTTCCAGGCGGTCCGGTCCTGCCGGTAGCCGAGCCGCAACGCGGCGCAGACCGCCGGCGTGTAGCGGACGTCGATGCCCGGCCACGCGTAGTGCGGCGGGTTGCCGGCGAGCAGCACCTCGGACGCGCCGAGCGCGGTCAGCCGGGCCTCCGCGCCGGCCAGCAGCGCCGCGCCGATCCCCTGGCGGCGGTGCGTCGGGGACACCGCGACCAGGTCGACGTGACCGAGCCGCGAATCGGACACCGACCGGGACCCGACCAGCACCCCGACCAGCGTGCCGTCGCGGACCGCGCCGAGCAGCAGCACCGGCCGGTCGGCCGCCGCCCGCACCGCCAGCGTGGCCACCACGGCCGGCGCCTCGGCCGCGTCCTCCGGCAGGTCCAGCGACCGCCGGCAGAGCGCGACGACCTCGGGCATGCGGTCCGGACCCAGCTCGATGATCTCCACGTCCATGGTCGCCGACCCTAGGCCATTCCGGCAGGCTTGTTAACCGTTCCGCGCCGCCCGCACCGCCGCGTACGCGTCGACCAGGCCGGCGCCGACCAGGTCCCGGGTGCCGCCACAGGTCGTACCGGCCGGGGCGGTGGCCGGCGTGGCGGTCTCGGTGAGGATCCGGCGGGTCCGTGCCAGGTCCCCGACCAGCGCCGGGTTCGCCGACCACATCAACGCCACCACGCCGGCCACCTGCGGTGTCGCCATCGAGGTGCCGTCCAGGGTGGCGTACCCGCCGCCGGGGAACGCAGACGGCACCGCCGCGCCGGGCGCCACCAGGTCGGGCTTGGGAGCATCCCCGGTCGGGCCCCGGCTGGAGAACTCGGTGAGCCGCCGCGCCCGGTCGACCGCGCCGACCGTGAGCACGTCCGGGTACGGCGCCGGCGGGTCGACGATCGACCCGCAGTTCGGGCCGGTGTTGCCGGCGGCGGCCACCACCAGGATGCCGGCCGCGGCCAGCGCGGCGGTCGCCGGGCGTAGCGCGCCCGGATCGCAGCCCTCCAACGGCGGGCAGCCCCACGAGTTGGTCAGCACGTCCGGCGCGCGCTGCGGCCGGCCGTCGGTCAGCGGGTTCCCGCCCGGCGGGAACGGCGCCAGCATGAACTGGAGGCAGTCGAGGTAGCGGGCCGGGCTGCCGAGGTTGCGGTCCAGGTTGACGCAGCCCACCCAGCTCGCCCCGGGCGCCACCCCGATCCCGTCGCGGCCCACCGCGCTGCCGAGCGTGTGGGTGCCGTGGCCGCCTCGGTCGGCCGGCGTGCGGCGGTGCTCCCACGGGTCGTACCAGGAGTCGTCGCCGCCCCGGAAACCGGGCGCCAGCGCCGGATGCCGGCCGTCCACCCCGGAGTCGGAGCTGCCCACCACCACGCCGGCGCCGGTCACGCCCAGCTCCGACCAGACCCGGTCCGCGCCGATCAGCGACACGTTCCAGGTGGGGCCGGTCGGTGCCGGGGTGTCGCCGCGGGCCGGCGGCGCCGCCGCGGGCAGCGGACGCGGGCGCTGGTCGACGAGCACCCGGGCCACCTCGGGCCGGCCGGACAACCACGCCCGGAGGCCCGGCCCGCCGTCCGTTTCGATGGCGTTGACCAGGTAGTACGGCGTCGGGTTGAGGCGCAGCCGGGTCAGCGTGCGGCGCAGGTCGCCCTGCGTGCGGTCGGCGGTCGTGACCAGCCGCCGGTAGACCTCGGCGGCCCGCGCGTCCCGCCCCGCCCGGCCCGGCGCGCCGGCCGGCAGGCTGCTCAGGTCCGCCTGCTCGCGCAGCACCACCAGCAGCCGCTCGCCGTACAGGCCCGGCTGGCCGGGGACCACGTACACCACCGCAACGGCGGCCAGCAGGGCCCCGGCGGCCAGCCCGGCCACCCCCCGACGGGGCGCGGCGGCGTGGCGACGGGCGAGCAGCACGGCGTACCCGACGGCGAGCAGCACCGCGACGGCGAACGTCGCGCCGGTGCCGACCGCGACCCAGAACGGCACGTCGCGACTGCTGGCCAGCAACAGCGTGATCTCCTCCGGGTCGGTGAAGGCCAGCGGCCCGGCCAGCGCCAGGCCGACCAGCCAGCGCGCCGGCGCGGCCCCGGCGGGGCGGCCGGTGCGCCGGGCCGCGGCCTCCAGCGCGGCCAGCACGAAGCCGAGCGGCGGCAGCAGCACCAGGCCCGGCAACTGCGCGCCGGACTGCCCCGCGCCGGCCGCCAGCATCGTCAGCGTGACGCCGGCGACCAGGCCGCCGAGCAGCACCAGCCGGACCGGTCGGGGCGTCGGCCCGGCGGCGAACGCGGCCCAGAACCCGGGGCCGAGCAGCACGCCGGCCACCATCCCGAACGCGGCGGCGGCCAGGCCGGCGAGCAGCGTCTCCAACGCGCCGCCCAGCGCGCCCACCCACACCCAGGGCAGCAGCACCGCCAGCCCGGCGGCCACCGCCAGCAACGTCACCGCGCCGGGACGCGCGCCCCCGCGACCGACCGGGGTGGGCGGGCGGCGGCGGGCGAGCCGGGCGGCGGCGAGCGCGAGCAGCGCGGCGGTCGCCGCCAGCGCCGCCAGGTACGCCTCGTGGTGCACCGGCGGAAGCGCCCGGAGCAGCGTCGCCGCGCCCAGCGTGAGCGCGCCGCCGGCCCACGCCCGCCCGGTCGCCCGCAGCGCCGGGGAACGCGGCAGCAGCGCCAGCGCCAGCACCGGCGCGCCGACCAGCAGCACGGTGGCCACCGCGACCACCGGCCAGACGGCCACCGCGCGGTCCAGCCCGGTGACCAGCACGACCTGGTCGACCAGCCAGCCGGTGACCTGGCCGGGCACGGTCACCAGCACCGCCCAGACGCCGGCCGCGACCGCCGCGACGACCGGCCACGGCCCGGTCTCGCGCGGCGGCGGCGGGGGTACGGGCGCAGCGGGCGGACCGGTCAGCATGGTCATCACGGTACGGCCGGGACGTGTCGCCGTGGCGTGCGGACGGCTACCGTGGACGGGTGCGCGACCCCAACGTGTCCCGATCCGAGGCCGGCCAGCTCTCCGCCGAGCGCCGCGCCGACGACCTGCGCCGGCTCCGCGCCGAGCGGTTCGACGTGCTGGTCATCGGCGGTGGGGTGACCGGGGCGGGCGCCGCGCTGGACGCCGCGTCCCGAGGGCTGAAGGTCGCCCTGGTGGAGGCGCGCGACTACGCGGCCGGCACGTCCAGCCGGTCCAGCAAGCTGATCCACGGTGGCCTGCGCTACCTGGAACAGCTGGAGTTCCACCTGGTCCACGAGGCGCTGACCGAGCGCGGGCTGCTCGCCACCCGGCTCGCCCCGCACCTGGTCCGCCCGGTGCCGATCCTGGTGCCGTTGCCGACCGAGGGCGGCGTCCGCGACCTGCCCCGGCGGGTCCTCCGCCGCTCCTACTACGGGCTCGGCGTGGCCGCGTACGACGTGTTCGCCGGCGTGTTCGGCGGTGGGCGCGGCATGCCGCTGCACCGGCACCTCACCCGCGAGGGCGCCCGCCGGATCTTCCCCAGCCTGCGGCCCGACACGCTGGCCGGTGCGATCCGCTACTACGACGGCCAGGTCGACGACGCCCGCCTGGTGGTCACGCTGGCCCGCACCGCGGCCAGCCTCGGCGCGACGGTCGTCACCAGCGCCCGGGCGGTCGGGCTGATCCGCCAGGCCCGCGAGGTGACCGGCGTCCGGGTGCGTGACCTGGAGGCGCCGGCCGGTTCACCGGACGCCGAGTTCGAGGTCCGCGCCCGCACCGTGATCGCCGCGACCGGCGTGTGGAGCGACGACATGTCGCGGATGCTCAACGACGTCGGGCTGCGTCCCGGCCTGCGCGTCCGGGCGTCGAAGGGCGTGCACCTGGTGGTGCCGCGCTCGGCGATCGTCGGCGAGACCGGGCTGATCCTGCGCACCGCCACCAGCGTGCTCTTCGTCATCCCGTGGGGCGGTCACTGGATCATCGGCACCACGGACACCGACTGGCAGCTCGACCGGTCCCACCCGGCCGCCACCGCGCGCGACATCGACTACCTGCTGGAGCAGGTCAACACCGTGCTGGACCGGCCACTGACCACCGCCGACATCGAGGGCGTCTACGCCGGGCTGCGCCCGCTGCTCTCCGGCGAGGCGGATTCGACCTCCAAGCTGTCCCGGGAGCACGCCGTGGTCGAGCCGATGCTCGGCCTGCTGCTGGTGGCCGGCGGGAAGTACACGACGTACCGGGTGATGGCCGCCGACGTGGTCGACCACGCGGCGCGCCGGCTCGGCCGGACCCGCCCGTCGCGCACCGCCGACCTGCCGCTGCTCGGCGCCGACGGGTACGCCGCCATGTGGCGGGACCGGGCCGACCTGGCCCGCCGGCACCGGGTGCCGGTCGGGGTGGTGGAGCACCTGCTGGAGCGCTACGGCACGCTCACCCTGGACCTGCTCGCCCTGGTCGACGCCGATCCGCTGCTCGCCTCGCCGCTGGCCGGCGCGCCGGAGTACCTCGCCGCCGAGGTCACGTACGCGGCCCGGGCCGAGGGCGCGTTGCACGTGGAGGACGTGCTCACCCGGCGTACCCGGATCTCCATCGAGACCAGCCACCGCGGCCTGGAGTCGGCGGAGCACGTCGCGGAGCTGATGGGCGCGGTGCTCGGCTGGGACGCGGCGACCCGTGCCCGGGAGGTCGCCCACTACCGGGCGCGGGTGGAGGCCGAGCGGGCGTCGCAGCTCATGCCGGACGACATCGGGGCCGACGCGGCCCGGCTCGGCGCGCCCGACGTGCGGGGCTTCGCGGCCGACCGGGGCACCGACCTCCCGGCCGCGCCCCGCTAGCCGGTCCGACCCCTAACGGCCGCTCGACGGCTAGTGCGCGCTACCTACGGAAGTGTAGGTTTCCCGCGTGGTTCGCCCATCGTGGTCGCGCGTCCCCGCCCTGTCCGCCGGCGTCCTGCTGGCGACCGCCCTGACCGGCTGCGCGCTCCTCGGCGACGCCGAGGGCACCACCGCACCCGGTCAGCAGGGCTCGGCCACCCCGACACCGACCGGGAACCTCGTCACCCTGATGCAGCGGCTGGGCGGGGACGGCGTGGTCCGCACGCTCGACGTGGAGCCGACCGGCCGGTGGCAGTGCCGGGACTGCGCCGGCGACGGCGTCGACGCGACCGGCTCGCTGAACCCGGAGCAGACGTCCCGGTTGCAGCGGATGCTCGCCGACCCGGCGCTGGCCCGGGAGACCGACCAGGCCCGGCGGTACCGGCAGCTCTGCATCGGCGTGCTGACCTCGACGCTGCTGATCCCGCCGGGGCTGACCGTCACCATCCAGGACTGCCCGGGCGAGCCGGCGCCGCCGGTGGCGTACGAGGTGCTGCTGCTGCTCACCCAGGCCACGCCCGCCGACGACAAGGGCTGAGTCAGAGCACCTTGCCGGGGTTGAGCAGCCCGGCCGGGTCCAGCGCCGCCTTGATCGCCTGGTGCACCCGGACGCCCACCGGGCCGATCTCCCGCGCCAGCCAGTCCCGCTTGAGCAGCCCGACGCCGTGCTCGCCGGTGCAGGTGCCGCCCAGGTCCAGCCCGAGCCGCATGATCTCGTCGAAGGCTCGCCGGCCCCGCTCCAGGCTGGCCGGGTCGGCGCGGTCGACCACGATGTTCGGGTGCATGTTGCCGTCGCCGGCGTGCCCGACCACCCCGATCGGGACGTCACACGCGACGGCGATCCGGGCCACGCCGTCCAGCAGCTCCGCCAGCCGGCCGCGCGGCACCGCCACGTCGTCGATGACCAGGCCGCCGTTGCCGGCCGGGAACGTCTGCGCGGCGAACCGCTCCATCGCCGGGTGGGCCAGCCGCCGCGCCTGGAGCAGCGCGGCGGCCTCGGTCGCGTCGGTGGCCGCCCAGACCTCGTCCGCGCCGGCCGCCGTGCAGACCTCGGCGATCCGGGCCAGGTCGTCGGCCGCCCGGTCGCCGGTGTCCACCGCGGCCAGCAGCAGCGCCTCCGCGTCGGTCCGCAGCCCCATCGGCCGGTACGCCTCGATGGCCCGCAGGTGCGTGCGGTCCAGCAGTTCCAGCAGGCTCGGGGTGAGCCCCCGCTCGGCGATGCCGGCCACCGCGCCGCCGGCCGCCGCCGTGGTGCCGAAGACCGCCACCAGGGTCAGTGCCGCCTCCGGCGCCGGGCGCAGCGCCACGGTGACCTCGGTGATCACGCCGAGTGTGCCCTCCGAGCCGACGAAGAGTCGGGTCAGGTCGTACCCGGCGACGCCCTTGGCGGTGCGCCGGCCGGTGCGCAGCACCTCGCCGGAGGCGAGCACCACCTCCAGGCCGAGCACGTACTCGCTTGTCACGCCGTACTTCACGCAGCACATGCCGCCGGCGTTGGTGGCCACGTTGCCGCCGATGGTGGACGACTCCCAGGAACCGGGGTCCGGCGGGTACCAGAGCCCGCGCGCCCGCACCGCCCCGGCCAGCGCGGCGTTGACCACGCCGGGCTGCACCACGGCGATCCGGCCCACCGGGTCGATCTCCACGATCCGGTCCATCGCCACCGTGCTCACCACCAGCGCGCCGGCCACCGCGTTCGCCGCGCCGGCCAGCCCGGTCCGGGCGCCCTGCGGCACCACCGGTACGCCGTGCCGGCCCGCCGCGCGTACCGCCGCCACCACGCCCGCGGTGTCCCGGGGGCGGACCACCACCAGCGGGGTGCCCGAGGCGCACAGGTCGGCCTCGTCCCGCTCGTGCCCGGCCAGCAGGTCCGGGTCGGTCAGCACGGCGGACTCGCCGAGCGCGTCCCGCAGTTCGTCGAGGAGGGGATGGGCAGCCATGCCGGGAAGGCTACCGGCGTACTTTGGAACGGTGCTCTACCTGGACCCGCCCGCGGTGCCCTGGCGCGGCCGGCTCTGGTCGCACCTGATCAGCGACGTCTCCTTCGCGGAGCTGCACGCCTTCGCCGAGCTGCTCGGCGCCAGCCGGCGCGGCTTCGACCGGGATCACTACGACCTGCCCGCCGAGCGGTTCCGGGTGGCGGTCTGGCTGGGCGCGACGGTGGTCCCGTCCCGCGAGATCGTCCGCCTGCTGCGGGACGCCGGCCTGCGCCGCCCGAAACACGTCTTCGCCTCGACCGCGCCGGTCTCAGCCCAGCGTGCCCAGCTCGCGGGTCAGGTTGGCGCGGGCGGGCGCCTCCCAGCGGGCGTGCGGGTCGGGTAGCCGGTAGAGCGCCGGCAGGGCGAGCAGGTGCCGCAGCACGGCGGCCCGGCCGGCGCGGAAGTCCGGCTCCGGGACGTGGGCGTACTCGCGGCGGATGGCGGCGGCGTACCTGTCGTAGTCGTCCGGCGCGGCGGCCAGCACCGCCAGGTCGGCGTCGCAGAGCAACGCGCCGTCCGGGTCGTCCGGTCCGACCGCGTGGCCGGCGGTGAGCAGCACCAGGCGGCGTACCCCGGTCACCGCCGCGGCCGGCAGCCCGGCGGCGGTGAGCAGCGCGTCGCCCAGGTCGGCGCTGGCCCGCTCGTTGGCGTCGCCGCCGGCCCGCGGGTCGTAGACCGCGTCGTGGCACCACGCCGCGAGCCGGACCAGGTCCGGGTGGCGGGCCAGATCGGCGTACGCGTCGACCACGTCGAGCACCGCCCGCAGGTGGTCCTCCGTGTGGTGCTGCCGGTGCGGTTCCCGCCAGCCGGCCAGCAGCCGCGCCCCGGCCCGCGCCACGCCGTCCGGGTCGGTCGCGCCGGCCGCCCGGGCCGTCGCCCGCCACCGGGCCGTCAGGTCGTCCATCCGGTGAAGTCTGCCCCACTCCGTCGTCGGGGCGAGGATTCACCGGGGTCGGGACGGGTAGTACCCGCCATGGCCCAGGACCGACGACCGCCGTTCCTGCGGCGCCTGACGTCGCGCGAAGCGCTGGGCGACCTGGACGGGCCACGGATCGCCGCCGCCGTGGACGAGCTGCGCGACCGGAGCAAGGCCACGCTGCACGACCGGCTGCACCGGGTCCGGACCGCGTTCGGCCTGGCGTTGCAGGCGGGGCTCGCGGCCGGTCTGGCGTACCTGGTCTCGCACCGGCTGCTGCACAACCCGCAGCCGGTCTTCGCCCCGATCTCCGCGGTGGGCACGCTGGCCGCCTCGGTGGGGCAGCGGTTCCGGCGTACCGTCGAGCTGATCATCGGGGTGGCGGTCGGCGTGTTCGTCGGCGACGTGCTGATCTACTTCCTCGGCACCGGCGCGTGGCAGCTCGCGCTGGTGGTGACGTCGGCGATCCTGCTGACCATCTTCGCCGGGGCGAGCGTGGCCATCGTGATCCAGGCGGCGGCCACCGCGGTGCTGATCGTGACGCTCAGCCCGTCCACCCAGAACCTCGAGCTGCCGCGCTTCGTCGACGCCTTCATCGGCGGCAGCATCGCGTTGCTGGTGACCGCCGTCCTGCTCCCGCTGAACCCGCTCCGGGTGATCAACCGGGCCGCCCGACCGGCGCTGGACCTGCTGGCCGCGCAGCTCGACGCGTGCGCCGAGGCGCTGCGTAACCGGGACCGGGGCGCGGCCCAGCGGGCGCTGTTCCGGCTCCGGGAGAACAAGGAGGAGCTGGCCGCGCTCAGCGAGGCGATCGAGGGCGCGAAGGAGACCATCACCATCTCGCCGGCCCGTTGGCACCGGCGCAGCGAGCTGACCCACTACGCGGAGGCGGCCGAGCCGATCGACCGGGCGATGCGCAACAGCGGCACGCTGATCCGCCGCGCGGTCACCATGATCGAGGACGAGGAGTCGGTCCCCGAGCCGATGCCCGACTCCGTCGCCCACCTCGCCGAGTCGGTACGCCTGCTCCGGCACGAGTTCGCCGTCGGCGAGGAGCCGGAACAGGCCCGGGAGCGGGCGCTGCGGGCGGTCAGCGAAGCCGGCCGGGCGTATGCCGAGGGGGTCGGCTTCTCCGGCAGCGTGGTGATCGCCCAGGTGCGGACCGCCGCCAGCGACCTGATGGTGGCGTCCGGCATCGACCAGGAGGAGGCGAACCGCCTGGTCCGGCAGGCGTTCCACGGAAAGGACCAGCCCGCCGACGCGTCCCCCACCGCCCCTCCGGTCGGCTGACCGTCCCCACCCGGCTCAGCGCGGACCGGCCAGGGCGGCCAGCGCGGTCAGGAGGGTGTCGATCTCGTGGGCGGTGGTGCCCAGGCCGAGACTCGCCCGCAGCGCGGTGGACGGCAGGTCGGTGCGGGCCGAGCGGGCGGCGGCCTCGGTCAGCAGGCGGCGGGTCAGTGGGTGGGCGCAGAACAGGCCGTCCCGCACGCCGATCCGGTGCCGGGCCGCCAGGTGCGCGGCCACCTCGGCGGAGTCCCGCCCGGCGACCACGAAGCTGACGATGCCCACCCTGGGCGCGTCCGGGCCGAACGTGCGCAGCTCCACCACGTCCGGCAGCGCGGCCAGGCCGGACCGCAGCCGGGACAGCAGCGCCTGCTCCCGGGCGTGCAGCGTGGTGCGGTCCGCCGCCGTGAACGCCGCGCAGACCGCCGCCAGCGCCACCGCGCCGAGCAGGTTCGGGGTGCCGCCCTCGTGCCGGGCCGGGCCGGTCACCCACCGTACCTCGTGGGTGGCCGCGCCGACGTGACCCGTGGCCCCGCCGCCGGCCAGGTACGGCGCGGCGGCGTCCAGCCAGTCCGCGCGCCCGACCAGCACGCCGGCGCCGAACGGGGCGTACAGCTTGTGGCCGGAGAGCGCCAGGTAGTCCACGTCCAGCGTGGCCACGTCGACCGGGGCGTGCGGGGCGAGCTGCGCGGCGTCCACCAGGACGCGCGCGCCGTACCGGTGGGCCACCCGGGCCAGCTCGGCGACCGGCCAGCACTCGCCGGTGACGTTGCTGGCGCCGGTCACCGCGACCAGCACCGGCCGGCCGGGCCGGGCGTCACGGGCCAGCTCGGCCAGCGCCAGGCTCAGCGACCGGACCGCGCCGGCCGGGCTGTCCGGCACCGGCAGCCGGACCGTGCCGCGCGGCCAGGGGAGCAGGTTCGCGTGGTGCTCCCCGCCGAACGTGACCACCGTGGTGCCGGCCGGCAGCGCCCGGGCCAGCAGGTTCACCGCGTCCGTGGTGTTCCGGGTGAAGATCACGTGGTCGGTGGGGCGCGCGCCGACGAAGTCCGCCACGGTCTGCCGGGCCCGCTCGTAGGCAAGCGTGCAACGCCGGGACATCGCGCCCGCGCCGCGGTGCACGCTCGCGTACCAGGGCAGCAGCTCGGCCACCGCGTCGGCCGCGGCCCGCGCGCACGGCGCGCTGGCGGCGTGGTCCAGGTTGATCTCTCCCGGTACGCCGAGCACGCCGAGCGGGTCCGGCCGGACCGGAACGGGCAGCGTGGGGAGGGCGGGTACGAGGGTGACGGTCATGGCGGAGCCTCCGGGTCACAGGGGACCCCGGGGTGCCGGGACGGGGTCCGCGCTTGCCCAGCACGCGACGCGGCGCTGGGCCCGGTCATCACCCGGGGCACCCCACCGCGAACTCGACGAGGGTTGCCGGCCAGCAAGCCGGGGCTTGACGCTGGCGCTCGTGACCTGCCCGGCAGCATAGCCGTCACGATGCGGCCGGACCAGTGGGGCGCGGGTGGCTACGCTGACCGCATGGCCGTCACCCCGCCCGGCGGAGCACCGCCGCCGCCCGCGCCCGCCGTCCCGCCACCCGGGGCGTCGACGCCGCGCATGCCGCTGCGCCGGCTCGGCTGGCGGCGCTTCCTGGCGCTGGCCGCGGTGGTGCTGCTGATCGCGGCCGGCGCGCTGTTCATGGTCTTCACGCTGGGCGAGAGCCTGGGCGCGGAGGCGCTGCTGGTCGGCGTGATCGCGGCGATCCTGCCGGTGCCGGTGCTGGTGTCCTGCTTCCTCTGGCTCGACCGTTACGAACCCGAGCCGCTGAAATACCTGATCTTCTGCTTCGCCTGGGGCGCGTTCGTCTCCACCGCCATCTCGCTGCTGGTCAACGAGACCGGCGCGCGACTGTTCGAGGACCGCGGGCTGCCCGCCGCGCTGACCGCCGTGCTCGTCGCGCCGTTCATCGAGGAGCTGACCAAGGCGGCCGGCCCGATCCTGCTGCTGATCTTCCGGCGCCGGGAGTTCTCCGGGATCACCGACGGGCTGGTCTACTGCGGGCTGTCCGCGGTCGGCTTCGCCATGGTCGAGAACATCCTCTACCTGGGCGGATACGGCTACCGCACCGGCGTGGAGGAGTACGGCCCGGCCACCGGCGCGCAGCAGGTGATCGCGATCTTCATCGTGCGGATCCTGCTCTTCGGCTTCGCCCACCCGCTGTTCACCTCGATGACCGGCGTCGGGCTGGGCGTCGCCGCCCGGACCGCCGACCGGCGGGTGCGGATCCTCGCCCCGCTCGCCGGCCTGCTGCTGGCCATGATGCTGCACGGCACCTGGAACCTGCTGCCGTCACTGGCCCAGGCCACCGGGCAGCAGGTGATCGTGCTCTACGGCTACCTCGGCGTCATGGTGCCCATCTTCTTCGGCATGGTGGGGCTGGCCGTCTGGCTGCGGGCCTGGGAGGGCCGGCTCACCGAGCGCACGCTGCCCGACTACGTCCGGGCCGGTTGGCTCACCCCGCCCGAGGTGGCGGCGCTGGGCAGCCTGGGCCGGCGGCACGCGGCCCGCACCTGGGCCCGGCGGGTGGCCGGCGACGGCGGCGTGAAGGCGATGCGCGGCTACCAGTTCGCCGCGACCCGGCTGGCGCTGCTGCGCGACGGGATGCGCCGGGGGCTGGACCGCAAGCCCGCCGAGCGGGACCGGACGGCACGGGAGGAACGGGAGCTGCTGGAGGCGATCGCCGCGTACCGGTCGTTCTTCGTCGGTCGTGATCCGCAGGCGCCGGTCGGGGTCTGGGACGGGCAGCGCTACCACCTGCGGTTCCCGGACGGTTCCCGGCGGACCGTCGAGGCGCCGGACGAGCCGGTGGTGCCGATCCCGGTGGTGCTGGCCCCGCCGCCCCCGCCCCCTGGCTACGGCCCGCACGCCTGGCACCCGCACGGCTGAGCCCGGCCCGCTGTCGCGCGCGGCTGAGCCGCCTTGCGCGCGCCGGCCCGGGCGGGGTCAGGCCATCAGGCCGGTGAGGAAGTCGCCGAGCCCCTGGGCGATGGCCATCAGCGCGGCCCCGATCCCCCGGAACAGCTGCGCCGCGCCGTCCGGCCGGAACGCCATGAAGTAGATCAGGAACGCGAGGAACCCCCAGGCGAGAATCCTCTTGATCACGATCGGCATGGTCCCTCCCCAGGGCGCACTGAGGTGCCTGGGCTTCCCGCCGGGCAGCGCCGCAAACGGCGCCGGGGGAGGGCTGGAACTAGAGGTAGAGCCCGGTGGAGCCGGTCGCGCTCTCCTCCACCCGTTCCGCCGCCACCGCGTGCACGTCGCGCTCGCGCAGCAGCACGTACGCCCGGCCGTGCAGCTCGACCTCGGAGCGGTCGTCCGGGTCGAAGAGCACCCGGTCCCCGGACACGATCGAGCGCACGTGTGGCCCCACGCCTACCGCCGTGGCCCAGGCGAGCCGCTTGCCGACCGCCGCGGTCGCCGGGATCACGATGCCGGCGGTGGAGCGGCGTTCCCCCTCACCACCCTCGGTACGCACCAGCACGCGATCGTGCAGCAGGCGGATGGGCAGCCCGGCGTCGAGACTCTGGTCGGCGGTCACACGCCAGACGCTACCGCGTGCCGATCGACCGCTTCCGTCGTGGTTGCCGGGAGCGGCGGCGGGGCAATGTGTGGCGGGACCGCCCTAGGGTGGGGCGGTCGGACGTATCCTGTCCCCCCTGTGACGTGGGTGGGTCAACTGTGCGGGAGGTGCGCTTGAGCCGCTTCGAGCGGATGCGCGGACGGCTCCGCCGCGCGTACGAGACAGGCCGTGAGTCGGCCCGGTCCCGCCGGTACGAGGACGACCCGACGCCGGCAGACGCGGGCGTGGCGTCGCCGGCCTCGCCGGGTCCGGTGGCGTCGCCGTCGGCGACCGTGGTGGGTGCCCCGCCGCCGGCCGCGATGCACTCCTCGACGGTCAGCCGGGACGACACCGAGGTGCCGCACGCACTGCGCATCGCCGCCGCCTGGTGCTGGCGGCTGATCGTGATCGGCATCGTCACCTGGGCCCTGCTGAAGATCGTCGGCACGATCAGCATCGTGATCATCCCGTTGACCGTCGCGCTGTTGCTGTCGGCGCTGCTCGCCCCGGCGGTCGGCTGGCTGCTGAAGGCGCGGTTCCCCCGCTCGCTGGCGACCGGCGTGGTGCTGGTCGGCGGCCTGGCCGCGGTGATCGGCACGCTCACCCTGGTGGTCAACGAGTTCATCCAGGGCGTGCCGGAGCTGAGCGAGAAGTCCTCGCAGGGCGTCCGGCAGATCCAGGACTGGCTCAAGACCGGGCCGCTGCACCTGTCCGACAGCCAGCTCGACCGCTACATCAACGAGGCGCAGGCCTGGATCAACGGCAACACCGAGCGGTTCACCAGCGGCGCGCTCAGCACCGCCGCGACGCTCGCCGAGGTGCTCACCGGCACCGTCCTGGTGCTCTTCGCGACGTTCTTCTTCCTCCGCGACGGCAACAACATCTGGCGGTTCCTGGTCCGGCTGCTGCCGGTGGCCGCGCGCTGGAAGGTCGACGACGCCGGGCGCGCGTCCTGGGCGACGCTGGGCGCGTACGTGCGGGCCACCGTGCTTGTCGCGTTCATCGACGCCGTGGGCATCGGCATCTTCCTGGTCATCTTCGACATCCCGTTCGCGTTCCCGCTGGCCGCGCTGGTCTTCCTGGGCGCGTTCATCCCGATCGTCGGCGCGTTCCTGTCCGGCGTGGTGGCCGTGCTGGTCGCGCTGGTCGACAGCGGCCCGGTGACCGCCCTGATCATCCTGGGCGTGGTGGTCGGCGTGCAGCAGATCGAGGGCCACGTGCTCCAGCCGCTGATCATGGGCCGCGCGGTGGCCATCCACCCGCTCGCCGTGATCATCGGCATCGCCGCCGGGGTCGTGCTGGCCGGCATCGCCGGCGCGCTGGTCTCGGTGCCGCTGATCGCCGTGCTCAACACCGCGGTCCGCCGGCTCGCCGCGCGTACCGTGCCGGACACCCCGCCGGACGCCGTGGTGGTCGCCTCCCAGGCGCCCTGACCCGGCCCGATCCGACGACGCCCGCGTCACCCCGCCCGGGGAGGCGCGGGCGTCAGCTCTTGGCCAGCCGTTCCAGCGCGCCCCGGGCCACCTCGGGGCGGGTCGTGTACCAGAACGGGGGCAGCGACCGGCGCAGGAACGGGCCGTAGCCGCGTGCCGTCTCCAGCCGCGAGTCGAGGACCGCCACCACACCCCGGTCGCCGGTGGCCCGGATCAGCCGACCCACGCCCTGCGCCAGCCGGACCGCCGCGATCGGCACGCTGACCGCCGCGAACCCGGAGCCGCCGCCGGCGTCCACCGCCGCCGCCCGGGCCGCGGCGAGCGGCTCGTCGGGCCGGGGGAACGGCAGCCGGTCGATCACCACGAGCTGGCAGGCGTCGCCCGGCACGTCCACCCCCTGCCAGAGCGACATCACCCCGAACAGGCAGCTCTCCCGCTCGTGCCGGAAGCGGCGGACCAGCAGCGGCAACGCCTCCTCGCCCTGGAGCAGCAGGGGCAGGTCGGTCCGCGCGCGGAGCAGCTCCGCCGCCTGCTGCGCGGCCCGCCGGGAGGAGAAGAGCCCGAGGGTACGCCCACCGAGCGCGCCGACCAGCGCCAGCAACTCCTCGCCGGCCGCCGTGGGCAGCCCGGAGACGCTGGGGCGGGGCAGGTGCGCGGCCACGTAGAGGATGCCCTGCCGGGCGTAGTCGAACGGCGAGCCGACGTCGAGCGACCGCCAGCCCGGGCCCTCGGTGGCCGGTACGGTGCCGATCGCCGCCCGGCTGCCCTCGGTGCTCGCCACCGGCGCCGGGTCGGTGCCGCGGCCGGCGGCGGCAGCGGTGGCCGCCGCGGCGGCGGCCGGCGACGGCGGGGCCGGTGGCGGCGCGTCCAGCCCGAGCGCCCGGGCCACCGTGTCGAAGCGCCCGCCCAGCGCCAGCGTGGCCGAGGTGGCGACCACGGTGCGTTCGTCGTAGAGGTGGGTGGCGAGCGTGCCGGCCACCGACAACGGCGCCACCACAAGTGCCCGGCGGCTGCCGTTCTCCGGCTTCTCCACCCAGGCCACGTCGTGGTCGCCCTCCTCCAGCAACCGCTGGGCGGTGGCGGACAGCTCGTCCAGCACCGCCTTGGCCTGCTGTTTGCGGACCGGGTCGGGGTCGTCGGCCTTCACGTCGCCGATCGCCTCCAGCGCGGCCCGGGTCGCCGAGTCGAGCAGCGTGCACGCTTCGCGCAGCGCGGGCGGCAGGCCGGCGGTGAGCCGACCGGCGGGCGCCTCGGCCAGCCCCACGGCCAGCGCGTCGCCGGCCTCGGTGAGCCGGTCGGCGTGGTCGGGGCGCAGCAGCGGCCGGGCGCGGCGGGTGGACCTGTCGATCAGCTCCGGCACCAGCTCGGCCTGGGCCGCCGAGGAGACCCGGTCGGCCAGCTCGTGCGCCTCGTCCACCACGAGCAGCCGGTGTGGGGGCACGATGTGCCGTCCGGCGAGCATGTCCACGGCGAGCAGGCTGTGGTTGGTCACCACCAGGTCGGCCTCCCGGGCGCGGGCCCGAGACGCCTCCGCGAAGCACTCCTGCCCGAACGGGCAGCGGCTCGCGCCGACACACTCCCGGGCCGGCATCGAGACGCTGCGCCAGACCTGGTCGTCGACGCCCGGATCCAGCTCGTCGCGGTCGCCGGTGGCGGTCTCCTCCGCCCAGTCGCGCAGCCGCTGCACCTGCTTGCCCAGCCGGCCCGCCTCGCCGAGCCACTTCGTCCCGCCGGGCCGGGGCGCGTCGAACAGCGCGTCCTCCGGCTCGTCCTCGACGGAGCTGTCCAACCGGGCCAGGCAGAGATAGTGGTGCCGGCCCTTCAGCACGGCGAACGTGGGTCGACGGCCGAGCACCGGCTCGACCGCGTCGGCCAACCGGGGCAGGTCGTGGTCGACGAGCTGGGACTGCAACGCCAGCGTGGCGGTGGAGACCACCACCGGGCCGTCCACGGTCAGCGCCGGCGCCAGGTAGGCCAGGGACTTGCCGGTGCCGGTGCCGGCCTGCACCAGCAGGTGCTCGCCGGAGGCGATGCTGCGCTCGATCGCCTCGGCCATGAGCTGCTGGCCGGGCCGGGTCGCGCCGCCCGGGACCGCGCCGACCGCGGCGGCCAGCAGCTCCGTGCCGCTCGCGCGGCCACTCCGGCGCTTCTTCGGGACGGGGGTGGCGGTGCGGGACGGGCTCACCGTGCGACCGTACCCGCCGGCACCGACGCCGGTCCGGCCGCTCCGGCGGCGTGGCGCGGTGCCGGGTCGCGTCCGGTTACCTGCCGATCGCGTGGCGTGGCCGGAATCGGTTAGGGTGCCAGGCATGCCGAGCGACGTGGTCCGCGTGATCTACCGCAAGTACGACGGCAGCGCCCACCGCGACTACCCGGCCCGTCGGCTCGCCGAGGACGACCTCGGCATCTGGCTCGGCGTGCCGGTCGGCACCGAGTCGGTCTACCACGGCCGGCCGTCGGTCGAGCAGATTCCGTTCGTCCTGCTGGTGCCCCGCAACGCCTGGTGGACGGGCATGTTCAACCCGCCGCCGCGCACCAGCGAGGTCTACTGCGACATCGCCACCCCGGCCCGGTGGGAGGGCGACGAGACGGTCCACCTGGTCGACCTCGACCTGGACGTGGTGCGCCGCCGCGAGACGGGCCTGGTCGAGCTGCGCGACGAGGACGAGTTCGCCGAGCACCGGGCCCGGTGGAACTACCCGGACGACCTGGTCGCCGAGGCGGAGGCGGCGTCCCGCTGGCTGCTCGGCGCGCTCGGCGACGGCACCGAGCCGTTCGCCACCTCGTACCGGAAGTGGTTGGCCCTGGTGGTCTGAGCCGCGCTCACCAGCGCGGCGGCCGGCCGGCGTCCGGCCCCAGCGGGTGCCCGCGTTCCACCCGGACTCCCCCGCGAGATCGCCCACAACTCCATTCGCCGCCCTCGCCCCTGCCCACTTCCTGCAATACGAGATCAATCTTCCGAATAGCAGGATTCGTAGTGGATCTTGGAAGAAATCGGCCCCCATGAGGGCCATTTCGTACCAAGATCTCGCTCCGCGCCGCCCGGCGGCGGGCGAGCGCGGCCGGGGTGGAACCGCAAAGCGGGCGTACCGGACGCGTCGTGCCCATGATCGGGCCGTAAGGGTGAGGATCGGGGGATGACTGGGGTGGTGAGGCCCGAGGACGGGTCGATGCGGGAACTGCTGCGGGTGGGGCCGGGGTCGGTGGACCTGACGGCCGTGGACCCCCGCTCGACGCCGGGGCTGCCGAAGGCGGCCGGTCGCGGTTCGGCGCGCAAGGAATGGGCCCGTGGCCAGGTCGAACTGGTCGGTGCGGAGCTGGCCCGGCAGCAGGAGATGCTGTACGCCGCCGCCCAGGTCACCGCCGGCCCGGGCGGCGCCACCAGCGCCCCCGCGCAGGCCGGGACGCACCTGGGCGACGGTCGGCCGCGCCGGGTGCTGCTGGTGCTCCAGGCCATGGACTGCGGCGGCAAGGACGGCGCGGTGAAGCGGGTGGCCGGCGCGATGAACCCGCTCGGGCTGCACATCCGCTCGTTCGGCCCGCCCACCGAGGAGGAGCTGCGGCACGACTTCCTGTGGCGGATCCGGCGGGCGCTGCCACCCCCGGGCTACGTGGGCGTGTTCAACCGCTCGCACTACGAGGACGTGCTGATCGCCCGGGTGGAGGGGCTGGTCGACGAGGCCACCTGGCGGTCCCGCTACGAGATCATCAACGACTTCGAGCGGGAGCTGACCGAGCAGGCGGTCACCGTGGTCAAGGTCATGCTGCACATCTCCTACGCCGAGCAGGGTGAGCGGCTGATGGAGCGGCTGACCGACCCGACGAAGCACTGGAAGTACAACCCGAGCGATCTGGACACCCGGGCCCGGTGGGACGAGTACCAGGCCGCGTACGCCGAGGCGCTGGAGCGCTGCGGCACGGACGCCGCGCCCTGGTTCGTGGTGCCGGCGGACCGCAAGTGGTACCGCGACTGGGCGCTGGCCCACCTGCTGCGCGAGACGTTCGACGGCTTGGATCTCGGGTATCCGGCTGCCGATTTCGACGTGGAACGGGAGCGTGACCGGTTGCGTGACCAGGGCTTCGAGCGCTCAGGTGAACAGTAGGTGAACGAGCGGTGAATCGGGTCTGACCAGGGGTGGGCCGGTCGATGCCCGGTTCCACCGGGTCCCTAGCATGCCCAGAGCAGGCGCCTTGCCAGGCGACGGCCACCCTTCCACCGACACGACGAGGTCCGTGCTGTGAAGTTTTCCTTCCGTCCCACCGAGGGCGCCTTCTACGAGCTCTTCACCAGGGCCGCGCAGAACCTGGTGAAGGGGACCGACCTGCTCAACGAGCTGGGCCTGCCCGGCGCCGACGTGCAGTCGATCAGCGAGCGGCTGACCGAGGTCGAGCACGACAGCGACCAGATCACGCACGACCTCTACAAGAAGATCAACTCCACCTTCATCACGCCGTTCGACCGGGAGGACATCTACCGGCTGGGCTCGCTGCTCGACGACGTGATGGACCACCTGGAGGCGGTCGGCAACCTGCTCTACCTGTACGGCCTGACCAAGCTCCCGTCGCTCCCGCGCGAGCTGCACGAACTGGTCAACGTGCTCGACCAGCAGGCCAAGCTCACCGCCGAGGCGATGCCCCGGCTGAAGTCGATGAAGGACCTCGAGGACTACTGGATCGAGTGCAACCGGCTGGAGAACGACGGCGACCAGGCGTACCGGATGCTGCTGGTCCGGCTCTTCTCCGGCGAGTACGACGCGCTCACGGTGCTGAAGATGAAGGAGGTCGCCGACGAGCTGGAGGCCGCCTGCGACGCCTTCGAGCACGTCGCCAACACCGTCGAGACCATCGCGGTCAAGGAGTCCTGATCCTGTGAGCCCCGAACTCATCGCCGTACTGGCGGTGATCGCGGTCGCCATGGCGTTCGACTACACGAACGGCTTCCATGACGCGGCCAACGCGATCGCCACCAGCATCTCGACCCGGGCGTTGACACCCCGGATCGCCCTCGGCCTGGCCGCCGTCGGCAACTTCGTCGGCGCGCACTTCGGCGCCGGGGTCGCCAAGACGGTCGGCGACGGCCTGGTCACGCTCCCGACCGGGGTGGAGAGCCTCGGCGTGGTCTTCGCCGGCGTGCTCGGCGCGATCGCCTGGAACCTGATCACCTGGTACTTCGGCCTGCCCTCCTCCTCGTCGCACGCGCTCTTCGGCGGCCTGGTCGGCGCGACCCTGTTCGCCGCCGACGGCATCGTCCAGTGGGGCAACATCGTGGAGAAGGTGCTCCTCCCGATGGTGCTCTCCCCGGTGGTCGGCCTGGTCCTCGGCTTCCTGGTGATGCTGGCGATCATGTGGCTGTTCCGGAAGGGGCAGCCGGGCAAGCTCAACCGCGGCTTCCGCTGGGCGCAGACCGCGTCCGCCGCCGCCATGTCGGTCGGCCACGGCATGCAGGACGCCGCCAAGACCATGGGCATCATCGTGCTGGCGCTCTACACCGGCGGCTTCCAGGAGAGCAAGACGCACATCCCGGGCTGGGTGTTCTGGACCTCCGCGACGATGCTGGCGCTCGGCACGTACGCGGGCGGCTGGCGGATCATCCGGACGCTGGGCCGGAAGATCATCGACCTGGGCCCGGCGGAGGGCTTCGCGGCCGAGACCGTGGCCAGCGCGGTGCTCTACTTCAACGCGCTGGTGCTCAAGGCCCCGATCTCCACCACCCACACGATCACCTCGGCGATCATGGGGGTCGGCGCGACCAAGCGGCTCTCCGCGGTCCGCTGGAACGTGGCCGGCAACATCGTGATCGCGTGGATCATCACGTTCCCGGCGGCGGCGGCCATCGCCTGCCTCGCGTACCTGCTGGTCCGCCCGCTGTTCTAGCGCGAAGGAGGGGCCCCTTCTTAACGCCTCCGGTAGAGAAGGGGCCCCTCCTTACGCGTAGGAGACGCCGATCCGGGCCTTGATGTCGTCGAGCAGAGTCATGATCTCCAGCGTGGTGGTGTGCGGCACCAGCGGGCTCTCGGTCAGCCCGGCCGCCAGGCAGCGTCCCACCTCGATCGCCTCGTACTGGTAGCCGCCACCGGTCAGGTCCGCCGGGATCGTCTCCGGCTCGGCGCCGAGCCGGTGCAGCACCGCCGACCCGGGCCGGAAGAACGGCTCCGGCAGATCGATCCGGCCGGTGGTGCCGGTGATCGACGCGGTGATCGCGGTGGCGCCGACCATGCCGCAGCTCAGCGTCGCCACCGCGCCGGAGTCCCAGCCCAGGACCATGCCGGTGTTCTCGTCCACCGCCTCCGGGCTCAGCCGGGCCCACGCCTGCACGTGCTGTGGCACACCGAGCACCAGATGGGCCAGGCTCAGCGGGTAGACGCCGAGGTCCAGCAGCGCGCCGCCGCCGAGCGTACGGGCCCGCATCCGGTGCTCCGGCGGGAACGGCCCGGCCACCCCGAAGTCGGCCCGGACGTGGGTGACCTCGCCGATCGCGCCGTCGGAGATCAGCTCCAGCACGCGCAGGATCAGCGGGTTCGTCCGCATCCACATGGCCTCCATGAAGAAGAGCCCGCGGGCGCGCGCCGTCTCCACCAACTCGACGGTGGTGGGCAGGTCCAACGTGCAGGGCTTCTCCACCAGCACCGCCTTGCCGCCGGCCAGGCAGGCGAGCGCCGCCTCGTGGTGCGCGGCGTGCGGCGTGGCCACGTAGATCGCGTCCAGGTCCGGGTCCGCGGCCAGTTCGGCCCAGGAGGCGTACGCCCGCGGCACGTCGAACCGCCGCGCGAACGCCTCGGCGCTCTCCCGGGTACGCGACCCGACCGCCACCAGTTCGGCGTCCGGCACCAGGCGCAGGTCGGTGGCGAAGCAGGCGGCGATGTGTCCGGTGGCCAGGATTCCCCAACGCGTCATGCCTGGAACGCTATCCCGCCCGGCTCGCTCACCGGCAGCATGATCCACCCGTCGGGACGTCAGGCCCGGCCGGCGACCTCCGCGACGAATGCCCGCCACGACGTCGCGGGAAAGACCAGCGCAGGCCCGGTCGGGTCCTTCGAATCGCGTACGCCAACGACGCCGGCAAGGTTGTCGGCGACCTCGACACAGTTGCCGCCGCTCGAACCGCTGCGCCTGGACTTGCGCCAGGTGGCGTTAGTGAGGTCCATGATCGCTGTGCACTTCCTTCATCAGTTCGATGGACGGCCGGCGCGGGAGCGCTTCGTTCCGAACGTTCTCCCACCTCGCGTGAAGAGTATCTAGCCCATCTTCGCCGTCGACCACGATCCCGCCTAGCTGGTTTTCGAGGTGCCCGACCCAATTCCCGTCGCTGACCCGTGCCATGGCGAACGGCCCCGAGAGTCCGATGTGGAGGCCCGCCGCCGCCGGGATCACATGGACGTGAACGTGGGGAAGCTCGGCGACCGCGATCAGATGGGCGACCTGTTCGGCCATGATGCCGGCGTGCTCTTCGCTCCCGCGACGAAGCGCGGTCTCGTCGAGGACGGCCACCACCTGAGGTGGCGTCTCGCCGGTCAGGATCTTGTGACGGCTCATGCGGGCGCTCACCTGTTGGTCGACCTCGGCCGCAGACATGAGGTCGTTCAGGCGCATCACCACGTGAGCGTAGTTCTCGGTCTGCAGGAGGCCCGGGATCAGAAGCGGCTCGAAGAGCCGAAGCTGCCGCGCGCTCCGCTCTGCGTCGAGCCAGGGCAGGAACCACGAAGGCGCACCGAGCTTCGCCACCAGGCGCTCAAACATTCCGCCGTTCCCGAATGCCCGATCCGCCGCCGTCGGACCCCGATCCGCCGCACGCCGGTCCGGGTGGGTGGCTGATGGTCCGTCTGCCGGGCGTGCGGGGGGCCGTGCTCCACGGTCCCCCGGTCACCGGTGTCGAACACGGAGCGTCAGGGTTGCGTAGCGTGATGGCTGTCGACCCTAGTGGTGTGGGGCCGATGTGCATGGAAGACTCATACCGGACATAACCCTCCCTCTGTGCCCCGGTGTCGGTGGTCCCCTCCGCCGCCTTTGCTCTGCAGCCGTCGACGCAGCGGTCACTGCCGGTCGCTGATGCGCGATTGGCTGCAGAGCAAAGGCGGCGAGCGATGTGGTGGGCGGGGGAGAAGCCGTCACTTAGCGCGACGACGAGGGCGGGAGCCGACCCGGTCGAGCTGCCGGACCGGGAACTAGGCTCGGCGCATGACGATCGACGGCTTCGCCGCACCCCCCGCCCTGGTGGAGCACGCCCGCCGGTTCCATGCCGAGGGTGGCGAGCCCGCGGTGCCCCGGGTCGCGGCCACCGTGCTGCTGCTGCGCCCGGCCGGCGACGACTTCGAGGTCTACCTGATCCGGCGGGTGGCGGCGATGACGTTCGGCGGGATGTACGCGTTTCCCGGTGGCGGGGTGGACCGGTCCGACTCGGAGGCGCACCTCGGCTGGGCCGGGCCGACACCGGCGGCCTGGGGTGAGCGGTTCCGGCTCGACCCGGCGGACGCGCAGGCGGTGGTCTGCGCCGCCGCCCGCGAGGTCTTCGAGGAGGCGGGCGTGCTGCTGGCCGGCCCGGATGAGGCGACCGTGGTCGGTGACGTCAGCGGCGACGACTGGGAGGCCGCCCGGCAGGACCTGGTGGGTCGGCGTACCGGCTTCGCCGACCTGCTGGCCGGGCGCGGGCTCACGCTCCGGTCGGACCTGCTGCTGCCGTGGACCCGGTGGATCACGCCGGAGTTCGAGCCGCGCCGCTTCGACACGTACTTCTTCGTCGCCCTGCTGCCCGAGGGGCAGCGGACCCGGGACGTCTCCGGCGAGGCCGACCACACGCTGTGGCTCCGCCCGGCGGACGCGCTGGCCCGGGCGGAGGCGGGCGAGCTGACCATGCTGCCGCCGACCATGGTCACGCTCGGCGAGATCGCCGCCGCCGGCGACCTCGCGGGCGTGGCGCGCGCCGCGGCGCAACGCGACCCGGGTACGCCGATCGTGCCGCACATCGAGGGCCTGGACGGCGCCGAGCCGCGCTTCGTGTTGCGCTGAGCGTGGTTGTTGAGCGGGGCCCCTTCCTATGCGCAATGCGTTAACAGGGGGCCCCGCCTTGCACCTCAGCCGAAGCGGCCGGTGATGTAGTCCTCGGTCTTCTTCTGGGTGGGGTTGCTGAAGATCTTCTGGGTGTTGTCGTACTCGATCAGGCGGCCCGGGTCGCCGGTCTTCTCGATCGAGAAGAACGCGGTGCGGTCCGACACCCGCGCGGCCTGCTGCATGTTGTGCGTGACGATGATGATGGTGAACTTGTCCTTGAGCTGGAACATCAGGTCCTCGATGGCCAGCGTGGAGATCGGGTCCAGCGCCGAGCACGGCTCGTCCATCAGCACCACCTGCGGCTCGACCGCGATGGTCCGGGCGATGCAGAGCCGCTGCTGCTGGCCGCCGGAGAGGCCGGCGCCGGGCTTGCCCAACCGGTCCTTCACCTCGTCCCAGAGGTTGGCCGAGCGGAGCGCCCTCTCGGCCGCCTCCTCCAGGATCGACTTGCGGCGTACGCCGTTGAGCTTCAGCCCGGCCACCACGTTCTCGAAGATGCTCATGGTGGGGAACGGGTTCGGCCGCTGGAAGACCATGCCGATCATCCGGCGGACCGCGGTGACGTCCACGTCGCGGTCGTAGACGTCCTGCCCGTCGATGGTCAGGTTGCCCTCGACCCGGGCGCCGGGGAGCACCTCGTGCATCCGGTTGATCGACCGCAGGAACGTCGACTTGCCGCAGCCGGACGGGCCGATCAGGGCGGTCACGGTCTTCGGCTCGACGGTGAGGTTGATGTTCTCGATCGCCTTGAACCCGCCGTAGTAGGCGGTGACGTTCGAGGCTTCGACGCGCTTGGCCATGGTGGCGGTACCTCCGGGGTTCATCGGCCGAGCCGGTTTCGACGGGCCAGCAGCTTCGCCGCGACGGTCAGGACGAGCACCAGCGCGACCAGGGTCAACGCCGCGGTCCACGCCCGCGCCGGCGAGTACTTCGACGCCTCGCCGGCCTGCTGGTAGACGAAGAGGGCCAGCGACGACTGGTTGTTCTCGAACGGGTTGAAGTTGATCGCCGCGCCGCCGCCGGCGACGAGCAGCACCGGCGCGGTCTCGCCGGCGGCCCGCGCGATGGCGAGCATGATGCCGGTGACGATGCCGGGCAGCGCGGTCGGCAGCACGACCCGCAGGATGGTCTTCCACTTCGGCACGCCGAGCGCGTACGCGCCCTCGCGCAGCGGCGCCGGCACCAGCCGGAGCATCTCCTCCGTGGAGCGGACCACGGTGGGCAGCATGAGCACGCTCAACGCCAGCGCGGCGGCGAAGCCGGAGAAGCCCGGCCGGCCGTCGTTGAACCACGGCGAGACGATCAGCACCCAGAACGCCAGCACGAACAGGCCGGTGACGATCGACGGGATGCCGGTCATCACGTCCACGAAGAAGCGGATGGTGAACGCGAACCGGCCGCGGCCGTACTCGACGATGTAGATCGCGCAGAGCACGCCGAGCGGCACGGTGATCAGCGCGGCGATGCCGACCTGCTCCAGCGTGCCGATGATCGCGTGGTAGGCGCCGCCGTTGGCGTCCCGCGCCCCGATGTTGTTCATCGAGGTGCCGAAGAAGTTCGCGTCCAGCCGCTCGGAACCCTTGCTCACCAGCGTCCAGACCACCGACGCCAGCGGCAGCACGGCCAGCACGAACGCGGAGTGGATCAGCGCGCTCCAGGTCCGGTCGCGGGCCGACCGGCGGCCCTCCACCGCGTTCGCCGCGACGAAGAGACCGGCCAGGTAGAGCAGCGCGCCGACCACCACGACCAGGACCGGGCCGCCGATGCCGGCGCCGTAGACGAGGCCCGCCGACAGCAGCAGCGCCGCGACGGCGATGGCGGGCGCGGCGTACGCGGGAAGCCGCCTCGCCCGCAGCGTGGCCGGCTGGGCCGGCGGGCGCGGGCGGTGGGTGGGGAGTGTGGTGGTCATCAGGCAGCCGACTCCGTGAACTCGCGGCGACGGTAGATGATCGCCCGCGCGGTGATGTTGACGATCAGCGTGATCGCGAACAGCACCAGGCCGGAGGCGATCAGCGCGCCGCGGCCGGTGTCGTTCGCCTCGCCGAAGCGGTTGGCGATGTTCGCGGCGATCGAGTTGCCGCCGGCTTCGAGGATGTTGAACGAGATGGCGTACGTCGAGCCGAGCGTCAGCGCGAGCGCGATGGTCTCGCCGAGTGCCCGGCCCAGGCCCAGCATCACCGCGGCGATGACACCCGGCCGGCCGTACGGCAGGACCGCGGTGCGGATCATCTCCCAGCGGGTGGCGCCGAGCGCGAGCGCGGCCTCCTCGTTGGCGGTCGGGGTCTGCCGGAACACCTCGCGGGAGAGCGAGGTGACGATCGGCAGCACCATGATCGCCAGCACCACGGAGCCGAGCAGGATCGAACTGCCGTACGGGCCCTCGCCGAAGATCGGGATCCAGCCGAAGTACTTGTTCAGCCAGACGGAGAGGTCGGCGACCGGGCCGGCGAAGTAGTCCCGGCCCCAGAGGCCGAACACCACGCTCGGCACGGCGGCCAGCAGGTCGATCAGGAAGCCCAGGCTGTTGCCGAGCCGGCGCGGGGCGTAGTGCGACAGGTAGAGGGCGATGCCCAGCGCGACGGGCACGGCCACGAGCAGCGCCAGCAGCGAGCTCAGGACGGTGCCGAAGGCGAGCGCGCCGATGCCGAACTTCGGCGGGTTGTCGTTCGGGAACCAGCCCTCGAAGGTCCAGAACGACTCGGTGTTGGCCCGCAGCGCCGGTACGGCCTTCGCGATCAGGAAGATCGCGATGGCCGCGATGACGATCAGTACGGTGCTGCCGGCGGCCAGGGTCAGGCCACGGAACGCCCGTTCCGCGCCGAAGGCGCGGGCGCGGGGCAGGCCGCCGCCCCCGCCGAGGCCGCCGTCGGGGCGGCCAGGGTTGCCGGAGCGCTCGGCCACACGCGCCGAGGCACCGGCGGGCCGCTCGTGGCTCGTGGCCACGGGGGTCCCGCCGGTGCCGGCGTGCGCCGAGCGCTGAGGGGTGTCACCCATCTGCTCGCTCGTTTCGCGTTGAGGTGGTGTCGATCAGGGCGTCAGGAGAGGCTCTTGACCGCGGCCTCGACCTTGGTGCGGACCTCGTCGGGGAGCGGGGCGTAGCCCAGCTCGACCAGCTCCTGCTGGCCCTCCGCGCTGGCCGCGTGGCCGAGCAGGCCCTTGACCAGCGGGAGCTTGTCGGCGGCGAGGCCCTTGCTGCAGACGATCTCGTAGGTCGCCAGGACGATCGGGTACGCCCCGGCCTCCTTGGTGTTGTAGTCGATCGACATCTTGAGGTCGTTGCCCTGGCCCTCGAACTTGGCCCCGGCGATGGTCTTGCCGGCCGACTCGGCGGTCAGCTCGGTGAACTCACCGGCGCCGTTCTTGACCTTGGCCATCTTCAGGCCGGAGTTCTCGGCGTACGACCACTCGACGTAGCTGATGGTGCCGTCGGTGCTCTTGACCTTGCTGGCCACACCGTCGGACTTGGCCGCGCCGACGCCGCCCGGGGCCTTCCACGCCTTCGAGTTCTCGAAGGTCCAGTCGGACGCGGCGGTCTTGGCGAGGTACTTGGTGAAGTTGTCGGTGGTGCCCGACTCGTCGGAGCGGTGCACCGCCTGGATCGCGGCCGACGGCAGCTTGGCGTCCGGGTTGTCGGCCTTGATCGCCGGGTCGTCCCACTTGGTGACCTTGCCGGCGAAGATCTTGGCCAGGGTGGCCGGGCTGAACTGGAGGTTGTCCGCGCCGCTGACGTTGTAGACGACCGCGACCGGGCCGATCACCATCGGCAGGTTGAGGGCCTGGCCGCCGGCGCACTTGGCGTCGGCCTGCGGCTGCTCCTCCGGCTTGAGCGCGGAGTCGGAGCCGGCGAAGTCGGCGGTGCCGGCGATGAACGCCTGGATGCCGGCGCCGGAGCCGCTCGGCTCGTAGTTGATCGTGGTGCCCGCGCACTTCTGCTGGTACGCCTTGATCCACTCGGCCATGGCGTTCTTCTGCGCGGAGGAGCCCTGCGCGTTCAGCGTGCCCTTGCCGCAGTCGACGGCGGCGGCGGAGCCGGAGGCGGACGCGCCGGCCGGCTCGTTGTTGTCCGAGCCGCAGGCGCTGAGACCGAGAACCGCGGTAAGAGCGAGACAGGCGATGGCGCCGTGCCGCTGGAGCTTCACTTGAGGGGTTTCCCTTCACGTCTTTGGTCAGGTCGCCCGGGGTTGCCGGGGGCCGGCGCTGACCGGCTTGACGTGAAAGTTAGGAGGACCAGGTGGACGGTTCGCCGGTCGGAAGTGAACGCGGGATGAACACGTCCGGCCAGCGAGATGGCCGTCCGCTGAGGTGGGCCTGTCCATTTCGTGAACTCGCGACCTGCTATCGCTTTTAGCGTGATTTATCCGGGCGGCCGTTATCGCGCCGAGCCCCTGGCGTGATGCTCCCGTGACCGCCGCTCGGCGCCCTGTCGGTGCTCAGCCGCGCTGGTAGTTGACGTGCGCGGACCAGCGGGCGAAACCGGTCCGCTCGTAGAGCGAGACGGCGCCGGTGTTGCTCTCGTCGACGTAGAGCATCACCCGGTCCAGCCCGCGCTGCTCGCGCAGGTGGGCCAGGCCGGCGGCGGTGAGTGCCCGGCCGAGCCCGCCCCGGTGCACGGACGGGTCGACGCCGAGCACGTAGACCTCGCCGATCCGGGCCGAGCCGGGCCGCTCGTGCACCTTGGTCCAGTGGAAGCCGAGCAGCCGGCCGGTGGCGGCGTCCACCGCGAGCAGGAAGCCGGCCGGGTCGAACCACGGTTCGGCGAGGCGTACGCGCAGGTCGTCGAGCGTCCACCGACCCTGCTCGGGATGCTGGGCGAACGCCGCGTTGTTGACCGCCAGCCAGTTCTCGTCGTCCTCCCCGGGGCGGAACGCGCGCAGCTCCACACCCTCCGGCAGGGCCGGCGTGGGCACCGCCTCGGTCAGCGGGCGGCGGAGCTGCCAGAGCACCCGGGCCCGGGTGAAGCCGAGGTCGACCGCGAGCGCGGCGGCGGACGGGTGGTCACCGTGCGCCCAGGCGCGCAGCGGCCCGGTGGCGGCGGTCAGTACGCCGCGGGCCAGCGCCCGGCCGGTGCCCCGCCGCCGGTGCGCCGGGTGCACCACCAGCTCCACCCCGACGCCCTCGGCCGGGGCGGTGGTGTCCAGGTGCGCGTACCCGGTCAGGGTGCCGTCGGCGGCGCGGGCGGTGAGGTGCACGGCCGGCGCCGCCGGGTCGCGCAGCCGCAGCAGCACGTGCTCGTCGAGCGGATCGGCGCCGTCGGTGTCGCCGGCCGCGCCTGCCAGCGCCAGCACGTCGGCGACCTCGGCCGAGGTCAGCCGGTCGGTGGAGGTGACAGGGCCGGTCGGGGTCGCTGTCTCGGATACGGGACCGCTGGTCGGCTCGGTGCTGCTCACCCCCGTCACGGTAGCGGCCGGCGGGCGGTCGTTCCCGGTGAGCGGCGACGGCGTGCGGTGGCGCTCGTCACGGGACGCGGGTGGGCAGCGGTTCCAGCTCGTACCGCGCGAGCAGTTCGGGCAGGAGCTGCTGCAACGCCGCGACCGTGCCGGAGCGGTCCCCACCCGCGTCGTGCATGAGCACGATCGCGCCGGGCGCGATCTGCGCGCGGATCCGTGCGGCCACGGTCGCCGCTCCCGGCGCCCGCCAGTCCGACGGGTCGACGCTCCAGTGCAGCGGCGTGAGGCCCAGCTCCGCGCAGGTCGACGCCACCGGGCCGGTCCAGGCGCCGCCCGGCTGGCGGTAGTACGCGATCCGGGCGCCCGGCGCGGCGGCCAGGATCGCGTCGTTGGTGCGGGTCAGGTCCGCCCGGATCGTCTCCGGGGTGCGCCGGCCCAGGTTGACGTCGTGCTTCCAGGAGTGGTTGCACAGCGTGTGCCCCTCGGCCGCGATGGAGCGGACCAGGTCGGGGTAGCTCTCCGCGTTCTCGCCGACGACGCAGAACGTGGCCTTGACGCCGTACTGGCTCAGCAGGGCGAGCACCTGTGGCGTCCACCGGGGGTCGGGGCCGTCGTCGAAGGTCAACGCGACCCGGGACGAGCCGGTGGTGACGTGCGCGCCGTACGGGCCGTCGCCGTCGCCGGTGGCGGCCGGCGCGCTCGCGGTGGCGTCCGGGCTCGGCCGGCCGGTGTCCGGCGGCTGGTCGGCGTAGTGCGGGGCGTTGGCGGAGGTGGTCACGCCGGTGGCGGTCGGATGCCGCTGCGGCACCAGGCTGCGGCCCAGCGCGTACGCCGAGGCCAGCAGCCCGATGAGCACCGCCGTCACCACCGCCACCGCTTTGAGCGTCGAGCCGGACATCAGTGGTACCGGCCGTTCGCCGCCCCCGTGGTCACCGCGCGCACCGTGGCCCCCCTCAACCTGACCAATCCGGCAGTCAGGATATGAGCGGCTCAGTGCTCAAATAGGGCATATAAGGAAAATGTCCCCGGAGGGTGGTGGTCAGACCGGCAGCGGGGCGGGCTCCGACTCCGGCAGCGAGCGCGACGGCGGCACGACGAACTTGTAGCCGACCTGGCGGACCGTGCCGATCATCGACTCGTACTCCGAGCCGAGCTTCGCGCGCAGTCGCCGGACGTGCACGTCGACCGTGCGGGTGCCGCCGAAGTAGTCGTAGCCCCAGACCTCACGCAGCAACTGGTCCCGGGTGAACACCCGCCCCGGGTGCTGGGCGAGGAACTTCAACAGCTCGAACTCCTTGTAGGTCAGGTCGAGCGGCCGGCCCTTCAGCTTGGCGGCGTACGTGTCCGGGTCGATGTTCAGCTCGCCGGCCCGGATCGAGCCGCCGGCGCCCGCCACGGCGTTGTTCAGCCGGCCGACCGCGAGCCGCAGCCGTGCCTCCACCTCGGCCGGGCCGGCTCCGGCGAGGATCACGTCGTCCACGCCCCAGTCGGCGTTCAGCGCGATCAGGCCGGCCTCGGTGACCACCGCGACAAGCGGCACCCCGAGCCCGGTGGCGTGCAGCATGCGACAGGTGGCCCGCGCCTCGCTCAGCTCGGAGCGGGCGTCCACCAGGACGGCGTCCGGCGTCGGGCCGGAGACCAGCGTGCGGACGTCACGGGGTGCGGTGCGCACCGAGTGCGGTAGCAGGTCGAGTGCCGGCAACACCGCCGACGGCTCGCCGGCCCGTGCGGTCACGAGCAGCAGGAGCTCCACGATCACCTCCGTCCCGGCGGCCCTTCGGCCGCGCGACCAGCGGCACGCCCGGGTGGGGGCGGCGCTGTGAACTTGCGTGGGTCCCGGCGTCGCTGACGGGCGGGGTAACGGGTTGAGCGTAACCGATGGTCCGGCCGTCACCTTCGCGCCTTTTCCCGTTTGCCCCTTCTGCCCTCGATCGCGGCGCAGGTTTTAACGTTGCCGAAACCGTGACCTCCGCCGGGCCGCCCGGGTCTGGCACGATCGGGGCGTGTTTCCCTCCACCTCGCGCGACGCCGGTCGTGAACCGTGGGCCGACGACGACCCGTCCTCCGGGCCGTCCGGCCCGGCCCGTGGCTACCCGCCCGCCCCGCGCGCCGGGACGGGTGCGGAGGAGGCGGAGCAGCGGGAGCGGAAGGGCCCCCGTCGGCTCCGCAAGGGCGGCCCGAGCCGGCGCCCCGACGACGCCCCCGACGAGGCGCCCGAGGACGAGGTGCCGCCGGTGGAGTTCCGCCGGCCGCTGGCGCTCACCGTGGCCGGCTTCGCCGCGCTGCTCGGCGTCGGCCTGGTGCTCGGCGCGCAGACCGCCGGCCCGGGCCATCGGCTGCCGTTCGCGGCCATCATCTTCGGCGTCCAACTGCTCTACGTGCTCGCCTGGACGATGGCCATGCGACCGCCCGCGCTGCTGGTCGTCGCGCTGGTCAGCGCCGGCACCGCGGCGATCGCCGACGTCGCCGCCGTACGGGCGGACGTCGCCGGCCTGGCCCCCCTCGGGTACGCCGCGGTGGCCGGCCTCGTGCTCGGCGTGCTGGGCCAGCTCGTCCGCCGGGTGGACCGGGTCCGGGTGACCGACTCGCTGGGCGGCACCCTGCTCATCGTGGTCGGGGTGGTCGCCTTCGCCTCGCTCATCGTGCTCAGCCGGATCCCCAAGGGCACCCAGGCGATCACGGTCTGCCTCACCGCCGCCGGGGTGGCCCTGCTGGTGGCCCGGCTGACCGACGCGGTGGCTCCGTGGCCCCGGCTCGCCCCCCAGGTGCCGCGCGGCGCGGCCGGCGTGGTGGCGGGCGCCATGCTCGGCACGCTTACCAGCGCCGTGCTCGGCAGTTACCTGGTCGGCTTCACCCCGACCAGCGCCGCGCTGGTCGGCGTGGTCACCGCCGCCACCGCCGTGCTGGCCGACCTCGCCGTCGGGTACGCCGAGGCGGGCCGGCTGATGGCGGGGGAGGCGCCGACCATGTGGGCGGCCCGGCACATGCAGGGGCCGCTGGGCGGCTTCGCGCTGGCCGCGCCGGCCGCGTACGCCATGTGCGTGCTCTTCCTCTGAGCGCCCGGTTGCGGGAAGCTCGCCCCGGGTAAGTACGGTTGCGCCGCGAGGCGCGGTGACGGCGGCGAGGACTGGAGGCGGCGTGGCAGAGGCGTACCCGGCGGAGGGCCGGCCCCGTCGCCGGGGTCGGAAGGTGCTGATCGGTTTCCTCGTGCTGCTGTTGGTGCTCGCCGGGTTGCTGGTCGTCGCCGACCGGGTGGCCGCCGGGGTGGCCGAGCGGGCGATCGCCGACCAGGTGCGGCAGGAGGTCGCCAAGCAGGACGCCCAGTCCGCCGCGCCCAAGGTCGAGGTGGGCGGCTTCCCGTTCCTCAACCAGGTGCTCGCCGGAAAGTACGAGCGCATCTCCATCCAGTTGACCGACGTCAAGGGCAGCGTGCAGGGCGACACGGTCGACGTGCCGCGGCTGGACGTGGACGCCCGCGACGTGACCGCGTCGCTGGACACGATCCGCTCCGGCCGGGGCGACGTGGTGGCCGAGCGCGTCGACGGGCGGGGCACCGTCACCTACGACAGCCTGGCCAAGCTGCTGAAGCGGCCCGGCCTGACGCTCGGCGAGCGGGACGGCAAGCTGGCGGTCACCGCCCCGGTGGACATCCTCGGCGTCAAGCTGACCGTCAACGGCACCGCCGCCGTGACGGTGGCCGACGGCAAGGTGGCGCTGCGCTTCAGCGACCTCACCGCCGACGGCCTGCCGAACGTGGCGCTGGCGCGGACGCTGCTGGCCAACTACGCCCGGAGCATCTCGATCGACGTGCCACTGCCGGAGTTGCCCTTCCAGCTCAACGTCCGCAAGGTGGAGCCGAGGCCGGAGGGCCTGGTGGTCACCGCGGACGCCGCGAACGTGCCGATCAACTCCGCCCGCTGACGTCTCGCATGCTGGTCGGCCCGGTGGCACACGCCGGGTCGGCTGGTAGTGTGCCTTCCCATGGGGACCCACCTCACCAAACGGCGCGCGGTCGACCTGTGCCGCGTGGCCACCTGCCTGTGTCGCCCCGTCATCTGACGGCGGGGCTGTCTCCGGCCGCCTAGCGGCCACCGGCACCAAGGGTTTCCTCTCACCCCCCGAACGCCCGGCAGCGGCGCCGTCGCACGTACCCGTGATCCGTTCCTAGCTCAGGGTCCCGCGCGTGGTGCGACTACCACCGGCTTCGATCTCCGCGCGCAGGCTCACCACCCATCCTCACAGGGAGTGATCTGATGAGTCGCGACACCGCACTCGTCTCGGCCGAGTGGGCCGAGAAGAATCTCGACGTCCCGGGCGTCGTCTTCGTCGAGGTCGACGAGGACACCTCGGCCTACGACACCGGCCACATCGCCGGCGCCATCAAGCTCGACTGGAAGACCGACCTCCAGGACCAGGTCCGCCGCGACTTCGTCAACCAGGAGCAGTTCGCGAAGCTGCTCTCCGAGCGGGGCATCGCCAACGACGACACCGTCATCCTCTACGGCGGCAACAACAACTGGTTCGCCGCGTACGCGTACTGGTACTTCAAGCTCTACGGCCACCGCGACGTCAAGCTGCTCGACGGCGGTCGCAAGAAGTGGGAGCTGGACGCCCGTCCGCTGGTCACCGACGCGGTGACCCGCCGGGCCACGCAGTACGTCGCGCAGGCGCCGGACACCTCCATCCGTGCCTTCCGCGACGAGGTGGTCGACGCCATCGGCACCAAGAACCTGGTCGACGTGCGCAGCCCCGACGAGTACGCCGGGCGGCTGCTCGCCCCGGCCCACCTGCCGCAGGAGCAGGCGCAGCGCGCCGGCCACGTGCCGACCGCGATCAGCGTGCCGTGGTCCAAGGCGGCCAACGAGGACGGCACGTTCAAGTCCGACGACGAGCTGCGCAAGATCTACGCCGACGCCGGGCTGGACGACGGCCGGGAGACCATCGCCTACTGCCGGATCGGCGAGCGCTCCTCGCACACCTGGTTCGTGCTCCAGGAGCTGCTCGGGCACCGCAACGTGAAGAACTACGACGGATCCTGGACCGAGTACGGCTCGCTGGTCGGCGTGCCGGTGGCGCTCGGCGACGAGCCCGGGGAGGCCTGACATGACCGCTCCGACCGCTTCCACCGCTGCCGGTTGCGCCGCGCCGGACCAGGCCGCCCCGCTTCCGGCCAGCCTCGACCTGGAGAAGGAAACCGTCATCACCGGGCAGGTGCTGGCCGAGTCCGGCGAGGCGGTGCCGGGCGCGTACGTCCGGCTGCTCGACTCGACAGGCGAGTTCACCGCCGAGGTGGTGACGTCCCCGGCCGGTCAGTTCCGGTTCTTCGCCGCGCCGGGCTCGTGGACGCTGCGGGCGCTCTCCCGGCACGGCAACGGCGACACGGCCGTGACGGCGGCCCGCGGCATCAACGAGGTCACCGTCACCGTGAAGGCGTAAGGAGGGGCCCCCTGTTAACGCCTCCGGTATAGGCGGGGGCCCCGCTTGACCACTCCGCACCACGCGCATCGGCTCGGGCCGGTCGCCCCGCCCAGGGGTGACCGGCCCGAGCCGTGCCGGGGCCGAAAGTGCCCCGGTGGGGCCGTTTCGATCCAAGATCTGAACGTCGGGGTGACCGGTCACGGTCGGCGGGTCGTGGGGGCGTGACACCATGGCCCGGTGAGCGGTGCCGTCCAGCCGGGGTACGCCCCGCCGTCCCGACCCGACCAGCAGGCCCCCGACCGGCCGTCCGGCCGGCGACGGCAACGCTGGCTGCTGGTCGCCACCGTGGTCTGGGCCGTGCTGCTCGCGGGGCTGACCTGGTGGTCGGTGCGCACCGACCCGCCCACCGTCAAGGAGCAGCGTTCGCTGAGTCAGGCCGGTCCGGTGGTGGATCGGGCGATCGGGGAGTTGACCGCCGCGATCGGGTCGGCCGGGGTGCCGGCGCTCCTGCCGGACCGGCTGGAGCGGGGCTGCCGGGTGACGCCGATCGACGCCGGCGCGTCGCTGGAACGCGGCATCGAGGTGGCGACCGCCGACGGTGACGTCCGCGACCTGCTGCGCGGGGTGGCCGACCGCCTGCCGCCGGAGTGGCGGGCGGGCGTCTCGACGTTCGACGGTGAGCCGTTGCTACGCGCCGACGCCGGCGACTTCGTGGCGGTCGAGGGCCGCTCCGGCGGGCCCGGTCGGGTGTTGCTGACCGCCGACACCGGCTGCCGTCCGGTCGGTGACGGCTACCGGGCGCCGGCCGTCGACGCCGCCGCCGAGTCGGCCGCGCTGACCCGCGCGCTGGGCCGCTGGGGCGGCCCGACCGGGGCGGTCCAGGTGCTGGCCGCGCCGTGCCGGGGTGGTGGGACGGCCCGGACCGCCCGGGGCGAGGCCGCCGTGGCGGCCGACCAGCCGCTGGCCGCCGCGTTCGGCGCCGGCGCCGCGCCGGTGGTGGACTCCGCCGACCGGTACGCCCGCCCGGGTGACCCGGCGGTGCTGGCCGAGCGTGTCGACGGGCGGGTCCGGGTGGCGGTCACCAGCCCCTGCCGAGCCTGATCCGGCCGGTCAGTGCCCCCGGTTCTCGTCGTCCTGGGTGCGGCTGCGGCCCAGCGCGTCCACCAGGCCCCACCGGCCCGGGATGTCGAGCAGCTCCACCCGGCCCATCCCCGGCGGCACGGCCGGGTCGATGATCAGGTGTTCGCCCTGCGGCTCCAGCCCGAGCATGACGCGCAGCAGCAGCAGCGGCGTGCCGGCGGACCAGGCCTGCGGGCTGCACGCGGTCGGGTACTCCACCGGGTAGTCGGTGAGGCCGCGCTCGTAGCCGGCGAACGCCTCGGGCAGTCGCCCGTCGAAGTACCGGGACGCGTCCAGCATCGCCTCGCAGATCCGGCCGGCCTCCTCGCGGAAGCCGTACTTCCACAGGCCCCACGCGATGATCGAGTTGTCGAACGGCCACACCGTGCCGACGTGGTAGCCGATCGGGTTGTACCGGCCCTGGTCGTCGGCGAGCGTGCGCACGCCCCAGCCGGAGAAGAGGCGCGGGCCGAGCAGGTGGGCGGCGACCGCCGGCGCCCGGGACTCGTCGACGATGCCGCTCCACAACAGGTGGCCGATGTTCGAGGTGAGCGCGTCCACGTGCCGCCCCTGCGGGTCCAGCGCCAGCGCGTAGTACTCCCGCTCCGGGACCCAGAAGTCGCGGTTGAACCGTTCCTTCAGCGCCGCCGCCTCGCGTTCCAGCCGCTCCGCGTACGCCGGGTCGCCCCACAACTCGCGGGCCATCCGGGCGCCGCGCAGCTTGGCGTCGTACGCGTATCCCTGTAGTTCGCAGGTGGCGCGCGGGAACTCCGGCAGCCGGCCGTCGGAGTAGGAGATGCCGTCCGGGGAGTCCTTCCAGCACTGGTTCGGCAGCCCGCTCTCCGGGTTGCGGGACATGTACCAGACGTAACCGGTGCCGAGCAGGTCTCCGTACGTGTCGAGCCAGTCCAGCGCCGCCCGCGTCTCGTACTCCAGTTGCCGCGCCAGCTTCTCGTCCCCGGTCCACCGCTCGTACTCGTCGAGCAGGATCACGAAGAGCGCGGTGGTGTCGGCCGAGCCGTAGTACGGCGAGTGCGGCTGCTCCTCGAAACCGGCGGTCTCCCCGTAGCGCAGCTCGTGCAGGATCTTGCCGGGTTCCTCGTCGCGGAAGTCGTCGATCCGGCTGCCCTGGAGCCCGGCCAGCATGAGGATGGTCGGCTGGATCAGCTCGGGAAGGAACGGCAGGATCTGGAGCGAGGTGAAGATGCTGTCCCGGCCGAACAGCGTCATGAACCAGGGCAGGCCGGCGGCGACCAGCCGGACGCCGAGCGTGATCGACTCGTACCGGAGTGCGGCCAGGTCGGCGAGGCTGCGCCGGTACGCGCCCGCCAGCGGCTCGCAGTCGCAGCCCAGCGTCGGCGCGCGCTCGATCAGCTCGTGGTGATCGGCCTCGATGGCCGCCACCGAGCGGTGGCCGCCCAGCGGCAGCGTGGCCCGGATGTCCTCGCCCCGGGCCCCGTAGATCATGGTGGCGACGTGCAGTCGGGTGGTCCACTCGCCGTGTGGCCCGATGCGGATGCGGAACGTCATCCCGCCCCGGTCCACCTCGGCCGGGGCGGTGCTGCTGATCCTCGCCTCCCGGTGGAACCCCTGCCGCCGGTAGGTGAGCCGCAGCCCGTCCTCCTCCACGGTGGGCGTGGTGCGGCCCTTCTTCTCCCGCTGGTGCTTGATCTCGAACAGGTCGGCGAAGTCGGAGGCGATGTCGAGCCGGAGGCGGAACTCCTTCTCCTGCCCGGAGTGGTTGAGCAGGGTCAGTTCCTCGTCGAAGCTGCCGCCGATCGAGCGGCTGCGGATCACCGAGACGTCGGCGTCCAGGTAGTGCGTCGGCTCGCCGGGGACCATGAAGAACCGCGTCTTGTACGACAGCGCGTCGTCGATGGAGAGCGCGTGCAGCAGTTGGCCGTCCAGGGAGAGGATCCAGGTGGAGAGGAACCGGGTGTCGAAGGAGAACAACCCGGTGGGAAAGTCGTACGACGGCTCGATGTTGCCGCGCCGGTCGCTGACCAGGAACGTGTTGCCGTCGAGGATGCTGATCCGTTCCTTCACGCCGACCGCCGGGCGTGCTCGCGGGCGGTCTCCCTCGGGTCCCGTACGCCGGGCGGGTCGGGCAGGAAGCGTCGGAGCGCCAGGAACAGCACGACGTGCCCGCCGAACGTGGCCTCGTTGCGCAGCACCGTCGCCATCCCGGCCTCCCGGCCGGTGATCAGCCGCTCAAAGAGTTCGGTGCTGACAGTCAGCACGGCGTCGGGCGGGCGGGGTTCCTCCTGCCGGCTCACCCGGGCCGACCCGGGCGCCAGCGTCACGTACCAGTGTTCGGTGCGGTTGCCGTCGGCCAGGTCGATCCGGAGCGTGCCGCCGATCGGGCTGCGCAGCACGGCGGGGGCGCGCGCCGGCAACGACGCGAAGAACCGTTCGATCGCCTCACTCACATCCGAATGGTAGGCGGGGTCCCGGCATATCGGGTCAGGATCGGCGCACCGGTCAGAATGGACGACCCCGCGCGCGGTCAGTAGACCAGGGCCTGCGCGCCGACGGCGACGGCCTCCTCGACGAAGACCGCCGCTCCCGCGATGCGTACGCCCGGGATCACGTCGTCCGGGCCGATGTCCCGCCGGGCCGCGCACTGGGTGCAGGCGGTCACCCGGCCGGTGGCCAGCACCACGTGCAGCAGTTCGCCCAGCGGCGCCGAGTGCGGCAGCTCGAACGACTCTGCCCGCCCGGGCAGCGCGAACCAGGTCGACTCACCGGTCAGCCAGAGCGACACGTCGACCCCGGCCGCGGCCGCGGTGGCGGCGACGGTGAACGCCTGGGCGCACCGCTCCGGGGCGTCCGCGCCGGCGGTGGCCTTGACGACGAGAGTGCGCGTCATGCCGCCCAGCATAGGATGGCCCGGATGGTTACCGAGATCGGGTTCGTCAGCCTGCTGGTCGCCGGTCTGGGCGCGCTCGCCGGCGGTCTGGTCTACGTCGCAGTCCGGATAGCAAGAGGTAAGTGGTGAAACCGTGAGTGAGAATCCGCTCCAGCCGCCGTGGCTGAACGCGCCGCCGGTCGAGGAGTACCCGTACGAGGAGAGCCACGACCTGCGCGTCGGTCCCAAGCTGCACCCGAGCCTGGACGGGCTGCTGCCGTACATCGGGGTGTGGCGCGGCCGGGGCCGGGGCGGGTTCCCGACGATCGAGGACTTCGACTACGCGCAGGAGATCCGGATCAGCCACGACGGCCGGCCGTTCCTGTTCTACGAGTCCCGGGCGTGGATCCTGGACGAGGAGAGCCGCCCGGTCCGCCCGGCCGGTCGCGAGGTGGGCTGGTGGCGTCCGGTGCTGGACGGCGAGCGGGTCACCGACGAGATCGAGGCGCTGATGAGCGTGCCGACCGGTGTGATGGAGCTGCACATCGGCAAGCGCAAGGGCACCCAGATCGAGTTCGCGAGCGACGCGGTGGTCCGCACGGCCACCGCGAAGGAGGTCACCGCCGGGGCCCGCCTGTTCGGCATCGTGGAGGGCGCCCTGCTCTACGCGCAGGAGATGGCCGCCGTGGGCCACCCCCTGACCCCCCACCTCTCCGCCCGCCTGACCCGAGTAGCCGGCTGACCCCCTTTCCCGGGGCGTTGATCAAGAGGTTTGCGTCAACAGGGAGATCAACTCCGACGCAAACTCCTTGATCAACGCCGGAAGGGCGGGTGGGGGAAGCCCAGGAGGGATTGCAGGTGGGGAGTCAGGGGAGAGCGGGGGCGGGGGGTTCCGTCCAGGGACCTGACCTCGGTGGGGCCGCGTAGGGAGCTGGTCAGCCAGATCGCCTCGGCGTTGTACAGGTCGGCGACGGTGGGCAGGTGCTCGGCCGCGGTCAGGCCCAGCTCGGGGGCCCTTGCCAGCAGGTGGTGGGCGGTCACGCCGGGCAGCACGCCGGTCGCCGCCGCCGGCACGGTCAGCAGCGTGCCGGCGGTCAGCCACACCACGTTCGCGGTGGGCGCCTCCAGCACGTAGCCGTCCGTCGAGACCCAGAGCACGTCGTCCACGCCGGCGCGCCGCGCCCACCGTCGGGCCGCGGTGCTCGTCGCGTACGAGATGGACTTCACACCGGCCGGCAGCCAGCCCAGCTCGGGGCGGGACCGGGCGGCCACGCCGAGCGGCAGGGTGGCCACCGTCACCCCGTCCCGCCGGGCCCGCCGAACCGCCGCCGGCACCTCGCCGAGCGTGGCGTACGCCGTGGGCGGGCCGTCGTCCTCCGGCCCGCGCGTGCAGACCAGCCGCAACGCGCCCTCGGTCTCCGCCGGCCAGCCGACCCGCACCGCGTCCAGCAGCTCCACCAGCGCCTCGACCGGCGGCAACGGTAGGTCGATCGCCGCCGCGCCGGCCCGCAGCCGGGCCAGGTGGGCGTCGCGCAGCCAGGGCCGGCCGGCGCGCAGGTGCAGCGTCTCGAACAGGCCGTCGCCGTGCAGGACGCCCCGGTCGTCGCCGCGCAACACCGGCTCGCCGGCCGGGACCAGCCCTCGGCCGGGCACCGCCACCCGGGTCGCGCCTCGCTCAGCACCCGGGTGGCGATCAGGCCGGCCATGCTGCCGCCGAGCACCCTCCACCGGCGCAGCGTAGCGGCGTACCCCGGCGGCGACCGGGACCGGCGCGGCGGCCGAACTATGATCGGAGGGTGTCGGAATCCTCCCTCGCGGAACTGCTCCGCTCGCGCGGGCTGCGGCTCACGGCGCAGCGGCAGCTGGTCCTCCGGGCCGTCCTGGATCTGGGGCACGCCACCCCGGAGCAGGTGCACACGGCGGTCCGCGAGGTGGCGGCCGGGGTCAACATCACCACCATCTACCGCACGCTGGAGCTGCTGGAACGGCTCGGCCTGGTGACCCACACCCACCTGTCGCACGGCTCGCCGACCTACCACGCGGCCGGCGAGCACCAGCACGTGCATCTGGTGTGCCGGGAGTGCGGGGCGATCGACGAGATCTCCCCGGAGATGCTCGGGCCGCTCGCCGACCAGCTCGCCGGGCAGCGCGGATTTCAGGTCGACATCGGGCACGTGGCGCTCTTCGGGGTCTGCGGCCGGTGCGCACAGGACGGGGAACGCAAATGATCGACATCGCGGGCGCGGTGGCCGCCGACGCCATCGACGAGGAGACCCGGGACCAGCCCGAGCCGGCCCACCGGGCGGCCGGCGTCGCGCCGGTGGCCGCGCACTACGGCGACCCGATGCGCGAACAGCGCGTCCTCGCCACCGGCGTCGGCCTGGTCGACCGCTCGCACCGGGGCGTCGTCGCGGTGCCCGGCGAGGAGCGGATCGGCTGGCTGCACACGCTGACCAGCCAGCACCTGGCCGCGCTGACGCCCGGGCAGGGCACCGAGCTGCTGGTGCTCTCCCCGAACGGGCACGTCGAGCAGCACGCGCTGGTCGCCGAGGACGGCGAGACCACCTGGCTGGACACCGAGCCGGGGATGACCGGCGGGCTTTTGTCGTACCTGGAGAAGATGCGCTTCTTCAGCAAGGTCGACCCGCGCGACGCGACCGCCGACCACGCGGTGCTCTCGCTGGTCGGGCCGGAGGCGGTCGACGCGCTCGGCACGCTCGGCGTCACCGGCCTGGCCGCACCCGACCTGGTCGGGGTGCCGGGTCCGAAGTTCCGTTCCGGCGAGCTGCCCGCGCGGCCCTCCGTGGTGTACGACGTCAAGCCGCTGCCGTCCGGCGGCTGGGCCCGGCGGGTGGCGCTCGGCGTCGACCTGCTGGTGCCCCGTCCGGCCATGGCCGAGGTGGTGACCGCGCTGCGCGGCGCGGGCGTGCCGGTGGCCGGGCTGTGGGCGTACGAGGCGATCCGGGTGGCCGCCCGGCGGGTCCGGGTCGGAGTGGACACCGACCACCGCACCATTCCCGCCGAGGTGGACCTGATCGCCCCGGCCGTGCACCTGGACAAGGGCTGTTACCGGGGGCAGGAGACGGTGGCCCGGGTGCACAACCTGGGCAAGCCGCCGCGCCGGCTCGCGTTGCTGCACCTGGACGGCGTGACCACCGACCAGCCGCCGCCCGCCGGTACGCCGGTCACGCTTGACGGCCGCACGGTCGGCTTCGTCGGCACCGCCGTGCACCACTACGAGCTGGGGCAGATCGCGCTCGCCGTGCTCAAGCGCAACACCCCCGACGACGCCCGCCTGATGGTGGGCGACACCGCCGCCGCCATCGACGTGTAAGGAAGGGCCCCTTATTAACGCCTCCGGTAGAGAAAGGTTCCCTTCTTGACGCCGGTCGCACCGGAAATCCTGCGGTCGACCCGGTGCCGGAGGCCGGTCTAGGATCCGGGGCATGACGACAGGGACGTTGATCACGGTTGCCCCCACCGGTGCGGAGTCGGCCAAGGCGGAGGTGCCGGCGCTGCCGGTGACGCTCGACGAACTGCTGCTGACCGCCAAGGAGTGCGAGGCGCTCGGCGCGGCCGTGATCCACGTGCACATCCGGGACGACGAGGCGCGGCCCACGCTCGACCCGGGCCGGCTGCGGGAGACCGTGTCGGCGCTGCGGGAGAGCACCGACCTGATCGTGCAGCTCTCCTCCGGCGGCGCGGTGACCGACCCGGAGGCGCACCGGCTCGCGGTGCTCGACGCCGGGCCGGACATGGCCTCCTGCACCATGGGCACGGTCAACTTCGGTGACGACGTGTTCCTCAACCGCTGGGAGTTCATCGTCGACCTGCACACCCGGATGCAGGAGCGCGGCGTCGTCCCCGAGTACGAGATCTTCGACCTGGGCCACCTCACCGCGTTGCAGCGGCTGCTCGGCAAGTACGGCCTGCCGCACGGCGGGCACGTCCACGTCGACTTCGTGATGGGCGTGCCGGGCGGCATGCCGGGCACCACCGCCACCCTCGTCGCCGCCCAGCAGATGCTCCGGGACCTGCCTGACGGCACCACGTTCGCGGCCACCGGCATCGGCCGCAGCACCATCCCGGTGATGCTGTCCTCGCTCGCCACCGGCGGTCACCTGCGGGTCGGGATGGAGGACACGGTCACCTACGCGAAGGGCCGCCCGGTGGAGTCCAACATGCAGCTCGTCGCGCGCGCGGTCGGCTTCGCCCAACTCGCCCAGCGCCCGCCGCTGACCACCGCCGAGGCCCGCGCGCTGCTCGGCGTGTAAGCGGCGCACAAGCACCCGCACCTGTACGCGGGTGGCCGGCGTCCCAGGTCACCCCGCTGCCGTCCGTGATAGTCCCGTCGGTACCGTCCACCCTGTGGGAAAGACGTACGAGGGCGGCGTGCCGCTCGCCGAGGTGGTCCGGTCCGGGTTCGTGGAGGGCGTCCACCGTGGTTCCGTGGTGGTGCTGGACGCCGCCGGCACGCCGGTCGCTGGCGCCGGCGACGTCGGCTCGCCGATCTTCCCCCGGTCGTCGAACAAGCCGATGCAGGCGATCGGCATGCTCCGGGCCGGGCTCGCGCTGACCGACCCGGCCGACGTGGCGCTTGTCGCCGCGAGCCACGCCGGTGAGGAGTTCCACGTCGAACGCGTCACCGCGCTGCTGCGGGGCGCCGGCCTGACCCCGGAGGCGCTGCACTGCCCGCCGGACCTGCCGTTCGGTGAGGCCGCCCGGGAGGCGGTGCTGCGGGCCGGTGGCGGCCCGTCCCGGGTGCTGATGAACTGCTCCGGCAAGCACGCCGGCATGCTGTTGACCTGCCGGGCCGCCGGTTGGTCGCAGGATGGGTACTGGCGGCCGGAGCACCCGCTCCAGCAGCGGCTGACCGCCACCGTCGAGGAGTTCACCGGGGAGCGGGCGGCGGCGGTGGGGGTGGACGGCTGCGGCGCACCCGTGCACGCCGTGTCGGTGACCGGGCTGGCACGCGCCTTCCTGCGGCTGGTCACCGCCGAGCCGGGCGCCGTGGAGCGGACCGTGGCGGACGCCATGCGCGCGTACCCGGAACTGGTCGGCGGCACCCAGGCCGATGACACCCGGCTGATGCGTGGCGTACCCGGTCTGCTCGCCAAGATCGGCGCGGAGGGGGTGATCGCGGCGGCGGTCCCGGGCGTCGGCGCGGTCGCCCTCAAGATCGACGACGGCGCCGCCCGCCCGAGGATTCCGGTCCTGACCTCCGCCCTGACCCGGCTGGGCCTGACCGCCCCCATCCTCACCGAGTACGCCGAGGTGCCCCTGCTGGGCGGCGGCCTCCCGGTAGGCGCCGTCCGCCCCCTCTGGTGACCCCGGCGATCTTGCACTTGCCGCCCCCGGTTCGCCCGCTGCGCCCGATTCGTCGGGGCAGTAACTGCAAGATCGCGGGGTCCGGTCAGGGGAGGAAGGCGAGGAGGGCGGTGTTGACCTCGGTGGGGTGCTCCAGGGGGAACAGGTGGGCGGCGTGCGGGATGTCGGGGAGGCGTACCCCGTGGGGGGCCTCGGCGGCGATGCGGTCGGCCAGTCGGCGGATGTCGGGGATGTCGTCGGCGCCGGCCGCGGCCAGCACCGGCATCCGCAGCTCGCCCAGGCGGTCGACGGCCGGCGGGTCCAGCTCGCCCACCTCGATCGCGCTGAGCGCCTGCTCGGCGGCGAGCGCCCGGCGGTCCATCTCCTCGGCGAACCGGATCAGCTCGGGGTCGACGTCGGCCGGCTGCCGGCTCGGGCCGACCACCCAGAACCGCACCTCGCCGGCGGCGGTGGCCCCGAAGTCCTCCGGGTCCACATCGCCGACCAGGTTCTCCCAGAGCTGTTCGGTCTCCTCGGACCACTCGTGGCCGGAGAGCGGGGCGCCGAACAGCGCCAGCGCGCTCACCCGATCCGGGTGGGCCAGCGCGGTGTCCACCGCGACCCGGCCGCCGAACGAGCAGCCCACCAGCGCGGCCTGCTCGACGCCCAACGCGTCGAGCAGCCCGACCACGTCGTCGTGGTGGGCGAACGGCTCGGGCGGCAGCTCCGACTCGCCGTAGCCGCGCAGGTCCGGGACGATCACCCGGTGCCGGGCGGCGAGCGCCGGCACCTGGTCGCGCCACATCCGCCGGTCCGCGATGCCGGCGTGGAGCAGCACCACGGCGCTGCCGCTGCCCGCTTCGTCGTAGGCGAGCGCCGCGCCGTTGATCTCGATCTTCGTCACGACGGAACGGTACGGAGGCGGACGCCGACCCCGCAACCGACTTCGGGTGACGTCGCTAACTCTGGCTAGCACTTTGCTTGCAGTAGCTAGCGGCGCGCGCTAGCGTTGAGGCATGGCCACCAGCAAGGACCTTCCCGATGTCGGCGGGTTCATTCGCGACCTGCGGCGCAACGCGAAGATCTCACTGCGTCAGCTCGCCGAGCAGGCCGGCGTCAGCAACCCGTACCTGAGCCAGATCGAGCGCGGGCTGCGCAAGCCGAGCGCCGAGGTGCTCCAGCAGCTCGCCAGCGCGCTACGCGTCTCCACCCCGGCCATGTACCTGCGGGCCGGACTGCTGGACGACAAGGAGGGGCAGGGCGTGCTCGCGGCCATCGCGGTCGACGCCGAGCTGACCATGGCCCAGAAGCAGTCGCTCACCCAGATCTACGAGACGTTCCGCCGGGAGAACGCGCGCCTGGCCGAGGCGACCGGCACGGCCGGACCGGTGGAGCCCACCGAGCCGACGGCTGCCGCGCCCGAGCCGGCGGAGGGTGCCGAACCCGCCGAGCCGGCCGCCGCGCCCGAGGCCCCGGCCACCGTCGCGCCGGCCGCGACCGGCCCCGTGACACCCGACGGCACCCCGACCGAGGCCGTCCTCGAATCGGTAGCCGTCACCGAGGCGGGCCCCGCGCCCGCGCCGACCACCGCCGCCCGTGAACGCACGACCGCCCGCCGGGCGGCCCGGAAGGCCGCCGGTGCGGCCGAAGAGGAGCAGTCATGACCCAGCCGAAGACCAGCCGCATCCCCGCCCCCCTCTACGCCGCCGCCGGCGCCGGTGAGCTGGCCCTGGAGCAGCTCCGCAAGCTGCCCACCGTGGTCAGCGGCCTGGGCACGCGGGTCGTGGCCGACCTCGGCGGCAAGGCCGTCGGCACCGGCTACGAGCTGCGCCAGAAGGCCGCCGAGACGCTGAAGACGGCCAACCTGACCGCCACCGGGCTGCGCTCCACCGACCTCGACCAGCTCCGCGAGGCTGCCCAGTTGGCCAAGCTCCGCGAGGCTGCTCAGCTGGACAAGCTGCGCGAGGCTGCTCAGTTGGACAAGCTCCGTGAGGCCGCCACGCGTAACGCCGCCGCCGTGGTGTCCGGCGCGTACGCCGCGCAGGAGCGCGCCCTGGCCGCGTACGCCGAGCTGGTCGCCCGGGGCGAGCGGGTCGTCGGCGCCGGTGTGCTGGAGGCCGCCGACACGGTGAACGCCGACATCGAGGCGACCGCCGAGACCGCGCCGGCCGCCGTGTCGATGGTGGCCCCGAAGACCGGGACGACCGGGGCCCCGAAGACCGAGGTGCCGAGCCCGGCCGAGGTCGCCGAGGCGGTGGCCGCCAAGCCGGCCGCCGTGAAGCGGACCCGGGCCACCAAGGCGACCGCCACCCGGGCCGCCGCCGGCAAGCCGGCCACCCCGTCGGCGAAGCTGCCGAAGGCCACGAAGCGGACCCGCCCGGCCGCCGAGTGACCCGACTCTCCACCGGGACCCCGGACAGCGTCCTGTCGGACGTTTCCGGGGTCTCGGCATAAGCTTGCCGACATGGCCTACGCCGCGCCGATCTTCGCGTTCGAAGTCCGCAATGTGATTCAGCTGATCCTGCTCGTCTTCGCCCTGGTCATCCAGGGTGTGGCCCTGGTGCACGCACTCACCCAGCGCGGCGACGGCTTCGCCGCGCTCGGCACGCTGCCCAAGGGCGGCTGGATCGCCATCCTGGCGGTCTGCCTGCTGCTGACCCTGCTGGGCTTCGGCCCGATCAGCCTCTTCGGACTGGTCGGCATCGCGGCCGGCCTCATCTACCTGCTCGACGTGCGACCCGGCCTACGGGACCTGCACGACGGCCGAGGGTCCTGGTGAGAGGTTTCCGCTGGCCCCCGCCGCCGGACGGTGGCCCCCGCACCTGGGGTCCCGGCCCCGGCGGGCCACGGACCGGCCGGCCCGCGCTGCCCGAGCCGGACACCGAGCTTGTCGACACCCCGCACGGGGTGAGCCTGGAACGCCTGGTCACCGGTGTCGGCGATCCGGTCACCGTGTTCGCGCACGGGTTGGGCAACGGCATCGCCACCACCCGGCCGTTCGGCAGCGGCGTCACCGGCCGGCGGGTCTTCTTCCAGTTCCGTGGGCACGGCCGGTCCGACTCCCCACCCGGGCCGTGGACCTACCTCGACCTCGCCCGTGACCTGCGGGCCGTCGCCGACCTGGGCGGCGCCACCCGGGCGTTCGGCGCCAGCCTCGGCGCGGGCGCGCTGTGCCGGCTGCTCGCCGAGAGCCCGGAACGCTTCGAGAAACTCGTCTTCTTCCTTCCCGCGGTGCTGGACGCGCCGCGCGGCGAGGTGGCGCGGGCCCGCCTCACCGGCCTGCTCGACGCGGTGGCCGACGGCGACGCGCACGCGCTCGCCGAGGTCGTGTCGCTGGAGCTGCCACCGTCGGTCCGTAACACCCCGGCCGGCTGGGCCTACCTGCGGCAACGGCTCGACCAACTGCTGCGCGACGGGCTCGCGCCCGGCCTGGCCAGCCTGCCCGGCGAGGTCCCGCTGGACGACGCCGGAGCGCTCGCCGCGGTCACCGCCCCGGCGCTGGTGATCGGCTGCGTCGACGACGACCTGCACCCGGTCGCCGTCGCCGAGCAGCTCGCCGCCGCGCTGCCGGCCGCCACCCTGCACGTGTACGACCGGCCCGGCGTGCTCTGGACCGAACGCGCCGACGTACGGGAGCGCGTCTCGTCGTTCCTCAACGGGTAACGTCGGGCGGCATGGGCGTCACACACCACGGCCGTACGCACCGCCTCGACCTCGCCGACCCCACGCTGCGCGAGTGGACGTGCCGGGTGCTGGCGGCCGACCCCGAGCAGGGCATCGTGCTGGACCGGTCGGCGTTCTACCCGGGCGGCGGGGGCCAGCCACCGGACCACGGGGTGCTGCTCTGGCAGGGCGTACAGACCCGGATCGTGGGCACCCGCAAGGGCGACGACCTGTGGCTGATCCCGGCCGAGGGTGACCCGGTGCCGCCGGTCGGCGTCGACGTCACCGGCGCGGTGGAGGACGCCCGCCGGACCATGCTGATGCGGACCCACTCCGGGCTGCACGTGCTCTGCGGCGTGGTGTTCCGGGACTTCGGCGCGCTGGTCACCGGCGGCAACATGGAACCGGGCGAGGCCCGGATGGACTTCAACCTCCCCGAGGTGCCGTCGGACTTCAAGACCCGCATCGAGGAGCTGGTCAACGCCGAGGTGGCCGCCGACCGTTCGGTCGCGGTCCGGGTGCTGCCGCGCGCCGACGCGTTGGCGCTGCCGGACATCATCCGAACCCAGTCCAACCTGATCCCGCCGGACGAGCAGGAGGTGCGGATCGTCGACATCGTCGGGCTGGACGTCCAGGCCGACGGCGGCACGCACGTCGCCTCCACCGCCCAGATCGGCAAGGTCCAGGTGGTCAAGGTGGAGAGCAAGGGCCGGGCCAACCGCCGGGTCCGGGTCCGCCTCGCGGACTGAGTCAGCGGGGCAGGTGGGCCGCCCGGACGTCGAGCAGCCACCGCTCCACCGGCTCCTCGTCCGGGCGCTCCGGCAGCGGCGTGCGGATCCGGGCGAAGTCCGCCTCGGCGCTCGCCACCAGCGTCTGCGCCTCGGCCAGCGCGCCACCGGCCACCCGCTCGCCGAACGCCCGGAACCACTCCGGGTCGGCCAGCCGGATCTCCAGCACGCCGGTGGCGTAGAGGACCCGGCCCTGGTGCAGAAGCCGGGCCAGGTGCCGGGCGTGCTTGGCCGACCGTCGCCGGCCGCCCACGTCCGCCGGCGCGGTGGTCAGCCTCCGGAACTGCTGGGCGGCGTAGCCGAGATAGGCGTCCCGGACCCGGGGCGCGCTGAGGAACGCCGCCCGGATGCCGATCAGTCGATCGCCGAACGCGGTCCGGGTCTCGTAGCAGTCGTCCGGCAGCCACATCAGCTCGGTGGCGGTCGGGTTGCCGCTCAGCGCCAGCAGCGCGTACTTCCGGGCCTCGTGCAGCGTGACGTCCGGCTCGGTGGTGACCACCGACTCCCGGGGCGGACGCAGGCCGTGGAACGCCACCGTCGGCGCCGCGAAGACGCCGAGCCGGTCGGTGTCCGAGCCGGGGCCGGCCAGCCCGTACGCGACCGAGCCGACGATGCCGGAGAGCAGCAGGTGCATGCCGTCATGATCGCCGATCCACAGTCGTCGGGAAACCGGACTTCGGCTGTCAGGTATCGGTGACACGGTGAACCCATGAACTCACCACTGACCGGAAAGGTCGCGCTCGTCGCGGGCGCGACCCGGGGCGCCGGCCGGCAGATCGCCGTCCAGCTCGGCGCCGCCGGAGCCACCGTCTACGCCACCGGCCGCACCACCCGGGACCGCCGCTCGGAGATGGACCGGCCGGAGACCATCGAGGAGACCGCCGAGCTGGTCACCGCCGCCGGCGGCACCGGCATCGCGGTCGCCGTCGACCACCTCGACCCGGAACAGGTACGCCGCCTGGTCGAGCGGATCGACGCCGAGCAGGGCCGGCTCGACGTGCTGGTCAACGACATCTGGGGCGCGGATCCGCTGATCACCTGGGAGAAGCCGGTCTGGGAGCAGCCGCTCGACGCCGGCTTCCGGACGCTGCGGCTGGCCGTCGACACCCACATCATCACCAGCCACTTCGCGCTGCCGCTGCTGATCCGCAACCCGGGCGGGCTGGTCGTCGAGATCGGCGACGGCACGAAGGCGTACAACGACACGACGTACCGCCTCTCCGTCTTCTACGACCTGGCCAAGGTGTCGGTGAACCGGCTCGGCTTCACCCAGGCGCACGAGCTGGCCCCGCACGGCGGCACCGCGGTCGCGCTCACCCCCGGTTGGCTGCGTTCCGAGGCGATGCTGGAGCACTTCGGCGTCACGGAGGCGAACTGGCGCGACGGTGCGAAGACCGACAGGCACTTCGTCATGTCCGAGACGCCGGCGTTCGTGGGCCGGGCCGTGGTCGCGCTGGCCGCCGACCCGGACCGGCACCGCTGGAACGGGCAGTCGCTGGACAGCGGCGGGCTGGCCCAGGTGTACGGCTTCACCGACCTCGACGGCACCCGCCCGCACTGGGCCCGCTACCACGACGAGGTGGTCGCGCCGGGCAAACCGGCCGACGACACCGGCTACCGCTGACCGGCGTCCCCGGACGGTCCGTCTCCGGGCGGTCCGGCGTCCGGTGACGGGTCCGCGCCCCGGGGTGGGCCGGCGTCCTGCGGCGGGTCGGCGTAGAGCGCCGCCGCGCGGCGGGCCGCCTCGGCGAACCGGGCCCGCAGCTCCACCGGCGCCAGCACCTCCACCTCGGGCCCGAGCGCCAGCAGTTGGGCGTACGCCACGTCGACCGACTCGACGGGCAGCCGGAGCACCAGCCGGCCCTGCCCGTCGGGCCGGCCGGCCGCGGCGACCGCCTCCTCGTACACGAACGGCGCGTCCACCAGGTGCCGCAGCACCCGCAGCCCGGCCGGCCCGAGCCGCACGGTGACCCGGTCCCGCAGCAGGTCGCGCAGGAACGCCGCGGCCTGCTCCCGCCAGTACGCGCCGAGGTCGAAGCGTTCGTCCCGGTCGAAGCGTTCCGCGCCCACCTCGACGTCGACCACCCGGTCCACCCGGTACGTCCGCCACCCGTCGCCGACGCGGCCGACGAGATACCAGACGCCGTTCTTCAGCACCAGCCCGTACGGCGCCAGCGTGCGGGTCACCTCCCGGTCACCGCGCCGATAGCGCAGCTCGACGGCCCGGTCCCGCCAGACCGCCCCGGCCAGCTCGGCCAGCCGGGGTGGCGGCGTGCTCTCCCGGAACCAGCCCGGCACGTCTAGGTGGAACCGCTGACCGGTACGCGCGGGCGCGTCCCGCAGGCTCGGCGGCAGCGCGGCCAGCACCTTCAACTCGGCGGCGGCCACCGCGTCGGCCAGTCCCATGTCGCCGGCCGGCCCGGGCAGCCCGGCCAGGAACAACGCCTCGGCCTCGTCGCGGCTCAACCCGGTCAGCCGGGTCCGGTAGCCGCCGAGCAGCCGGTAGCCGCCGGCCCGGCCCCGGTCGGCGTAGACCGGCACCCCGGCGGCGGAGAGCGCCAGCACGTCCCGGTAGACGGTGCGTTCCGAGACCTCCAGCTCGCGGGCCAGCTCGGCCGCCGTCATCGTCTCCCGGGACTGGAGCAGCAGCACCAACGAGATCAGCCGCGACGCACGCACCCACCCATTGTGCGTGCGTGAGCCCACTAGGCTGTGCCGTCGTGAACGCCTCCCGTACCGTCGCGCCCGTCACCGGCGCGGCGACCCGCTTCCTCGGCGGCGCCGGCCTGCTGCTGCGTGGCTTCGGCATGTACGTCCGCAGTCCGAAAATGATGCTGCTCGGCGTGGTGCCGGCGCTCATCTCCGGCGTGCTCTACCTGGCCCTCTTCGCCACCCTGCTCTACTTCGTGGACGACCTGGCCGCCTGGCTCACCCCGTTCGCCGACGACTGGTCGTCGACCGCGCGCGGGCTGCTGCGGGTCGCCGCCGGGCTGGCCGTCGTCGGGGTGGCCGCACTGGTCGGGGTGCTCACGTTCACCGCTGTCACGCTGGCCGTCGGCGACCCGTTCTACGAGGCCATCTCCGAGCGGGTCGAGGACCGGCTCGGCGGCACCCCGGGCATGGTGGAGGTGCCGTTCTGGGCCTCGATGCGGCGCAGCATCGCCGACTCGTTGCGCCTGGTGGCCATCTCCGCGCTGGTCGGCGTACCCCTGTTCGTGGCCGGTTTCATCCCGCTGGTGGGGCAGACGGTGGTGCCGGTGGTCGGCGCCCTGGTCGGCGGCTGGTTCCTGGCGCTGGAGCTGGTCGGCGCGCCGTTCCAGCGGCGCGGGATGCGGCTGCCGGACCGGCGGTCGAAGCTACGGGCGGACCGGCCGACCGCGCTGGGCTTCGGGGTGGCGGTCTTCCTGTGTTTCCTGATCCCGCTCGGCGCGGTGCTGGTCATGCCGGCCGCCGTCGCCGGGGCCGCCCTGCTGACCCGCCGGTCACTCGGCCAGCACGTCGAGGAGCGCTGACGCCATGGACGAGGAGCGCTGACACCATGGACACGGTGCTGATCCAGGGCGACATCACCGCCCAGCAGGTCGACGCGATCGTCAACGCGGCGAACTCGTCGTTGCTCGGCGGCGGGGGCGTGGACGGCGCGATCCACCGGCGCGGCGGGCCGGCGATCCTGGCGGAGTGCCGGGCGCTGCGCGCGTCCCGCTACGGGCGAGGGCTGCCGACCGGGCAGGCGGTCGCCACCACGGCCGGCGACCTGCCGGCGCGCTGGGTGGTGCACACCGTCGGGCCGGTCTTCTCGCCGCGCGAGGACCGCTCGGCGTTGCTGCGTGACTGCTACGCCAACAGCCTGCGCGTCGCCGACGAGCTGGGCGCGCTGACCGTCGCGTTCCCGCTGATCTCCGCCGGGATCTACGGCTGGCCGGTCGAGGACGCGGTGGCGCAGGCGCTGACCGTGCTGCACGCGGCCGACCCGGCGCACCTGGTCGAGGCCCGGCTGGTGCTGTTCGGCGCCGACGCGTACGCGACCGCGGTGCGGGTCGCCGCCGGGCGCTGAGCTGAGCGTGCACCGGCACGACGCCGAGTGCGCACCGGCACGTCCACCGGGCCGCCGGTCGGTTCAGGTGAGCGTGCGCCGGCACGACCACTGGCTGTCGACCGGCCGGTAGCCGAGCGCCGCGTTGATCGCCAGCATCGGCGCGTTCGCCTCGTCGTTGGAGGTGTACGCGGTCCGCACCCCGCGCGCGGCGGCGGCGTGCAGCGCGGCCTGCTTGGTCAGCCGGGCCAACCCCCGACCCCGGTACGCGGCCAGCGTGCCGGTGAAGTCCGACCACATCCGGTCGCCGTCGCGCTTCACCAGGCTCACCGCGACCAGTTCGCCGTCGATCTCGGCGACGGTGCTGGCCTCCCGGTCCAGCCCGAGGTTCTCCCAGCACTCGTGGAGCCACAGGTCGTAGCCGAGCGCGTCCGTCGGCACGTCACCCGGTTCGTCGCGGGCCGACTCGGAGTCCACCCGATGGACCCGGCGCGGGTCGAGCCCGGCGGTCGGCAGCAGCCGTACGCCCGGCGGCGGCTCCGGCGCCGGTGGGGTCGGGTCGAGGTCGAGCGCGGAGTAGCGCAGTTCCCGGCTGGGCGTGAAGCCGTGCCGCTGCGCGAACGGGAGCGACTCGGCGCGGGCGTGGGTGAGGACCCGGGTCGACCCGAGCGCCCGCAGATGGTCGAGCGCGGTGTCGAGCAGCGCGGTGCCGGTGCCCCGGCCGCGATGGCCCGGGTGGACGTGCAGCGTGGAGATCTCACCGACCCCGGGCGTCGAGGTCTGCGTGTTGCGGTACGCCGACGTCCAGCCGACCACCTGCCCGTCCGCCTCGGCGACCCAGGCGGCCCAGTCCTCGCCGGGCGGCGGCTGGCCGATCATCCGGCGGGTCGACTCGACGCCGCGTACCAGGTAGGGGAAGACCAGCGCGCGCAGCGCCACCACGGCGGGCGCGTCGTCGACGCGGGCGGGCCGGATCAGGGCTTCACTCATCCGGGCGACGCTAGCCACCCCGCGCCGGCACCGCGACCGGTTTGTTGAGCGGGGCCCCCTGCTGTGCAGAATGCGTTGACGGGGGGCCCCGCCTTACGCGGAGTCGCGCAGGATGAGCTCGGTGGGGAGCATCAGCGCCTGCTCGACGTGCTCGCCGGCGGCGATGCGCAGGAGCTGCCGGGTCATCGCCCGGCCCAGCTCCACTATCGGCTGTCGCACGGTGGTCAGCGGTGGCTCGGTGTACGCGGCCGTCTCGATGTCGTCGAACCCGATCACCGCGACGTCCTCGGGCACCCGCCGCCCGGCCTCACGCAGGGCCCGCAGGGCGGCGTGCGCCATCAGGTCGGAGGCGGCGAACACCGCGTCCAGCTCCGGGTCGGCGGCGAGCAGTGCGCGCATCGCGGCGGTGCCGGACTCCCGGGTGAAGTCGCCGTACGCGACCAGCTCCGGCAGCCCGGCGGCGGTGAGCGCGGCCCGGTAGCCGATCAGCCGTTCGATGCCGGCGACCATGTCCTGCGGCCCGGCGATGGTGGCGATCCGCCGGCGGCCGGTGGCGATCAGGTGCTCCACCGCCCGGGTGACGCCGCCCTCGTGGTCCACGTCGACGTAGGGCACGTCGGCGCCGTCGAGCGGCCGGCCGCTGCACACCACCGGGATGCCGAGCCGGGCGAGCCGGCCGGGCAGCGGGTCCTCGCCGTGCAGCGAGGCGAAGAGCACGCCGTCGACGTGCCGCCCGGTGGTGTACCGCTCGACGCGTTCGTGCCCGGCCGGCGAGCCGGCCAGCATCAGCACGAGCTGCTTGTCGGCCGCCTCCAGCTCCTGGGCGGCGCCCCGGATGATGCCGGGGAAGACCTGGTCGTCGGAGAAGACCCGGGTGGCCGCCTCCGGCATGACCAGCGCGACCGAGTCGGTGCGCTGGGTGACCAGGCTGCGGGCGGCGAGGTTCGGGACGTACCCGAGTTCCTCGACCGCCAGACGGACCGCCTGTTGGATCGACTCGGCGACCGTGGTCGAGCCGTTGACCACCCGGGAGACCGTGGCCCGGGAGACGCCGGCCCGCCGGGCCACCGCCTCCAGGGTCGGCCGTTGTGCCGTCGTCATCCCCGTTACCACCACCTCGTCACAGCCCGTTCCGGGCGATCACCTCCTGGTACCAGCGGGCGCTCTGCTTGGGTGTGCGCCGCTGGGTCAGGTAGTCGACGTGGACGATCCCGAACCGCTTCCGGTAACCCTCGGCCCATTCGAAGTTGTCCAGCAACGACCATACGAGATAGCCGCGCAGGTCGACCCCGCGGGCGATGGCCCGGTGCGCGGCGCGGAGGTGGCCGTCGAGGTAGGCGGTGCGGTCGGCGTCGGCCACCCGGCCCGAGGAGTCCCGGGCGGCGTCCGGGAACGCGCCGCCGTTCTCGGTGATCATCAGCGGCAGCCCGGGGTGGTCGGCGGCCACCCGTTCCAGCAGCCGGGTGAGCCCGGCCGGCTCGATGGCCCAGCCCATGTCGGTGAGCGGCCCGGCCGCCGGCAGGAACTCGACCGCGCCTTCGGTGCCCGGGTACGCGCTGCCGCCCGCGCCGTCCGCCCGCCCGGCGACGTAGGTGGGCGAGTAGTAGTTCAGGCCGAGCAGGTCCAGCGGCGCGGCGATGATCTTCTCGTCGCCGTCCCGCACGAAGTCCGTCGCCACGATCCGGCTCACGTGCGCCAGCACGTCCTCCGGGTAGCCGGCGCCGGTCAGCGGGTCCAGGAAGATCCGGTTGTGCAGCCCGTCGACGAGCCGTACCGCCTCGGCGTCGGCGGCGCTGCCGGCGTCGGCCGGTTGCACGTCGGCCAGGTTGAGCGTGATCCCGAGCGTCTCCGCGCCGGCCGCGCGCAGCGCCCGCGCGGCCAGGCCGTGGCCGAGCAGCAGATGGTGTACGGCCCGGAACGCGTCCCCGGCGTCCTGCCGGCCCGGCGCGTGCACCCCGTTGCCGTAGCCGAGGTACGCCGAGCACCACGGCTCGTTGAGCGTGGTCCAGGTGCGGACCCGGTCGCCGAGGCAGCGGTGCACCGCGACCGCGTAGTCGGCGAAGTGCTCGGCGGTCTCCCGGACGGTCCAGCCGCCCCGGTCCTCCAGCGACTGCGGCAGGTCCCAGTGGTAGAGCGTGACGATCGGGTCGATGCCCCGCGCCAGCAGCGCGTCGGTGAGCCGGTCGTAGAAGTCCAGCCCGCGCGGCTCGACCGGGCCGGTGCCGTCCGGCTGGATCCGGGGCCAGGCCACCGAGAACCGGTACGCGCGCAGCCCCAGCTCGGCCATCAGCGCGACGTCCTCGGCGTACCGGTGGTAGTGGTCGCAGGCCACGTCGCCGGTGTGGCCGGAGTGCACCGCGCCCGGCGTACGGCTGAAGGTGTCCCAGACCGACGGGCCGCGGCCGTCCTCGCGGGCAGCGCCCTCGATCTGGTACGCGGCGGTGGCCGCGCCCCAGACGAAGCCCTCGGGAAATCGGAGATCCGTTACTGCGCCGCCTGTCACTCGCGACTGCGGGGCTCGCAAAACCGGCTCACTCCTCGCGCTCATGCCTTGACCGCACCTTCCATGATCCCGCCGATGATCTGGCGGCCGAACAGGACGAAGACCAGCAGCAGCGGCAACGTGGCGATGGCCGTGCCGGTGAACACCTGCGACATGTCCTGGTAGTAACCGTCGGAGAGGGCCCGCAGCGACAGTTGCACGGTGGGGTTCTCCGGGTCGTTGAGCACCGCGTACGGCCACAGGAAGTCGTTCCAGGTGGTCATGAACGTGAGCAGGCCGAGCACGGCGGCGGCCGGGCGCAGCGCGGGCAGCACCACGTTCCAGTAGATCCGGGCGGTGTTGCAGCCGTCCATCCGGGCCGCCTCGATCAGCTCGGTGCTGACCGCCTGGCCGGCGTACTGCCGCATCATGAACACGCCGAAGCCGGTGACCAGCGCCGGCACGATCACGGCGGGCAGCCGGTCGTTCCAGTTCAACTTCGTCATCAGCAGGTAGAGCGGGATCACGCCGAGTTGGGTGGGCACCATCATGGTGGCGACGATGACCAGCAGCAGCGCGTTGCGACCGCGGAAGCGCAGTTTAGCGAACGCGAACCCGGCCAGCGTGGCGAAGAAGACCACCGAGACGGTCACCGTGACGGCCACGATCGTCGAGTTGATCAGGCCGGTGAGGAAGTACGCGTCGGTGTTGTCGAACAGCCGGGCGATGTTGGCGCCGAGGTTGCCGCCGGGCGTCAGCGGCGGTGGGACCTGGCCCATGGCGTCGCTGGTGCGGCTGGCCACCACGAACATCCAGTAGATCGGGAAGATCGACAGCAGGGCCGACAACCCCAGGGCCAGATAGGTGAGCCGGCTGGCCGACCAGACGCGGGTCATCGGGAGACCTCCTTGCGGGAGCCGCCGCCGAGCCGGCGCAGGAGCAGGACGTTGATCGCCGCGACCACCGCGATCAGCGCGAAGAGCAGCCAGGCGATGGCGGAGCCGTAACCGAAGTTGTAGTGCGGCGCGAACGCGTTCTCGAACATGTACATGGTCACGGTCTGCGACTCGCGCAGCGGCCCGCCGCGGATCGCGTTGGTGCCGGAGTTGAACATCCGCGGCTCGGTGAAGAGTTGCAGGCCGCCGATGGTGGAGATGATGACCGCGAAGATGATGGTGGGCTTGAGCAGCGGCACGGTGATGGACCAGAACTGGCGGGCCCGGCCGGCGCCGTCGATCGACGCCGACTCGTACAGGTCGCGCGGGATGGCCTGCATGGCGGCCAGGAAGATCAGCGCGTTGTAGCCGGTCCACCGCCAGTCGACCATGGTGGAGATGGCGACCCAGGCGGCGAACCTGTTCGCCTTCCAGTCGATCGCGCTCACGCCGACGTGGTCGAGCAGCCAGTTGATCATGCCGAACTCGCGGCCGAACAGCACCGCGAACACGATCGCCACCGCGGCGGTCGAGGTGACGTTCGGGACCAGCACCGCCATCCGCCAGGTGGTGCGGGCCCGGAGCTGGCGGTTGAGCAGGTTGGCCAGCCAGAGCGCGGCCAGCAGTTGCGGGACCGTGGAGATGACGAAGATGCCCAGCGTGTTGACCACCGAGTGCCAGAAGTCCGGGTCGGCGAGGAGCTGGCTGTAGTTGTCGAGGCCGATGAACGGGTGCTCCGCGCCGAGCAGGTCCCAGTCGTGCAACGAGACCCAGAACGTGTACGCCAGCGGGTACGCCCCGAAGACGCCGAAGAGCAGGAAGAACGGGGCGATGTACAGGTACGGCGAGTATTTCGTGTCGAACCGGCTGAGCCGGGCGCCCCGGACGGGACGGCTGTGCCGGGGGGCCGGTGCGACCGGCGGGCGGGCGTCGAGCTGGACGGCCATGACCTGAGAACTCCTCTCCGCCGTGCGGGCGGCACCCGTCGCCGGGACCGCCCGCACGCGCTGCTCGGGTTACTTGGCGGCGGCCTTCTCGGCGTTGGCGACGGCGTCGCTCCAGCCCTGCTGTGGGGAGCGCTTGCCCAGCTCCACGGTGCGCACGGCGTTCTCCACCTCGGTGCGGACGGCCTGGTTCTTCGGGCCCATGTAGACCGGCTTCAGGCTCTTGGCGCCCTCGGCGAAGATCTTGCCGACCGGGGCCTCGGAGAAGTAGGCGTTCTTCGAGTCGACGATCGCCGGGTCGGCCAGCGCCTGCGGGGACGAGGGCAGCGGGCCCTTGAGCTTGAACGCGCCGATCTGACCCTTGGCGCTGGTCAGGAACTTGGCCAGCTCGATCGCCTCGGCCTGGTGCTTGCTCTGCTTCGGCACGGCGAGGAAGGAGCCGCCCCAGTTGCCGCCGTTGCCGGGGATCTGGGCGATGTCCCACTTGCCCTTGGCGGCCGGGCCGGCGTTGCCCTCGATCACGCCGGTCATCCACGCCGGGCAGGCGATGGTGGCGAACTTCGACTGCTTGAACGCGGAGACCCACTCCTCGGACCAGGAGCCGTACTTGCCGGAGAGGCCGGAGTCGATGATGTCCATCGTGGTGTCGTACGCCTGCCGTACCGCCGGGTTGCTGCCCACGACCAGGTTGTTGCTGGTGTCGTAGTAGCTGTAGCCGCTGGTGTTGCCGGCGGTCTGGAGCAGGATGGTGTTGAACGTGTTCGTCGCGGCGTCGAGGAACGCGGCGCCGGTCTTCTTCGCGGTGAACTGCTCGCCGACCTTGACGTAGTCCTGCCAGGTGGGCCACAGCTTGGACACGGCCTCCCGGTCGGTGGGCAGGCCGGCCTTGGCGAACAGGTCCTTGCGGTAGCACATGGCCATGCCGCCGACGTCGGTGCCGAGACCGATGAGCTGCTTGCCGTCGGCGGTGAGCCCCTGGTTCCACTTCCAGTCGAGGAAGTTGCCCTTCAGGTCGGCCGCGCCGTGGTCGAGCAGGTTCACGAAGTTCTGCGGGTTGGCCTTGTACTCGACCAGCAGCCCCTCCTCGATGGCGACCACATCGCCGGCGCCCTTGCCGGCGGCGAGCCACTGGGTGAGCTTCGGCGAGTACTCGTCGAGGTTGCTGCCGGTGCCCCGCTCGACGATCTTCACGTCGGGGTGGCTGGCCATGTACTCCTGGTAGAGGTCCGCGTAGCCGAACTGGCCGAAGACATCGACGGTGAGCGTGACCGGCCCGTCGGCGGCGGACTCGTCGCCGCCGCCGCAGCCGGTGGTGCCGAGCAGTGCGGTGGCGGCGACGAGGGCCACCGCCGCCATTCGACGGCGCGTGAAGGTGAGCATGCTGTCCTGACCTCTCGGGGTCGTAACGGGTGGTGGAGGGCGGTTCCGGTACTCAGAGAGCGCTCTCACGAGAGCGTGGTCGATGCCCTCGATCCTGTCAAGAGAGCGCTCTCTTGCTGCCCGAAAAAAGCGGAGAGGAGCCGTTCCCGCCCCTCTCCGCCCGGTATCGCAGCCTCGGTCAGCCCACCCGCAGCCCGTCCAACAGGGTGCGGTCGCCGGCCACGCCCAGCGTGTCGAAGCTGATCCGACCCATCAGCGCCAGCAGCAGATCACTTGCCGTGCCGGTCACCTGCGCCCGCGCCCGGTGGTCGTCGTGGTCGAGGATCGTCGCGGTGTCCAGCAGCGCGACCCCCTCGCCCCGCAACCGCAGGTACCACTCCTGCGCGGCGTCGGTGGCGGTCAACTGGACCACCCCGTGCCACTGGCCGGACCGCACCCGCCGGCCCGCCGGCAGCCAGGTGTCCAGCACCTCGCTCACGCCGTCGGCCGCGAGCTTGGCCTCGATCGGGTCGCCCGCACCGATGGCGAGCTGGGCGTCCCAGCGGTGCACCGCCGTCTCGTGCGCCACCCGGCGCGGCCAGAAACCGGCCTTCTTCGGCTGGGGCGCGAAGTTCCACGCCGGTGCCTCCGGGTCCAGCCCCTCCAGGAGCGCGGTCAGCCGCTCGTACTCCTGGGCGTACCACTGGGCCGGGGTGAGACCGGCCGGCGGCTCCGCCTCGTGCCGCTCCGGACGGCCGGTGCCACCGGCGGTCAGCACCGTGCCCACCCAGAGGTAGGCGCGGCTCAGGTGATGGGCGAGATCGGTGACCGTCCAGCCGGGACAGGACAGCACGGGTGTCTCGGGAGGCGCCTCCGCCACCGCCGTGGCGAACGCGGGCCCCTCCGTCCGCAACGCGCCGATCCAGAAGTCCTTCGTGTGGTGCAGTCTGCTCATCGCCATCCTCCCGGGGGTGACCGGGCCACCAGTGGGTGCCACGGCTACCCCTCAGCCTAGGGTGAAAGGCGTGCCAGACGTCTACGCCGAACCGACGACCGCCGCCGGGCCGACCGATCCGGCCAGCCTGGCGCGCTACACCACGCTGCGGCTCGGCGGCCCGGCCGGCCGGCTGGAGATCGCCGGCGACGCCGCCGATCTGGTGGCGAAGGTGCGCGCGGCAGAGGCCCGCGACCAGGCCGTCCTGGTGCTGGCCGGCGGCAGCAACGTGGTGATCGGCGACCAGGGCTTCCCCGGCACCGTCGTGCTCGTCCGCTCCCGGGGCCTCACGGTCGTCGCCGAGGACGGCGACACCGTCACGGTACGCGTCGCCGCCGGCGAGCCGTGGGACGAGCTGGTCGCGGCCACCGTCGAGCGCGGCTGGGCCGGCCTGGAGTGCCTCTCCGGCATCCCCGGCTCGACCGGCGCGACGCCGATCCAGAACGTCGGCGCGTACGGCCAGGAGGTCGCCGACACGATCGTCGCGGTCGAGGCGTACGACCGCGCGCACCGCGAGGTGGTCCGCATCCCGGCGGCCGACTGCGGCTTCGCCTACCGGGGCAGCATCTTCAAGTACAGCGACCGCTGGGTGGTGCTCTCGGTCGACTTCCGGCTCACCCGTTCGCCGCTGTCCGCCCCGATCCGCTACGCCGAGCTGGCCCGCGCGCTCGGCGTCGAGGTGGGGGACCGGGCGCCACTGGCCGACACCCGGGCCACCGTGCGTCGACTGCGGGCCGGCAAGGGCATGGTGCTCGACGCGGCCGATCCGGACACCTGGTCGGTGGGCTCGTTCTTCACCAACCCGGTGCTCGACCGCGAGGCGTACGAGCTGCTCCGGGCGCGCGCGGCCGACCTGGGCGTGGGTGAGCCGCCGGCCTGGCCGGGCGCCGGTGACGTGGTGAAGATCAGCGCGGCCTGGTTGATCGAGCAGGCCGGTTTCGGCAAGGGGTACGCCGGCCCGGAGGGCGTCGCCATCTCCACCAAGCACACGCTGGCGCTCACCAACCGGTCCGGCACCGCCAGCACCGCCGCGCTGGTGGCGCTGGCCCGGGAGATCCGCGACGGCGTGCACGCCCGCTTCGGCGTCCCCCTCCACCCCGAGCCCGTCCTGATCAACTGCACCCTCTAACCCACCCCACCCGTCCCACCCCTCCCACCCCTCCCACCCCTCCCGTCCCACCCCGCCCGTCGATCTTGCACTTTCGGCCCGGACAATCGTCGTCAATGCCGCATTTCGAGGGCCGCAACTGCAAGATCGCGGAGAGAGGCGGGGACGGGAGGGACGGGAGGGGCGGGGCGGGGCGGGGGTGGTCAGGTGGGGGCGATGGCGGGCCAGGGGAGGGTCAGGTAGCCGTGGCGCCAGGCTCGGGGGCGGTCCTGGACCGGCCAGCCGGCCTCCTTCAGGGCGGCCACGGTGCGCAGCCAGCGCTGGCGGGGGCCGAACGGGGCGTAGCCGGCGGCCGAGCGCCAGGCGTGCTCCAGCGCGCCGAACAACTCGTGCACGCGCTCACCCGGCACGTTGCGGTGGATCAGCGCCTTCGGCAGCCGCTCGGCGAGCGACGCCGGGCTCTCCAGCGTGGTCAGCTTCGCGGCCAGCGTGAGCGTGCGCGGGCCGGTGGCGTCCAACAGCACCCAGGCACCGAGCCGGCCCAGCTCGTCGCAGGTCCCCTCGACCAGCAGCCCGCCCGGCGCGAGCTGCCCGGTGATCGTGCGCCAGGCGTCGGCGACCTCGCGCTCGTCGTACTGGCGCAGCACGTTGCACGCCCGCACCAGGGCGGGACGCAACCCGGCCAGCTCGAAGCCGCCCCGGGCGAACGTCAGCCCGGGCGGGTCCGCGGCCGGCTGGGCGGCGGCCACGCGTACCGGATCGATCTCCAGCCCGACCACCCGCACGTCCGCGCGGACGCCGGTCGCGAGCCGGGCCCGCAGTTCGACCGGGGTGACCGGGGTGGCGCCGTAGCCGAGGTCCACCACGAGCGGGTCGGCGGCGGCGCGGAGCGCGTCGCCGCAGGCCCCGACGATCCAGTTGTCCACCCGCCGGAGCCGGTTCGGGTTCGTCGTGCCGCGGGTGACGACGCCCAGGGGCTTCATCAGCGCCTCCCCGGTTCGCGACTGCGGGGCTCGCAGACCCGGCTCACTCCGCGCGCTTCACGCTAGACCCGGTGCACCTTGTGCTGCGCGGCCTGGGCCAGCGGTCGGACCACGAGCCGGTCGACGTTGACGTGGTGCGGGCGGGTGGCACACCAGGCGACGCAGTCGGCCACGTCGTCGGCGACAAGCGGCTCGGCCACGCCGGCGTAGACCGCCTCGGCGCGCTCCGCGTCACCGTCGAACCGCACCAGGCCGAACTCCTCGGTCCGCACCATGCCCGGGTCGATCTCGACCACCCGGACCGGCCGGCCGCACAACTCCAGGCGGAGCGTGCCGGCGATCGCGGTCTGCGCGTGCTTGGCCGCCGTGTAGCCACCACCGCCCTCGTAGACGACGTGCCCGGCGGTCGAGCTGACGATCACCACGGTGCCGGCGCCGGAGCGTTCCAGCGCGGGCAGCAGCGCCTTGGTGACCCGCAGCGTGCCGAGCACGTTGACGTCGTACATCCACTGCCAGTCGCCGACGTCGGCGGTCTCGACCGGGTCCAGGCCGCGCGCGCCGCCGGCGTTGTTCACCAGCAGCGTGACCGGCCCGGGCGCGGCGTCCGCGGCGGCGGCCAGGCCGGCGACGGATTCGTCCGAGGTCACGTCGCAGGCCACCGCGGTGGCCGCGCCGCCGGCCGCCTCGATCTCGGCGACCAGCGCGGCCAGTCGGTCGGTACGCCGCGCCGCGGCCAGCACGTGGAAACCCTCGGCGGCCAGCCGGCGGGCGGTGGCCGCGCCGATCCCGCTGGACGCTCCGGTGACGATGGCGACTGAGGTCATCCGGTCATTCTCTCCCGCCGTCGCGGCCCGCGACGTGATGAGGTCCGTCACGCCCGGGAACCCGCGACAGGCATTTCCGAACCCCGATGGGGAAGATGACACCCGGCGTACGGGTTGACCGAGAGGCGCCGGTCGTGCGGGACGGCATCAACCGTGACAGAGGGAGCGGACGTGGCGGATGTGCACACCGGTGTCGGTCGTCAGCGAGGTGCCCTGCCGTGGCCCCGGCCACGTCGCATCGCCACCCTGTCGGTGCACACCTCGCCGCTGCACCAGCCCGGCACGGGCGACGCGGGCGGCATGAACGTCTACATCCTGGAGGTCGCAAGGCGGCTGGCCGAGGCCGACGTCGAGGTGGAGATCTTCACCCGGGCCACCGCCGGTGACCTGCCCCCGGTGGTCGAGATGGCGCCCGGGGTGACCGTCCGGCACGTCACCGCCGGGCCGTTGGAGGGGCTGACCAAGGAGGAGCTGCCCGGGCAGCTCTGCGCGTTCACCGCCGGCGTGCTGCGTGCCGAGGCGGCCCGCCCGCCCGGCCACTACGACCTGATTCACTCGCACTACTGGCTCTCCGGCCAGGTCGGCTGGCTGGCCAAGGAGCGCTGGGGCGTCCCGCTGGTGCACACCGCGCACACCCTGGCCAAGGTCAAGAACGCCCGGCTCGCCGCCGGTGACCGGCCGGAGCCGAAGGCCCGGGTGATCGGCGAGGAGCAGGTGGTCGCCGAGGCGGACCGGCTCGTCGCCAACACCCGGGTGGAGGCCCGCGACCTGCTCGACAGGTACGCCGCCGACCCCGACCGGGTGGCCGTGGTGGAGCCCGGCGTGGACCTGGACCGGTTCCGCCCGGCCGCCGGTGACCGGGAGGCCGCGACCCGGGCCGCCCGCCGCCGGCTCGATCTGCCGGTCGACGGCTACGTGGTCGCGTTCGTCGGCCGTATCCAGCCGCTCAAGGCCCCGGACGTGCTGGTCCGCGCCGTCGCCGCGCTGCGCGAACGGGACCCGGCACTCGCCGACGAGCTGACGGTGGTGATCTGTGGCGGCCCCAGCGGCAGCGGGCTGGACCGGCCCACCGCGCTGATCGAGCTGGCCCACTCGCTCGGCGTGGCCGACCGGGTCCGCTTCCTCCCGCCGCGGACCGGCGACGACCTGCCCGCGCTCTACCGCGCCGCCGACCTGGTCGCGGTGCCGTCGCACAACGAGTCGTTCGGGCTGGTCGCGCTGGAGGCGCAGGCCTGCGGCACGCCGGTGCTGGCCGCCGCCGTGGGCGGGCTGGTCACCGCGGTACGCGACGGCGTCAGCGGGATGCTGATCGACGGGCACGACCCGGTCGGCTGGGCCGACGCCCTGGCCCGCCTGCTGCCCGAGCGGAGGCGGCGCGCCGTGCTGTCCCGGGGCGCCGAGCGGCACGCCCGCGACTTCTCCTGGCACCGGACCGTCTCCGGGCTGCTCGCGGTCTACGGGGAGGCGATCACCGAGCACCGGGCCCGGCTGGCCGGCCGGCTCGGCGACCCGGCGCTGAGCTGCTCCTGGTGACCGCCCGTCGGGCGAGGAGGCCCGGCCGACCGTAGAGTGGACGCGATGAGCCGTACGAGTGAGGTCGCCGCGCTGATCGAGGCCGTCTGCGCGGAGCGCGAGCTGGAGTGGGAGTCCACCGGCGAGGCGTCGTACGCGGTGACCCTGCCGGGCACGCACAAGCTCAAGACGATCTGCAACCTGATCGTCGGCGAGCACGCGTTGCGGATCGAGGCGTTCGTGATGCGCCAGCCCGACGAGCGCCGCGAGGAGCTGTGGGCCTGGCTGTTGCAGCGCAACGCGCGGATGTACGGCGTCTCGTTCTCCATCGACGCGGTCGGCGACGTCTACCTGACCGGCCGGGTCAACCTGGCCGGGCTCGACGCCGACGAGCTGGACCGCCTGTTCGGCTCCGTGCTGACCTATGCCGACGAGTCGTTCGACAGCATGCTGGAGATCGGCTTCGGGACCGCCATCCGCCGGGAGTGGGAGTGGCGGGTGAAGCGCGGTGAGTCGACCGCCAACCTGGCCGCGTTCGCCCACCTCTTCGAGCCGTCGACCCCGGCCGGCCCGGCCGCCGGAGGTTCAGGCCCCGCCTGACGGGTATGCCGCCTCGCGCGGTGCGGAGCATCGGGACCCGCCGCGCGCCGAGGACGGACTGTCGAGGAGCGTGTCCCATGGCTCAGCGCAACAGCTCAGGTCGCGGCACGACCGCGACCCGGACCAAGCGGCACACCGGTAACCGGACGCCGAACACCCCGAAGGTGTCGGAGTCCGAGATCTCCCGGATGAAGGTCGACGACATCCGGGGCCAGCTCCGCCGGCGCGGGGTCTCCGGGACCTCCACGCTGCGCAAGCCGGAACTGGTGAAGACGCTCGCGCGCACCATGCGCGCGGAGGGGCGCGGCGGCGCGGCCCGGCGGAGCACCGGCCCGGCCGGTCGGCCGGCGGCGGCGAAGAAGACCACCGCGGCGAAGAAGACCGCCGCCCGGAAGACCGCGCCGGCCCGCCGGAAGGCCACCTCCGCGGCCAAGGCCGCGCCGGCCACCCGGGCCACCGGCGCCCGGGCCAAGGCGACGGGTACGCGCAAGGCGGCCCCCGCCCGCGCGAAGGCGACCGCCGCGCGGGCCGGGGCGGTGCCCTCCCGGGCGAAGGCGACACCGGCGCGGGCCGGGGCCACCTCGTCCCGGGCGAAGTCGGCGCCGGCACGGGCGCAGGCGGCGCCGACGCGCGGGCCGGCGTCCAGCCGGTCGATCGGATCGTCCCAGCTCATCACGTCTCTCGCGGACCGTCCGGAGCGCCCGGGGCGCAGCCTGGTGACCCGCAACCACGAGGTGATCCAGCGCTGGGCGCGGGCCCGGGGCGCGAAACCGGCCACCATCGCCGGCACCGAGCGGGGCGACCGGCCCGGCGTGTTGACGTTCAACCTGCCGGGTTACCGGGAGAGCAGCCGGCTCCGGGAGATCACCTGGGACGCCTGGTTCCGGACGTTCGACTCACGGCGGCTCAATCTGATCTACCAGGAGCAGCTTCGGGACGGCCGGCAGAGCAACTTCTTCCGTACCGAGAACCCGAATCGCGAGGACGGCTGAGGTTTACGGGAATGGCCGGCGGGAATCCGCGTGTTGGCCACCCCGGGAGGCCGCAGCAGGGACAGCCGGATTCCCGACACGGATGCTGTGACGGGTAAGACAGCGATCCGGGTTGAATCCGGAATCCGGGCGAACTAACTTTATTGCACCGCGTCCCGCTTGTTTTCGTTCGGGGGAGCGGCGGATCGATCAGATCCGCGCAGGCGCGACGCGAAGATCGGGTGGAGCACACCGTTGGGGGACGGTGCCGCCCGTGGTAACCGGCGGCGCGAGCGGGCGACGCTTACGGGGGTGAGTGTCGCCCGCCGCCGCCGGGCGTACGGTGCGAGCGCCCATCTCGACGGGGGTCGGGGTGGGCGCTCGGCCGTTCTCACCGGCGGATCGTCTCCACCGGTCGGGACGCGGCCCGCAGCGCGGCGACCCGGCGCTCCCGTGGCGGCCCGGCGATCAGGTGGCCGGCGGCGGCCAGCAGGCCCAGCCCGCCCACCACCAGCCAGTGCCGGTCGCCGAGCCGCTCCAGGCTGAGCCCGCCGAGCGCCGGCGCCACGAAGGACGCCGCCGGGAACGTCAGATAGAACACCGACTGGTAACGGGCGCGCAGCTCCGGTGGCGCGAGGTCCGCGTTGATCTGCGCGTTCGGTGGCGCGGCGAGCATCTGCCCGGCGGTCCAGACCACCGCCGCCCCCAGATAGAGCGGCAGCCCGTCGGCGACGGTCAGCGTGCCGAAGCCGAGCGCCATCAGCCCGGTCGAGACGGCCAGCACGGTCGAGCGCCGGTACGGCTCGATCAGCCGCGGCACGAAGAGCTGCCCGGCCACGATCAGCGCCCCGCCGAGCGCCACCACCAGCCCGTACGCGGACGGGCGCAGGCCGTCCGCGCGCATCGCCAGCGGCATGATCGTCGACGTCTGCATGGTCAGCACCGCCAGCAGGAACGTCAGCGCGACGAAGGTGAGGAAGGTGCGGTCGGTCAGCGCGGTGTGCAGCCCGGGTCGCCGCCCCACCACCGCCTCCGGGGTCACCGCCGGACGGTGGCGCAGTGTCTCCGGCACCCTGAGCGCGATGACCACCGCCGCCGCCAGGGTGGCCCCGGCGTCGACCAGGAACAGCGCCAGGAAGCTCGCCTCGGCGAGCACCCCGGCCAGCAGCGAGGCGACCGCCATGCCCAGGTTGAACGCCCAGAACTGGAGGTTGAACGCGCGGGACCGGCGGGCCTCCGGCACCACGTCCACGATGGCCGCCACGAACGCGGGGCTCGGCATCGAGTGCGCCACCCCGACCAGCGTGGCCAGCACGGCGATCACCGCCAGGTGCCGGCTGAACGCCAGCGTGGCCATCAGCCCGGCGGCGGCGAGGTGGGCGGCGAGCAGGGTGGCCCGCCGGCCCCACCGGTCGGCCAGGACGCCGCCGAGCAGCGTGCCGACCGCGCCGCCGATCCCGTAGGCGCCGACGACGAGCCCGGCCAGCGACGGTGAGGCGCCCCGCGCGGCGGTGAGGTAGAGCGACAGGAACAGCAGCGCGAACGCGCCGGCCCGGTTGATCAGCAGGCCGGACCAGAGGTACCAGAAGGTGGCGGGCAGGCCGCCGGCCGTGTCGTCCCACCAGCGCCGCAGGCCGCGCACCCGTCCTCCAGGAAGGTTTCCTTACTGAATCCTTCCGACACGGTAGCGACCGCGTCGGCGGCGGGCGCGCGCGGGCGTACTCAGGAACCGGCCCGGACCGGCGCGGCGGGGGACGCCGCCGCGGCCTCGGCCGACTCCGGCGCCGGGGTGCGGGTGAGGGTGACCGGCGCGACCGGGGTGCCGGCGGCGCGGAGCTGGGCGGCCCGCCGTTCCCGGGCCGGGCCGGAGACCAGGTGGGTGACCGCGGTCAGCGCGCCGATCGCGGCGCAGGCCAGCCACAGCGCGGTGTTGCCGGCCTGCTCCCGGAGCAGGCCGCCGAGGATCGGCGCGCTGGCGCCGGCGAGCTGCCAGGAGAGGGAGAACACGCCCTGGTAGCGCCCGCGCAGCGCGGCCGGCGACAGCTCCGCGATCAGGGTGGCGTTGGAGGGCGAGTTGAGCATCTCGCCGAGCGTCCAGATGAGCACCGTGAGGCCGTAGAGCCAGACCGTGTCCGCGAACGCGGTCAGCCCGAACCCGACGCCCATGATCAGCGCGGACAACGCCAGCACGTGCGACCGGCTGCGACCGGAGATGAGTCGGGGTACGAAGAGTTGCCCGACCACGATGAGCACGCCGTTGAGCGCGATCACCGAGCCGTAGGTGGCCGGGCTGAGCCCGGAGTCGCCCATGGCGATCGGCAGCATCGAGATGTGCTGGAGGAAGACCAGCGCGGCGAACAGGTTGAGCGCCACGAAGCCGAGGAAGACCCGGTCCCGGAGGATGGTGCGCAGCGCGCCGGCCGGAACCGCCGCGCCCTTGGCGACCACGACCGTCGGCGCGACCCGGGTCTCCTTGACCCGGGTGAAGATGATCAGCGCGGTGACCAGCGTGGTGGTCGCGTCCACCAGGAAGAGCAGCAGGTACCCGGCCTGGGCGGCGAGCCCGGCCAGCACGGCGGCGCAGGCGAAACCGAGGTTGATCGCCCAGTAGTTGAGCGAGAACGCGCGGAGCCGGTCCTTCTCCGGCACCACGTCGACCATCATCGCGCCGAACGCCGGGCGGGCCGCCTCGGCGAACAGGCCGAGCAGCAGCGCGCCCGCGGCCACCGCCCAGAGCGGGCGGGCCAGGCCGAGCCCGACCATCATGGTGGCCGCGCCGAGGTGCGCGGTGAGCAGCGTGGGTCGCCGCCCCCAGCGGTCGGTGAGCATGCCGCCGACGGTGGTGCCGATCGCGCCACCGACGCCCCACAGGCCGATCACCAGGCCGGCCTGGACCGCCGAGAAGCCGCGCTCCCGGGTCAGGTAGATGGCGAGGAAGATCAGCACGAACGAGCCGAGCCGGTTGATCAGCGTGCCGGTCCAGAGGTACCAGAAGGAACGCGGCAAGCCGCCCGCCGTGTCCCGGAACCAGCCCTGTACCGTCCGCATCCCCGACGCCCCCGTTGGTAATGACCGATCAAACTCAGATGCCTTACAACCTAGTGGCCGGCCGGAACGCCGGTCACCCGCATTTCCACGTGGTGGTCGTCACCACAGGTCCCCGCGTGTCCACCGGGCCGGTACGGCAGGATGATCGGCATGACTGCGAGCGAAGGGCCCACCATCGGGACGCTGGTCCTGCTGCGGCACGGCGAGAGCGACTGGAACGCCAAGAACCTCTTCACCGGCTGGGTGGACGTCGACCTGACCGAGAAGGGCGAGACCGAGGCGCGACGTGGCGGCGAACTGCTCCGTGAGCACGACCTGCTGCCGGACGTGGTGCACACCAGCCTGCTGCGCCGGGCGATCCGCACCTCCGAGCTGGCGCTGAACGCCGCCGACCGGCACTGGATCGCGGTACGCCGGTCGTGGCGGCTCAACGAGCGCCACTACGGCGCGCTCCAGGGCAAGGACAAGAAGCAGACCCTGGACGAGTACGGCGAGGAGCAGTTCATGCTCTGGCGCCGGTCGTACGACACGCCGCCGCCGCCGATCGACGACGCGGACGAGTGGTCGCAGGTCGGCGACCCCCGGTACGCGCTGCTGCCGACGGAGCTGATGCCGCGCACCGAGTGCCTCAAGGACGTCGTCGACCGGATGCTGCCCTACTGGTACGACTCGATCGTGCCGGACATCCTGGCCGGCCGGACGGTGCTGGTGGCGGCGCACGGCAACTCGCTGCGCGCCCTGGTGAAGCACCTCGACCAGATCTCCGACGAGGCCATCGCCAAGCTGAACATCCCGACCGGCATCCCGCTGCGCTACGACCTGGACGCCGACCTGCGCCCCCAGGTGCTCGGCGGCACCTACCTCGACCCCGACGCGGCCAAGACGGCTGCCGCCGCGGTCGCCAACCAGGGCCGCTGATGTAAGGCCGGGCCCCTTGTTAACGCCTCTGGTAGAGAAGGGGCCCCTTCTCAACAATCCCCTGTTGAGAAGGGGCCCCTTCCTCCCCCCGGTGCGGGTCGGGTCAGGCGGACGAGGAGCCGGTGATCAGGTAGACCACGTGCTCACCGGCGTTCACCGCGTGGTCGGCGAAGCGCTCGTAGAAGCGGCCCAGCAGCGTCGCGTCGATCGCGGTCTCCACCCCGTACGGCCAGTCGTCGCCGAGCAGCACGCCGAACAGGCTCTTGTGCAGGTCGTCCATCGCGTCGTCGTCGCGGTCCAGTTCGGCGGCGACGTCCGCGTCGGGCTTGGCCAGCACCGCGCCGATCTTCTCAGCCATCCGGTCCGCGATACCAGCCATGTCGGTGAAGACCGGCCGCAGCTCGGCCGGCACCGCGGGGGAGGGGTGCCGGCGCAACGCCGTCTTGGCCACGTGGTCGGCCAGATCGCCCATCCGCTCCAGGTCGGCCGCCACGTGCAACGCGGTGATCATGGCCCGCAGGTCGGAGGCGACCGGAGCCTGCCGCGCCAGCAGGTCGCAGACCCGCTCCTCCACGTGCCGGTAGAGATCGTCGATCTCGGCGTCCCGCGCGATCACCGTCTCGGCCGCCACGCGGTCCGCGGTGAGCAGCCCTCTGGTGGCCTGCCGCATGGCCGCGCGCACCGCCTCGGCCATGTCCACCAGCAGTTGGCTGACAATCTGCAGGTCGGCCCGGAACTCGTCGCGCATCGTCACTTCCTTCGGGTACGGCATGAGCAGGTGCGCGCCCCACGGTAGGCCGGACGGCCGGCACCAGGGTGAACGCGGATGAACGACGCGGGACCCGTGGGTGAACATTCCCGGAAGCGAGAGTGATTCATCCCTTTCTGACCGATCCCTGGGTTAACAATGACCCTACGATCGCCGGGTGGAGTGGGCGGTGGCCATCGCGGTGGCCGTGGCGCTGGTGACCGGACTGGTCGCCGGGTCGATGCTGTCCGGGCCGGTGGGGCAGTGGCGGCGCCGGTGGGCGTCGCGGGGCGGCGGGACCGCCCGCCGTGACGCAGGGAGGCCGACGATTCCGGACGAAGCGCAGGGGGGCCTTTCCGGGCTCGGCCGCAAGACGATCGACTCGTTGCGCGCCGGCGTGGTGGTGCTCGACCCGAACGACGTGCCGGTGCTGGTGAACCCGGCGGCCCGCGCGATGGGCCTGCTCCGGGCCGGGGCGACGCCGGGCTCGATCGCGGCGCACCCGCTGATCCGTACGCTGGCCGGTCAGGTCCGCCGCACGGGCGTGCGTCGCGAGATCGAGCTGGACCTGCCCCGAGGTCGCGACAGCGCCGGTGACAACCCACTCGGCGTGCACCTGCGGGCCATGGGACTCGGCGCCGGTTACATCTCGATCGAGGCGGTCGACGTCACCGAGTCGCACCGTCTGGCCCGGGTCCGCCGCGACTTCGTGGCCAACGTGAGCCACGAGCTGAAGACCCCGATCGGCGCGCTCCAACTGCTCGCCGAGGCGCTGGTGGACGCCACCGAGCCGGCCGCCGACGACGGGCCCGGCCTGTCCGAGGACCTGATCGCCGCGCGGCGGTTCGCCGAGCGGATCCAGCACGAGTCGACCCGGCTCGGCCGGCTGGTGCAGGAGCTGCTGGAGCTGACCCGGCTCCAGGGCGCCGAACCTCAGCCCCCACCCGAGCCGGTCTCGCTGGACTGGGTGCTCGCCGAGGTGGTCGACCGGACCCGCACCGCGGCCACCGCCCGCCGGGTGGAGATCGTCATGGCCGGGCAGCGGGGCCTGACCGCGTACGGGAGCGACAGCCAGCTCGCCACCGCGGTGGCCAACCTGGTGGAGAACGCGGTCACCTACTCGGCCGAGGACACCACGGTCCGGGTGACCACGCGGGCCACCGACGAACACGTCGAGATCGCGGTGGCCGACCAGGGCATCGGCATCGCCCCGAACGACGTCGACCGGATCTTCGAGCGCTTCTACCGCGCCGACCAGGCCCGCTCCCGGGCGACCGGTGGCACCGGCCTGGGGCTGGCCATCGTGAAACACATCGCCAGCAACCATGGCGGTCGGGTGGATGTGTCGAGCACCCTTGGTGGGGGCTCGACGTTCACCCTCCGGCTGCCTGCCCGCCCCCCGGACGACCTGGAGGCGACACTCGCCTCCGCTGGGATCGAGGCCGGCCCGGCCGAGCTCCGGCAGGTCTGACCACAGGAAAGGAAACACCCGTTGAGCCGCGTACTGGTGGTCGAGGACGAGGAGTCGTTCTCCGACGCCCTGTCCTACATGCTCCGCAAGGAGGGGTTCGAGGTCTCGGTCGCCGCGACCGGCACCTCCGCCCTCACCGAGTTCGACCGGACCGGCGCCGACATCGTGCTGCTCGACCTGATGCTGCCGGAGATGTCGGGCACCGAGGTCTGCCGTCAGCTCCGCCAGCGGTCGCACGTCCCGATCATCATGGTCACCGCCCGGGACAGCGAGATCGACAAGGTGGTCGGCCTGGAGATCGGCGCCGACGACTACGTGACCAAGCCGTACTCGCCCCGTGAGCTGGTCGCCCGGATCCGGGCGGTGCTGCGCCGGCAGAGCACCGAGGCGAGCGAGTCGGGCGCGCCGACGCTGGCCGCCGGCCCGGTCCGGATGGACATCGAGCGGCACGTGGTGACCGTGGAGGGCGCGGGCGTCCAGCTTCCGCTCAAGGAGTTCGAGCTGCTGGAGCTGCTGCTGCGCAACGCCGGCCGGGTGCTCACCCGGGGGCAGCTCATCGACCGGGTCTGGGGCGCCGACTACGTGGGCGACACCAAGACGCTCGACGTGCACGTGAAGCGGCTGCGCTCCAAGATCGAGCCGGAACCGTCCGCGCCGCGCTACATCGTCACGGTCCGGGGCCTGGGCTACAAGTTCGAGCCGTAAATCCACCCACCCCACCCGCCCGTCTGCCCGCCCGCCCTGCCCGTCTGCCTGCCCGCGTCGATCATGAAGTTGGCTGTCACAAAACGGACGCCAGGTCCGGTCAACTTCATGATCGCTGGCGCTTGTCGGATGCGGTGCGGGGAGTTCTCGGTGGGTGGAACGTCATGGGTGTCTGGGCGGCCTTGAGACACCCATGACGTTCCACTCGCGGCGTTGGTCGGCGGTGGGTGGAACGGTGTGGGTGTCTGCGCGGTGCTGAGGCACCCGTGGTGTTCCGCTGGGGGCGGTGTGGGCCGGTGGGTGGAACGGTGTGGGTGTCTGGGCGGTCCGAGGCGCCGGTGGTGTGTTGCCGAACAGGCCGGATGGGCGGTTTGTCCGGTTGGGTGGTGGTCGGCGGCACGCTGGCGGTGGAATGGGTCGGGGGGTCGCGGCGTTGTATCCCGGTGCACGGCCGAGGAAGGCAAGCGCCTCCAGCCCCCTGGGAATGACGGTGAGGGCCCGGTCGTTGCACAGTCTTCCGGCGCCGCGTCGAGGCCCCCGCCCCGCGAGCAGCCGGAATCCCCCCGAGCTTTTTCTTGTGCGCCTGACGGTGCCCGCACCCGCCCCCGGGTGCGTTGACCCCCGAATGGAGCCCCCGCCATGAACACGATGCTGCGTAAGAGCGTGCTGGGTATTGCTGGTCTGGCTTTCACCGGTGGTGTGTTCGCCGGTCCGATCGCCGGTCATGTCGAG
>NZ_JBEZCX010000008.1:0-53044 GCF_040647835.1 Micromonospora sp. NPDC049240
CAGACAGACCAAAGCCTGACCAGTCCGGGGTATAAAACAATTGGCACTGGCTTATCAAGCACCCTGTTGAGTTCTCAAAGAACAACCACACACCACACCGGAAACCCCCACCAGGAGGCCCCCGACCCGGGGCATTTCGTTCGCATCCCCGCCGCTCTCGCGCCGGGCACTTTTACTACGTTACCCGGTGGTTTCCGCCGTGTCAAACCGGTGTTTGCCAGTTTGTCGTGCGTCACCTTTTTGCCGGGCACCACGATTCGGCCGACTCGCGTCGGTCGCGTCGAGGAATTCGGCAGGACGGCCGTTCGCGGTCTCCCGCTGGCCCGTCCGTTTCCCTGCCGGCCGATAACCTTACCCGGTCGGTTCCGCCTCACCAAATCCGCCTCCCGGCGGATCCGGGGCACCACCCGGTTTCCAGGTCCTGCGCTCCGGCCTCCCAGGTCTTTCGCCCTGTTCGTCCGTTCCGCGCTGGCAGAGAGAAAGTTACGCGCCCGACGGATTGATCGTCAAATCCGCCGGGCGCGTCCCCCGTCACATCGTCGACGGTCGACTATCCCCGCAGCTCAACACCCGCGAAAGAACGCTTCCCCCGGCGCAGCACCAGGTAGCGGCCGTGCAGCAGGTCGGCGTCGGAGACCGTCGCGTCGACCTCGGCGACCCGGACGTTGTTGACATAGGCGCCACCCTCGGCGATCACCCGCCGGGCCTCCTTCATGCTCGGGACCAGACCCGACTCCTTGAGCAGGCCGGCGACGTCCGGCAGCTCGTCGACGGGCACGAGCCCCGCCTCGGCGAGCGCCGCCCGCAGCGTCTCCGGCGACAGTTCGTCCAGCGCCCCCCGCCCGAAAAGCGCCTGACTCGCCGCGATCGCCTGGGCCGTCTCCCGCTCGCCGTGCACCAGCGTGGTCAGCTCCTCGGCCAGGGCCCGCTGGGCCGCCCGCGCCTGCGGACGTTCGGCGGTGGCCTTCTCCAACTCCTCCAGCTCCGACCGGGAGCGGAAGCTGAAGTACCGCAGGTAACGGGTCACGTCGCGGTCGTCGGCGTTGAGCCAGAACTGGTAGAAGGCGTACGGGCTGGTCATCTCCGGGTCGAGCCAGACCGCGCCGGTCTCGCTCTTGCCGAACTTGGTGCCGTCCGACTTGGTGACCAGCGGGGTGGTGAACGCCTGCACCGGGCCGGCGCCGCGCCGGCGGACGTAGTCCACCCCGGCGGTGATGTTGCCCCACTGGTCCGAGCCGCCGTACTGGAGCTGGCAGCCGTGCCGGCGGTGCAGCTCGAAGAAGTCGTTGGCCTGGAGGAGCTGGTAGCTGAACTCGGTGTAGCTGATGCCGCTCTCCAGCCGGGCCTTGACCACCTCCCGGGCCAGCATCTTGTTCACCGGGAAGTGCTTGCCGACGTCCCGGAGGAACTCCACCACCGACATCTCGCCGGTCCACTCCAGGTTGTTGACCATGCGGGCCGCGTTGTCGCCGGTGTACGCGACGAACGGTGAGAGCTGGTCCCGGATGCGCTGGACCCAGCCGGCGATGACCTCCGGCGGGTTGAGCGTCCGTTCGGCGCTCTCCTTGGGGTCACCGATCTGACCGGTGGCGCCGCCGACCAGCAGCAGCGGCCGGTGCCCGGCGAGCTGGAGCCGGCGGGCGGTGACGACCTGCATGAGGTTGCCGACGTGCAGGCTGGGGGCGGTCGGGTCGAAGCCCACATAGAACGTGGCGCTCGGGCCGTCGAGCAGCGCACGCAGCTCGTCGGGGCCGGTCGAGTCCTGGATCAGGCCCCGCCACAGCAGGTCTTCGGTCAGGGAGTCCCGCCCCGGCGGGAGGTTGCTGTCGGTCACGGTCACCGATTCTCCCCCATCCCCGGCCCGGGGCCGTACCGGGTTTGCCGACGGCGGCGCCGACTAGGCTGGCGGCGCCGTCGAGCGCGAGGAGGAACCAGGGTGGAGACACCGGACCTGACCGGGGGCTACGTGGCCCTGCTGGGGCTTGAGTTGGGCGAGGCCAGCGCCGACCGGGTGGTGATCCGCTGGCGGGTCCGCCCGGAGCTGCACCAGCCGCACGGGATCCAGCACGGCGGGGTCTACTGCTCGGTGGTGGAGACGGCGGCCAGCGTCGGCGGCTCGCTCTGGCTGGGCGACCGGGGCCGGGTGGTCGGGGTGTCGAACCAGACCGACTTCCTGCGCGCCGTCCGTGACGGCGAGCTGACCGCGGTCGGCACGCCGGTGCACCGGGGTCGCAGTCAGCAACTGTGGCTGGTGGAGATCACCGACAGCGACGCCCGGCTGGTCGCCCGCGGGCAGGTGCGGTTGCAGAACCTGACCGCCGACTGACGTCGGGCTGCCCGATTCCCACGATAACGGGGCACTGACGCCGATATCGTCGCGTCGATGAGACCAGCCGCCCCCGACCCGACGTGAGGAAGCTGCTCGCCGCCACGCTGGGCGTGCTCTCGGCCATCGGCGGCTTCGTCGACATCGGCGACCTGGTGGCGGCCAGCCAGGCCGGTGCGCTCTTCGGCATGGCCCACGCCTGGGTGCTGCTGGTCGGGGTGGTGGGCATCTGCGCGTACGCGGACATGGCGGGCCGGATCGCGGCGGTGAGCGGCCGGGCGGTGTTCGACCTGGTCCGGGAGCGGCTCGGGCCCCGGGTCGCGTTGCTCAATCTGGTGGCGTCGTGGCTGGTCACGGTCGTGACGCTGGCCGCGGAGCTGGGCGGGGTGGCGCTGGCGCTCACGCTGGCCACCGGGCTCAGCCACCTGCTCTGGGTGCCGCTGGCCGCGCTGGCGGTCTGGCTGGTGCTGTGGCGGATGCGCTTCGAGCTGATGGAGCGGATCTTCGGCCTGGCCGGGCTGGCGCTGCTGGTCTTCGCGGTCGCGCTGGCGGCGTTGCCGACCGACTGGGCGGAACTCGGGCAGGGGGCGTGGCGGGTCAGCTCGGCCGGTCACGGTTGGCCGCTGTACTGGTTCGTGGCGGTGGCGCTGTTCGCGTCCACGGTCAGCCCGTACGAGGTCTTCTTCTTCTCCTCCGGCGGGGTGGAGGAGCGGTGGAGCCCGGCCGACCTGGCGCGCGCCCGGTCGAACGTGCTGATCGGCTTCCCGGTGGGCGGCTTCCTGGCGTTGTCGCTGATCGCCGTGGCGACGGTGGCCTACCACCCGTCCGATGCGTCCCTGACCTCGCTCGACCAGGTGGCGCGGCCGGTGGCGACCGCGCTCGGCGGCGCCGGTCTGGTCGCCGCGGTGCTGGCGTTCTTCGCGGTGACGTTCGGCGCGGCGCTGGAGACCGGCCTGTCGGCGGCGTACGCGGCGGCGCAGTACTTCGGCTGGCAGTGGGGCAAGCGGGTCAGCCCGCGGGAGGCGGCCCGGTTCCACAGCGTGCTGCTGCTCGGGCTGCTGCTCGGTGTGGTGATGCTGATGACGACCGTGGACCCGGTGCGGCTGACCGAGTACATGCTGGTGCTGAGCGCGGTGGTGCTGCCGCTGACCTACCTGCCGATCCTGGTGGTGGCCAACGACCGCACCTACCTCGGGGACCGGGTCAACGGGTGGTGGGCGAACCTGCTCGGCGCCGTGTTCCTGCTGCTCATCGTCGCCGCCTCGGTGGCGGCGATCCCACTGGCGATCATGACGGGGATGGGGCGATGAGGGTCCAGCTCGCCAGGCAACTGCTCGACCGGCAGATCGTCGACGCCGAGGGCCGGCTGGTGGGGCGCGTGGACGACATCGCGTTTGCGGTGGACGGGGCGGGCTACCCGTACGTGGACAGCCTGCTCACCGGCCAGGGCGCGCTCGGGGAGCGGATCGGCGGCCGGGTCGGGCGGCTGCTGGTGGCGGTCGCCGACCGGTTCACCGACGATCCGCCGGTGCCGCCGTTGCGGGTGCCGCTGGCGGTGGTGGACCGGGTGGACAGCGCGGTCCGGCTGCGCTGCCGGGCGGCGGAGCTGCCGTCCTCACCGGTGGAGTCGTGGCTGCGCCGCCACCTGATCGAGCGGATCCCGGGGGCGTACCGTGCGAGCGGGTGAGCTGCTCGGGCGCACCGCGTACGACCTGCACGGCCGGCGGTTGGGCCGGGTGGTGGACGTGGTGGTGCGCGGGGGCTGGCCGCCGGAGCGGCTGCGGATCGCCGACGTGATCGTGGCCGGTCACTGGTGGACCCGGGTGACCGGTCGGCTGATCGGGCCGGAGCTGCATCCGGCCGGGCCGTGGCTGCTGCGGGCGGTCGCCCGGCTGGTGGGGCGCAGCACCCACCAGGTGCCGGCCGACGCGGTGCGGCTGCATCCGCCGGTGCCCGGCTTCCCGTTCGGCCCACCCGCCGACCGGCGCTGAGCCGACCCCTGCGCCGGACGCGGTAGGGCTGATCCCCGCGCCGGGCGACCGGCGCGGGGCGGCGGGACCGTCAGCGGCGTGCCTCGTCGAGTTCCGGGGTGTCCGCCGGGTCAGCGGCGTCGGCCGGCTCGGCGCCGTCCGCGTCGTCGCCGTTGTTCCGCTCGCGACGGGGACGGCGGCGGAGACGCACCTCGACGATGGCGCGCTGGTCCACGCCGGCCACGGTCAGCTCCCAGCCGTCCACGGCGACCTGCTCCCCCGCCACGGTCGGGATGTGCCCGAGGCAGATCAGCACCAGCCCGGCGATGGTGGTGTAGTCGCCGGCGGGCCGGTTGGGCAGGTCGACCCCGAGATCGGTGAGGTCGTGCACCGGGAAGGTGCCGGGCAGCACCAGCGTGCCGTCCGCCTCGGTGTGGACCGCCTGGAGGTCGCGGTCGGTCTCGTCGTAGATCTCGCCGACGATCTCTTCGAGGATGTCCTCCAGCGTCACGATCCCGTCGACCGCGCCGCGTTCGTCCACCACCAGCGCGATGTGTTGGCGTTCGGCCTTGAACTGGCGCAGCGCGTCGACCACGGGCAGCGAGTCGGGCAGCAGCATCGGCGGGCGGGCGATCTCGTCGACCGGCCGGTCGTCGGGGACGCCGACCAGGTCGCGCAGGTGGATGACGCCGACCGCGTCGTCCAGGCCGCCGTGCCGGACCACCGGCGCCCGGGAGTGCCCGGTCGCCGCCAGGACCAGCCGCGCGGCCTCCGCGGTGGTCCCGCTGTCGAGCGTGAAGACCTGCAACCGGGGTACGAGGACGGCCCGCAACTGCCGGTCGGCGATCTCCACCGCGCCGGCGATGATGGTGCGCTGCTCCTTGGTGAAGCCGTGGTTGCCGGCCACGATGTCGCGCAGTTCGTCCGGGCCGATCTCCTCCGGCTCGTGCTTCGGGTCGAGGCCGAACAGGCGGACCACCATGTCGCTGGTGGCGCCGAGCAGCCAGACCGCCGGCCGGGTGAGGCTGGCCAGCACGTCCAGCGGTCGGGCCACCACCAGCGCCCAGCGCTCGGCGGACTGCATGGCGATGCGCTTGGGTGCCAGCTCGCCGAAGACCAGCGTGACGAACGTGAGCACCAGGGTGACCGCGACGATGGCGACCGTCTCGGCGGCGTCGCCGAAGACGCCGAGCAGCGGCACCAGCGGGCGGGCCAGGGAGACGGCCGCGGCGGCGGAGGCGAGGAAGCCGGCGAGGGTGATCCCGATCTGGATGGTGGCGAGGAACCGGTTCGGGTCCTTGGCCAGCCGGGCGAGGGTGCGGCCGGCGCGGCTGCTGCGCTCCAGCCGTTGCAGTTGGCTGTCCCGTAGCGACACCAGGGCCATCTCGCTGCCGGCGAAGGCCGCGTTGACGATGACCAGTACCCCGACCAGGGCCAACTGGCTCCAGTAGCTCTGCACGACCGGTTGTCTCCCTCGACCCGATCCGGGTCGGCCGATGGCCGACTCGCCGGCCGGCAGACCCGGTCGGCGTGGCCCCTCTGTGCCCCGCCGGCTCGTGCCTGAATCCTGTGCTTCTGCTGACCGGACAGATTTTTGCGTGTCCCGCATATTTGCGTGCCACGCATATTTTGCTACGGTCGGTGGGTGAGCGGGCTGCGGGAACGCAAGAAGGCAGCGACCAGAGCGGCGCTGAGCTGGGCGGCCATCCGCCTGACCGTGACGCGTGGCTACGACGCCGTGCTGGTGGAGGACATCGCGCAGGCCGCCGGCGTGTCCCCACGGACGTTCAACAACTATTTCGCCAGCAAGGCCGAGGCGATCTCCGCCCGACACCTGGACCGCAGCCGCCGCGTGGTGGACGCGCTCCGCGCCCGGCCGGCCGGCGAGCCGCTCTGGCGCGCGATCGAGGCGGCGTTCCTCACCTCGTGGGCGCCCGGTCCGGAGGTCGAGCAGTCACCACCGGGCGCCCACGAGGAGTGGGTCGCCGGGCTGCGGGTGATGCTCGCCGAGCCGGCGTTGCAGGGCGAGATGCTGCGGGCCGGCGCGGTCGCCGCCGCCGAACTGGCCGAGGTCGTCGCGGAGCGCACCGGCACCGACGCCGGCCGCGATCTCTATCCGCACCTGGTGGCCGCCGCGGTCAACGCGGGCGTCGGCGCGGCCATGCGGCACTACCTGCGCGCCGAGCGCCCCGAGCCGATGGAGCGGCTGCTCTCCGACGCGCTGGCCCAGCTCGCCGCCGGGCTGCCCCCGCCGCGCTGACCCACCCCGCCCCGTGAGAAGGGGCCCCTTGTCTACCGCAGGCGTTAACAGGGGGCCCGGCCTTTCATCCTTGGAGGTTTGTGGTGATTGATGTGCTTGTGGTGGGGGCGGGGCCCAATGGGCTCATGCTCGCGGTCGAGTTGGCGCTGGCCGGGATCCGTCCGGTGGTGTGCGACCGGCTGACCGCGCCGACCACCGAGAACCGGGCGAACGGGCTGGTCGGCCAAGTCGTCCGGATGCTCGACCGGCGCGGCCTGCACGAGCGCCTCGCCGGCTCCGCCGCGCCGCCACGACCGACGCCCGGGTTCGTCTTCGGCGCGTTGCCGCTGGACCTGACCGCCGTCGCGGACAACCCGATGTACGGGCTGGCGGTGCCCCAGCGGCAGGTCGAGCGGGTGCTCGCCGAACGGGTCGCGGAACTGGGCGTGCCGGTCCGCCGCGGGTGCGAGGTGACCGCGCTGCGGCAACGCTCCGACGCGGTGGAGGTCGGCCTCGCCGACGGCACCACGCTCGACTGCCGCTACCTGGTGGGCGCGGACGGCGGACGCAGCACGGTGCGGAAGCTGGCCGGGATCGGCTTCCCCGGCGTCACCACGGACCGGTCCGTCTCGCGTACCGCCCAGGTGGGCGTGCCGCCGGAGCTGGTCGACCCGACCACCGGTAGCCTCGTCGCGCCCGGGTACGGGGTCGTGCCGCCGTTCCAGCACACCCGCACCGAGCACGGGCTGATCGTCTGGGCGCCGTTTCCCGACCGGGCGCCCCTGGTCAGCACCGTCGAGTGGCCGGCGGCGCCGGAGGCCGACGCGCCGCTGACGCTCGACGGGATGCGGGCCAGCGTGGCCCGGGTGCTCGGGGTCGAGGTGCCGCTCGGCCCGCCGGCCGGGCCCGGTCCGCACCTGCTGCGCCGCCTGGCCGGCGGCAACACCCGGCTCGCCGAGCGCTACCGGGCCGGCCGGGTGCTGCTGCTCGGCGACGCCGCCCACGTCCACTCCGCGATCGGCGGGCCGGGGCTCAACCTCGGCCTCCAGGACGCGGTGAACCTCGGCTGGAAGCTGGCCGCGCGGCTGCACGGCTGGGCCCCGGACGGGTTGCTCGACACGTACGAGGCCGAGCGCCGACCGGCGGCCCGGCGGGTGACCATGTCGACCCAGGCCCAGTCCGCCCTGATCGCGCCGGGCGCCGAGGTCACCGCGCTGCGCGAACTCGTCGGCGAGCTGCTCGCCCGGCCGGAGAACGCCGGGCACGTGGCCGCGCTGATGGCCGGCGCGGACATCCGCTACGACCGGGGACCGGACGGGCCGCCGGTCGGCACCTGGGCGCCGGACCTGGTGGTGCACCGCGACACCGGGCCGGTGCGGCTGGCCGAGCTGACCCGGGACGCGCGCCCGCTGCTGCTCGACGGCACCGGCACGCTGGGCGGGACCGCCGAGCCGTGGCGGGACCGGGTCGACGTGGTCGACGGCCGGCTGACGGGCACCGCCTCGACCGCGCTGCTGCTGCGCCCGGACTGCTACCTGGCCTGGGCCTCCGACGCGGCGGCACCGGACCGGGACGGGCTGCGCGCCGCGCTCACCCACTGGTTCGGCCGGCCCCGCGACCACGCGAGCACACCGGCCTGACCTGGCTCAGGCCGGGGCGGGCAGGTCCAGCACGTACGCGCCGCCCTCCGGGCGGAAACCGAGCCGGTGGTAGTAGGGGGCGACCATGCCCGGCGGACTGACCACCCGGCGGAAACCCCGGTCGGTGAACAGCCGGCTGCGCCGGTAGACGAACTCGCCGGGGGTGAAGTCGCGGAACGGCGGGGTCACGTAGTCCAGGTCGATCTGGGCCACCCCGCCGGCCTCGGCGTGCGACACCATCACGCCGACCACCTCGTCCGCGCGGACCACCAGGAACGCCGAGCGGTCGGCGGCGGCCGGGTCCCAGCGGAACGCCGGGTTGAACCGGGCGATGTCGGTGGCGTGCACCCGCAGCGTGTGGGCCAGGAACGCGTCGCCGGTGCCCACCTCCACCACCTGGTAGGTCTGCTCGTCGTGCCGGGTGGCCAGCAACTTGCGCAGGTACCAGAGGTTGATCACGGTGAGCACCACGTTCAGCCCGACCATCGGCCACACGTGCAGGGCGGCGTTGTAGCCGATCAGGATCAGGCAGCCGACCAGGTTGAGCGCGCGCAGCCGCAGGATGCGCGTCTGCAGCAGGGACCAGACCAGCAGCGCGGAGCCGGCCCAGCCGACGAGTTCCAGCCAGTTCACCCCGGGGACACTAGTGGTCGCGCTGGTCAGGCCCCTCGGCGGGCAGCTCCAGCACCCACTCCTCGACCTCGACGCCGCGGCCGGGAGCGTACCCCGCGTCCTCGCCGACCACGACGAAGCCGCACTTGCGCAGCACCGCGAGCGAGGCGGCGTTGTCCTTCGCGGCGCGGGCCCGCACCGGCCGCTGCGGCAGCTCCCGCAGCAGCGCGGTGAGCCCGGCGGTGGCGTGGCCGCGCCCCCAGCGCTCCGGGTTGATCCAGTAGCTGACCTCGGTCCGGTCGTCGACCGGGAACGCCGCCACGTGGCCGACCACCTCGCCGCCGGCGACGATCGTGCGGTTGACGATGCGCTCGTCGGCGCGGATCCGCGCCCAGTGCGCGTCGAACGCGGCCCGGTCCGCCGGGTCCTTCGGACCGAACGCGGCCATCCAGTTGGCCTGCGCGTCCTGCTCGTGGGCGAAGAACGCGGGCAGGTCGTCGTCCCGGACCGGACGGATTTCCACAGCGGGGTTCACGGCCGGGAAGGATACGCGGACCCACCGACACCGTTCGGGACCTCCGGCCCCTCCCGGGTCCCGTCCGGCCCTGCCGGGGCGGCCGGCCGGACCGATACCAAGGAGGAGGTACCACGCAGCCGAGGAGGCCGGACCATGCGGAAGTACGTCTACGACTTCATCGAGGGTGACCGGAGCCGGGCCGATCTGCTCGGCGGCAAGGGCGCCAACCCGGCCGAGATGACCCGGCTCGGGCTGCCGGTGCCGCCCGGGTTCACCGTGACCACCGACGCGTGCCGCGCCTACCTGGCCACCGGCACGCCGCCGGACGGGCTGTACGAGGAGATCAACGCGCACCTGCGTCAGGTCGAGGCGCGGTTGGACCGGCGGCTCGGCGACCCGGGCGGCCCGCTGCTGCTGGCGGTCCGCTCCGGCGGCCGGTACTCGATGCCGGCAGCGGCCGGCGGCGCACGGTGGACGAGATGGTCGCCACCATCGCGGCGCGCACAAGTACGCCGAGCTGGGCCTCGCCTTCCCGCTCGCCGACACCGCGCCGCCGGACCCGGAGCTGCTGGCCCGGGTCCGCGGTCAGTTCGCCGCGCGCGGGCTCACCGTCACCTGACCTCCGGTGGCGCGGGGCCGCCCGACGGTCCCGGCCCGCACTACGATGGCGGCATGTCGACCGCACACCGCACCTCGCGTCTCCGGAACCTGGTCGCGACCGGCGCGCGGACCACCGGCGCGCAGGCCACCGGCGCCCAGGCGACCGGGGCGCGGGCCCTCGGCGGTACGGCCGTGGGCGCGTTGGCGGTGGGCGCGCTGGCGCTCGGCGCCGTGTCGGTGGGCGCGCTCGTGATCGGCCGGCTGGTGGTGCGCCGCGCGGTGGTCCGCGAGCTGCGCATCGGTCGGCTCGAGGTGGACGAGCTGGTGATCCGGCGCGACTCCGCCGCGGGGTGAGTCAGCCCGCCGCGGACGTCGGATAGCCGTACAGGTCGAGCAGGCGCACCCGGGACGCCTGGAGCCGGTCCACCACGACGCTCATGAACCGGGCGGTGAGCTGCCGGCCCAGCGTGTCGTCGGACCCCATCAGCCGGCGTACCCCCTCGGCGGAGAACTCCACCGCCGTGCTGCGCCGGGTGGCCACCACGCCGAACTGCCAGCGGTAGGGCGGGAACAGCCAGGACCAGCCGAGCACCCCGCCCGCGCCGATCGTCTCGATCCCCACGTCGCCGCGACCGGGCACCGGGAAGTCCAGCGCCACCTGGCCGTCCCGGACCAGCCAGAACCGCTCGGCCGGCTGCCCGGCCCGGAACAGCCGGTGCCCCGGGTGCCAGGCCACCGGGCGGGCGTAGCCGGTGAGCGGCGGCAGCCACTCGTCCGGCAGCCCGGCCAGGAACGGGTGCACGCGGAGCATCTCCAGCGGGGTCATCGCGCCTCCACGATCGACAGGTGGGAGCCGAAACTCCATTGCACCCCACCGCGCCGCGATCCGGCAGGGCCGATGGTCCCGCGCCGCGCGGGCGGTCGCCTCTGCCCCGCCGCGACGGCCCGGTCCAGGCTGGAGGTGGACCGAAGGAGGACGTGATGACCGACAGATCCGGCGTCCCCGTCGTGGTGGGCGTGGATGGTTCCCCGTCAGCGCTGGACGCGGTCCGGCTGGCCGCGCGGGAGGCGGCGTCGCGGCACCGGCCGTTGCGGGTGGTGCACGCGTTCCGCTGGCAGCCGGTCGGTACCCCGCTCGGCCCGGTCGCCGTCGTGCTCCCCGACGACGAGGTGCGGCGGGCGGCCGGGAAGCTGGTCGCCGAGGCGGTCGAGGAGGCCCGCAAGATCGACGCGCGGACCTCGCGGTGACCGGCACGGTGACCGACGGCGGGCCCCCGCCTGACCGGGCCGGGCGTGGCGGCGCCCGCTCGTGGGACGGGGGACGGCCACAATGGCCTGAGTCGACCGGAGGGATCATCCGATGAACCGACCCGTCGTGGCGGGGGTGGACGGGTCCCCGTCCAGCCTGACCGCCGCCGACCAGGCCGCCGTGGCCGCCGTCGCACGCGCCCGGCCGCTGCTGCTGGTGCACGGCTACCTGCACCCGCTCGGCTACGGCGTGCCGCTCAACCCGTACGACCTCGGGGTGCCGGCGCCCACCGCGGAGGCGGAGAAGATGCTCGAACGGGTCGCCGCCGAGCTGGCCGACCGGCACCCCGGGCTGCGGGTGGAGGTGCGCCAGGTCGCCGGCGGGCCCGGCGCGACGCTGGTCGAGGAGTCCCGCCGGGCGGAACTGGTGGTGGTGGGCAGCCGGGGGGTGGGCGGCTTCGCCGGGCTGCTGCTCGGCTCGGTCGGCGCGCAGCTCGCCCAGCACGGGCACTGTCCGGTGCTCGTCGTGCGGCCGGCGGAGCAGCCGATCCCGGTCGGCGGTCCGGTGCTGGTCGGGGTGGACGGCTCCGAGTCCGCGGCGTACGCCGTCGAACTCGCCGCGGACGAAGCCGACCGCCGGGACGCGGAGCTGGTGCTGACGCACGTGCGCGCGCCGGAGCGCGGCGCGCCGGCCCCGGAGGTCGCGGCCGAGGCGACCACCGCGGAGCGGGCCGAGACGGCCGAGCTGCTCGGCGCCGCTGCCGCTCGGATCCGGGTGGCCCACCCGGAACTGCGGGTGACCGAACGCCCCGTCGTCGCCGCCTCACCGGAGACCGCGCTGCGGGACGCGAGCGCCGACGCGTCGCTGGTGGTGGTCGGTTCCCGGGGCCGGGGTGGCTTCACCGGGTTGCTGCTCGGCTCGGTCAGCCAGGCCCTGGTGCAGCACGCCCACTGCCCGGTGCTGATCGCCCGTCGTCCGGAGCCGGTCGGTGACTGAGGCCGACCGGCCGGGTCAGGACGGGTCGCGGCCGGCGAGCAGGTCGGCGAAGTCGGTGGTGAGGGCGAACGGGTCGGCCGGCCCGGACGCGGCCGGGCGGCGGTCCACCTGCTCGGCCAGCTCGGCTGCGGCGCGCCGGATCCGGGCCCGCAACGCGCTGTCGCCGTCGTCACCGGCCCAGTCCTCGGGCGCGGCGAAGACCGCTGTCGGCAGCACCACCGCCCGCAGGTAGGCGAACATCGGCCGGACCGCGTGCTCCAGCGCGAGCGAGTGCCGCGCGGTGCCGCCGGTCGCCCCGACCAGCACCGGCGTGCCGGCCAGCGCGTCGCGGTCCACCACGTCGAAGAAGGACTTGAACAACCCGTTGTAGGACGCGTTGAAGATCGGGGTGACGGCGATCAGACCGTCCGCCGCCGCGACGGCGCCCAGCGTGCGGCGCAGGGCGGTGGGCGCGAAGCCGGTCAGCAGGTGGTTCACCACGTCGTGGGCGTGCTCGCGCAGGTCCACCGGGCGCAGCTCCACGTCGGCCCCCCGGCCGACCAGGTCGTCGCGGGCGACCGCGGCGAGCTGGTCGGCGAGCAGGCGGGTGGACGAGGGCTGGCCGAGACCGGCCGAGACGACCGCGAGGGTACGCCGGGTCATCGCGCCTCCTCCGGGCTCGTCGCGGCGTCCCGGGCGGCCAGCAGGGCGGCGTGGGTGGGCGCCTCCGGCACGTGCACCGGACGCATCGAGTCGAACTCCTTGCGCAGCACCGGGACGACCTCCTCGCCCAGCAGGTCGAGCTGCTCCAGCACCGTCTTCAGCGGCAGGCCGGCGTGGTCCATCAGGAAGAGCTGCCGCTGGTAGTCGCCGACGTACTCGCGGAAGCCCAGCGTGCGGTCGATGACCTGCTGCGGGCTGCCGACGGTCAGCGGCGTCTCCCGGGTGAACTCCTCCAGCGACGGGCCGTGCCCGTAGACCGGGGCGTTGTCGAAGTACGGCCGGAACTCGCGTACCGCGTCCTGCGAGTTGCGGCGCATGAAGACCTGCCCGCCGAGTCCGACGATCGCCTGGTCCGGCGAGCCGTGGCCGTAGTGCGCGAACCGCTCCCGGTAGAGGCCGACCATCCGCTCGGTGTGCTCCTTGGGCCAGAAGATGTGGTTGGCGAAGAAGCCGTCGCCGTAGTAGGCGGCCTGCTCGGCGATCTCCGGGCTACGGATCGAGCCGTGCCAGACGAACGGCGGTACGCCGTCGAGCGGACGCGGGGTCGAGGTGAACGACTGGAGCGGGGTGCGGAACCGGCCCTTCCAGTCGACCACGTCCTCGCGCCACAGCCGGTGCAGCAGGTCGTAGTTCTCGATCGCGAGGGGGATGCCGTTGCGGATGTCCTGCCCGAACCACGGGTAGACCGGGCCGGTGTTGCCGCGACCCATCATCAGGTCCACCCGGCCGTCGGCCAGGTGCTGGAGCATCGCGTAGTCCTCGGCGATCTTGACCGGGTCGTTGGTGGTGATCAGCGTGGTGGAGGTGGACAGGATCAGCCGCTCGGTGCGGGCCGCGATCCAGCCGAGCATGGTGGTCGGCGACGACGGCACGAACGGCGGGTTGTGGTGCTCACCGGTGGCGAAGACGTCCAGACCGACCTCTTCGGCCTTGAGCGCGATGGTGGTCATGGCCTTGATCCGGTCACGCTCGGACGGCAGCCGCCCGGTGGTCGGGTCGACGGTGACGTCACCGACGGTGAAGATTCCGAACTGCATGACCAGCTCCTCGGGGTGAGATCCGGACCGGCCGGCCCGGCATCGTCCCGCACAACCTATTTGACGAGTCAACTATTCCGACGCGCCTGCGCTCCGGCGTGGCCCGGGTCACGTATCGACCGCCCGCGCCACGTAGCATTTGTCTACTGCCGGGACACGGCTGGTACGTCGCCCGGTGCCTCGAGATCGAGGTCGCCAGCCAGGGCGAGACCGTCGATGAGGCACTGACCAACCTTCGTGAAGCCGTCGAGGCGTACCTGGAGGAGGTCGAGAACCCGGCGATCGAGACCACGCCGCTGGTGACGTCCTTCCAGGCCGGACGGGCGGCGTGAGCCCAGCCCTGGCGGACCTGCCGCTGCGCAAGGTGCTCAACGGTCTGAGCAGGGCCGGCTTCGAGCACGTCCGCACCAAGGGCAGCCACGCGGTTTATCGCAGCCCGGCCGCCCTGGTCGTCGTCGTCCCCCGCAACACGCCACGGTCAAGCGCGGCACCCTCGCTTCCATCCTTCGCCAGGCCGGGCTGACGCCCTCGGAGTTCCTCGCCCTTCTCGGCTGAACAGCGGCAGGTGAGGGCCGATACGCTTGCCGGCCATGACGTACCCCTGGCTCGACGCGCCGGCCGCGGACATCGCGGACACCGCGCGGACCCTGCTCGGCTGGACCGTGTCGGCGAACGGCGTCCGCGTGCGGCTGACCGAGGTGGAGGCGTACGCCGGCACCGGTGCGGATCCGGCCTCGCACGCCCACCGGGGGCCGACCCCGCGCAACCGGGTCATGTTCGGCCCGGCCGGGCACGTGTACGTGTACTTCGTGTTCGGCATGCACTGGTGCGCGAACATCGTCTGCGGTCGCGACGGCGAGGCGGCGGCCGTGCTGCTGCGCGCCGGCGCGGTGGTCGACGGCGTCGACACGGCCCGCGAGCGGCGGCCCCGCGCCTCGGACCGGGACCTGGCCCGGGGCCCGGCCCGACTGGTGACCGCGCTGGGCCTCGGTCGGGACGCCAACGGCACCAGCGCGGTCGACGGCGCCGGGCCGCTGCTGCTGGCCCCGCCGGAGAGCCCGGTCGACCCGGCGCGGATCGTCGCCGGCCCCCGGGTCGGCGTGGCCGCCGCACACGACCTGCCGTGGCGGTTCTGGCTGGCCGACGAGCCGAGCGTGAGCGTCTACCGCCGGCACACCCCGCGCCGCCGCCAACCGGCAACCCCGTAACAGCACCCACCCCGCCCCGCCCCCACCCCACCCACCCCCCGGTTGATCAAGGAGTTTGTGTCCGGGGGACGCCGCACGGGCGACGCGAACTCCTTGATCGACCGGTCCGGGTGGGACGGGTGGGACCGGTGGGACCGGTGGGGCGGTTTTCGCAACCCGTGGCGCTCCGGGCGCGTCTGAACCCGGGAGGGCATGATGTTGCGTACGAAGGACTTTCAACGAGGTGTTGACAACAGAGCATTCTTGGGTGTGGGATGGACGGTATGGTCACCGTGGACAACGACCCGTTCACCGCCCCGGATGCTGCCCAGGCCCGGGCCCACCGCAACTACGCGGCGCTGTTGCGGATCGCCGAACGGCACGCCGGCACGAACGCCCGCCGCCGGCGCTACGCCCACCCCGACGTGCCCGACGCCTACGAGGCGGCCACGCTGGTGATGGCGCTGGCCGGCGGCGCGGAGCTGGACGCCGGCGAGGAGCCGGTCGACCAGGCCGACCTGATGGCCGCGCTGACCCTGATCCCGCACGTGCGGGCCGAGGTGGACGTGTTGGAGGCCGGGCTGTTGCAGGTGGCCCGCGGGCGTGGCATGACCTGGCAGGCGATCGCGTTCGGGCTGGGGCTGGGCAGCGCCCAGGCGGCCCGGCAGCGCTACGAGCGGCTCACCGTCCGCACCGGCACCGGCGACTGATTCCGCCCGCTGTCACAGCTTCGGGCGAGACTGTGCCGGACGACGACGGCACGGGAGGACGCGATGACGCGCGAGGAGATGCTGGCCTACTGCCTGGCCAAGCCGGGAGCCTGGCTCGACCGGCCGTGGGAGGCCGACGAGGTGGTGAAGGTGGGCAGCCGGATCTTCGCGTTCCTCGGCTCGCCCGACGGTGAGGCCCGGCTCGGGGTGAAGTGCGGGGCGTCCCGGGAGGTGGCCGACGAGTGGCTGCACCGGTTCCCGGCCGACGCCCGGCCCTCGCCCTACATCGGCCGGTCCGGGTGGAACACGTTACGGCTGGACGGCGGCATCCCCGACGACGAGCTGATCGAGGCGGCCGACGGATCGTACGACGCGGTGGTGGCCAAGCTGCCGAAGCGGGAGCGGCCGACGGCCTGAGCCCCGCGCGGTGGCCGGACCACCACGCGGGGCGTCCCAGTCAGCGGGGCACGACCTGCTCGGCCGCCCAGTCGCGCCAGCCGGCCAGCTTGTCGGCGGCGCTGGCGAGCTGGTCGGCGACCGGCCCGGGGCCGGTGGAGCCGGGGGTGGTGCGGGCGGCGAGCGCCGAACGCACCGAGAGCACGTCGCGCACCGAGGGGTCCAGGTGCTCGCTCACCGCGGTCAGGTCGGCGTCGGAGACCTCGTCCAGCGCGCAGTCCCGGGCCGCGCAGAGCGCCACCAGCCTCCCGGTGATCTCGTGCGCGTCGCGGAACGGCACGTGCCGGCGGACCAGCCAGTCGGCGACCTCGGTGGCCAGCGAGAAGCCCGACGGCGCGGTGGCCACGAGCCGGTCCACCCGGACCGTCATCGTGGAGATCATCCCGGCCAGCGCGGGCAGCAGCAGCTCCAGCGTGTCGACCGCGTCGAACGCCGGCTCCTTGTCCTCCTGCATGTCCCGGTCGTAGGTCATCGGCAGGCCCTTGAGCATGGTGAGCACGCTCATCAGGCCGCCGACCAGTCGGCCGGACTTGCCCCGGGCCAGCTCGGCGATGTCCGCGTTCTTCTTCTGCGGCATGATCGACGAGCCGGTGGCGAACGAGTCGTCCAGCTCGACCCAGCCGAACTCCTGCGACGTCCAGAGCACCACCTCCTCGCCCAGGCGGGACAGGTGCACGCCGACCATCGCGGTGACGAAGAGGAACTCGGCCACGAAGTCCCGGTCCCCGACCGCGTCCATCGAGTTGGCGAACGAGGTGCGGAAACCCAGCTCCTTGGCGACCGCCATCGGGTCCAGCGGCAGCCCGGAGCCGGCCAGCGCGCCGGCGCCGAGCGGGCTGACCGCGGCCCGCTCGTCCCAGTCGCGCAGCCGGTCCAGGTCCCGCAGCAGCGGCTGCACGTGGGCGAGCAGCCAGTGCCCGAACGTCACCGGCTGGGCGTGCTGGAGGTGCGTCATGCCGGGCGCGGCGGTGTCCACGTGCCGCTCCGCCTGCTCGACCAGCGCCTCGGCCAACTCGACCAGCCGGGCGGCCACCCCGCGGGCGTGGTCGCGCAGATAGAGCCGCAGGTCGGTGGCGACCTGGTCGTTGCGGGAGCGGCCGGCGCGCAACTTGCCGCCGAGGCTGCCCAGCCGCTCCAGCAGGCCGCGCTCCAGGGCGGTGTGCACGTCCTCGTCGTCCACTGTGGGGCGGAACGCCCCGGAGGCGCAGGCCGCCTCCAGGTCGTCCAGCGCGGCCAGCATCCGCCCCAACTCGTCCGGGTCGAGCAACCCGGCGCCCGCGAGGACCCGGGCGTGCGCCCGGGAACCGGCGATGTCGTACGGGGCGAGGCGCCAGTCGAACTGGACGCTCACCGACAGCCGCGCGAGCGCCTCGGCGGGTCCGCCGGCGAACCGGCCTCCCCAGAGGCTCGTCCGGTTGGCGGCGGCGCTGTTCTCGGTCAGGCTCTTGTCGTCCACCCCTCCCATTCTGGTGGTCACGACCGCGCCCCGTCCCACCGGGCGTCCCGTGCGGCCGCCATCGCGCTGGGCAGCCCCCAGAGCCGCACGAAGCCCGTCGCGAGCGACTGGTCGAACGTGTCGCCGGTGTCGTAGGTGGCCAGGCCGAAGTCGTAGAGGCCGACCTCGGAGCGCCGGCCGGTCACCACCGCCCGGCCGCCGTGCAACGTCAGCCGCACCTCGCCGCTGACGTGCCGCTGGGTCTCCTCGACGAACGCGTCCAGCGCCCGCCTGAGCGGGGAGAACCAGAGTCCGTCGTAGACCAGCTCGCCCCAGCGTTGGTCGACGCCGCGCTTGAACCGGGCCAGGTCCCGTTCGACGGTGACCGCCTCCAGCTCCTGGTGCGCGGTGATCAGGGCGATCGCGCCGGGCGCCTCGTACACCTCGCGGCTCTTGATGCCGACCAGCCGGTCCTCGACCATGTCGAGCCGCCCCACGCCCTGCGCCCCCGCGCGGCGGTTCAGCTCCAGGATCGCCTGGTACGGGGTGACCGTCTCGCCGTCGAGGGCGACCGGGACGCCGGCGTCGAACGTGATCACCACCTCGTCGGCGTCGCGTTCCTCGGCCGGGTCGGCGGTGTACGCGTACAGGTCCTCGACCGGCGCGTGCCAGATGTCCTCCAGGAAGCCGGTCTCCACGGCCCGGCCCCACAGGTTCTGGTCGATCGAGTACGGGGACCGGGCCGTGACGTCGATCGGCAGCCCCTTCTCCTCGGCGAACGCGATCGCCTTGTCCCGGGTCCAGGCGTAGTCCCGGGCCGGCGCGACGACCTTCAGGTCGGGCGCGAGCGCCTGTAGGCCGACCTCGAACCGGACCTGGTCGTTGCCCTTGCCGGTGCAGCCGTGCGACACGATCGTGCCGCCGTGCCGGCGCGCGGCGGCCACCAGGTGCCTGACGATCAGCGGCCGGGACAGCGCGGAGACCAGCGGGTAGCGGTCCATGTAGAGCGCGTTGGCCCGCACGGCCGGCAGGCAGTGGTCGGCGGCGAACTCGTCGCGCGCGTCGATCACCTCGGACTCGGCGGCGCCGCAGTCCAGCGCGCGCTGCCGGATGACGTCCATGTCCTCGCCGCCCTGGCCGACGTCGACCGCGACCGCGATCACCTCGGCGCCGGTCTGCTCGGCCAGGTACGGGATGGCGACGGAGGTGTCGAGACCCCCGGAGTACGCCAGGACGACCCGCTCGGTCATGGTGTGGTGTTCCCTTCCACGGTCTCGTCCCGGCGGGCCCACGCGGCGAGCCGGTCGCCCAGCGCGGCGCCGCCGTCGGCCTCGCGGGCCACCACGAGGATGGTGTCGTCGCCGGCGATGGTGCCGACTATCTCGGACAGGCCGGCCCGGTCCAACGCGCTGGCCAGGTAGTGCGCGGCGCCGGGCGGGGTGCGCAGCACGGCGATGTTGCCGCTGGCGTCGACGCCGTTGAGCAGCTCGCGCAGCAGCCGCACCAGCCGGGCGGGTGCCCCCTCGGCGTCGCGCAGCGGCCGGTGGCCGTCCTCGGGGATCAGGTAGACCCCCCGCCCGTCGCCGCCGCGCGCGGTCACCGCGCCCAACTCCTTCAGGTCACGGGAGAGCGTGGCCTGGGTGACCTGGATGCCGTCGCCGGCGAGCAGGTCGGCCAGCTCGGTCTGCGAGTGGACGGCGCCGTCGCGGATCAGCTCGACGATGCGGGCGTGGCGGGCGGCGCGGGTCAGCGGGGCGGTCATGTGGATGCCTCCAGGAGAAAGGTCAGCAGCGCCTTCTGGGCGTGCAGGCGATTCTCCGCCTGGTCGAACACCGCGCTGCGCGGCCCGTCGAGCACCTCGTCGGTGATCTCCTCGCCCCGGTGGGCGGGCAGACAGTGCAGCACGATCACGTCCGCCGCGGCGTGGTCGAGCAGGGCGTCGCTCACCTGGTACGGCCGGAACGGGGTGACCCGGTCCTGCCCGTCGGCCTCCTGACCCATCGACGTCCAGGTGTCGGTGGCGACCACGTGCGCCCCGCGTACCGCCTCGACCGGGTCGGTGTGCACGTCGACCGAGCCGCCGGTGCCGGCGGCGATCTTCTCCGCCCGGGCCACGATCGCCGGGTCCGGCTGGAACCCGGCCGGGCCGGCGACCCGGATGTGCATCCCGGCGGTCGCGCCGGCCAGCAGGTACGAGTGGGCCATGTTGTTCGCCGCGTCACCGACGTACGCCAGGATCCGGCCGGCGGTGGCGCCGAACCGCTCCCGCACGGTGAGCAGGTCGGCCAGCAACTGGCAGGGGTGGAACGTGTCGGTGAGCGCGTTGACCACCGGCACGGCGGCGTGCGCCGCGACCTCGGCGATCCGGTCGTCGCCGTGGGTACGCAGCACGATCGCGGCGACGTAGCGGGACAGCACCCGGCCGGCGTCACCGAGCGTCTCGCCCCGGCCGAAGTGGGTGACCTGGGTGTCCACCACGAGGGGATGACCGCCCAGCTCGGCGATGCCGACGTCGAACGAGATCCGGGTGCGCAGGCTCTGCTTGTCGAACAGCACCGCCACCGATCGGGGGCCGGCCAACGGCCGGTGGGTGTAACGGTCGGTCTTCATCCGGGCGGCGAGGTCCAGCACGGCGGCCTGCTCGGCCGGCGTGAGGTCGTCGTCGCGCAGGAAGTGGCGGATCATGCGGGGGCCTCCGTGCGGCTTGCGGGGGTGGGCGCGGAGACGGTTGCCGCCTCGGCGGGAACGGTCGCGGTCGCCCCGGCGGGAACGGTTGTGTCTGCGGGGGCGGCGTCGAGCGCGGCGGGGAGCGCGGCGAGGAACGCGTCGGCCTGCTCGACGGTGAGGATCAGCGGCGGGGCGAGCCGGACCACGCCCGGCTGCACCGGGTTGACCAGGAAACCGGCCTCCCGCAGCGCGGTCGACACCGCGCCGGCCACCGGCCGGTCGAGCACGACGCCGAGCAGCAGGCCGGCGCCGCGCACCTCGCGTACCAGCGGGTGCCCGAGCGCCTCGACGCCGCGCCGCAGCCGCTCACCGATGCGCGTGACGTGGTCGAGCAGCCCCTCGTTGGCGATCGTGGCGATCACCGCGAGCGCGGCGGCGCAACTGACCGGGTTGCCGCCGAACGTGGTGCCGTGCGAGCCGGGGGTGAGCAGGTCGGCGGCCGGGCCGAAGGCCAGGCAGGCGCCGAGCGGCAGGCCGCCGCCGAGCCCCTTGGCCAGCGTGACCACGTCCGGCTCGACGCCCTCGGCCTGGTGGGCGAACCAGTGCCCGGTACGGCCGACGCCGGTCTGCACCTCGTCGAGCACCAGCAGCGCGTCGTGTGCGGCGGTGATCCGCCGGGCCGCGGTGAGGTAGCCGGGCGGCGGCACGACCACGCCGTTCTCGCCCTGGATCGGCTCGACGATCACCATGGCGGTGGCGTCGGTGACCGCCTCGGCGAGCGCGTCGGCGTCGCCGTACGGCACGTGGGTGACGTCGCCGGGCAGCGGGCGGAACGGGTCGGCCTTGGCCGGCTGGCCGGTGAGCGCCAGCGCGCCCATGGTCCGGCCGTGGAAACCGCCGTGGGTGGCCACCACGTGCCGTCGCCCGGTGAGCCGGGAGAGCTTGAACGCGGCCTCGTTCGCCTCCGCGCCGGAGTTGGCGAGGAACACCCGGCCGGGTCGGCCGGCCAGCGCCAGCAGCAGCTCGGCGAGCGCGACCGGCGGCTCGGCGACGAACAGGTTCGACACGTGGCCGAGCGTGGCGACCTGCTTCGACACGGCGGCCACCACCGCCGGGTGGGCGTGGCCGAGCGCGTTGACCGCGATGCCGCCGAGCAGGTCGACGTACTCCCGGCCGGTCTCGTCGACCACGACGGCGCCGGCGCCCGAGACGAGCGCCAGCGGCGGCGTGCCGTAGTTGTCCATCATGGTCGCGCCCCAGCGCCGCACCAGCGTGCTCATGAACCGACCGTGCCTTCCCTGTTCGCGACTGCGGGGCTCGCAAGCTCGCTCCTCGCGCTCACGACCATCGTTCCGAACCCTTCCGAGGTGAAGACCTCCAGCAGCGTGGAGTGGGCGACCCGCCCGTCGACGACGTGCGCGGCGGGCACTCCCCCGCGCACCGCCCGCAGGCAGGCCTCCATCTTCGGTACCATGCCCGACTCCAGGGACGGCAGCAGCGTCGCCAGGTCGTCCGCGGTGATCTCGCTGACCAGGCTCGTCGTGTCCGGCCAGTCCGCGTAGAGGCCGGCGACGTCGGTGAGGACGACCAGCTTGCGCGCCTGGAGCGCGACCGCGAGCGCGGCGGCGGCGGTGTCCGCGTTGAGGTTGTGCAGCACCCCGTCGACGTCCGGCGCGACCGTGGAGATGACCGGGATCCGGCCGGCCGCGATCAGGTCGGTGACCGCGGAGACGTCCACCGACGCCACGTCGCCGACCTGCCCGACGTCGACCGGTTGCCCGTCCACGTACGCCGGTCGGCGCACCGCCGTGAGCAGCCCGCCGTCCTCGCCGGAGAGCCCGACCGCGAACGGGCCGTGCGCGTTGACCAGCCCGACCAGTTCCCGGCCGACCTGCCCGACGAGCACCATCCGCACCACGTCCATGGCGTCCGGGGTGGTGACCCGCAGGCCGCCCCGGAACTCGCTGGCGATGCCGAGCCGGTCGAGCATGGCGGAGATCTGCGGGCCGCCGCCGTGCACCACGACCGGCTTGAGGCCGGCGTACCGGAGGAAGACCATGTCCGCGGCGAACGCCCGCCGCAGCTCGGGATCGGTCATCGCGTGGCCGCCGTACTTGACCACCACGGTGGCGCCGGCGAACCGGGCCAGCCAGGGCAGCGCCTCGATCAGCGTGGCGGCCTTGGCCTGGGCGCGGGTGAGGTTGTCACTCATCATGTGGAGTACGCCGAGTTCTCGTGCACGTAACCGTGCGACAGGTCGTTGGTCCAGATGGTCGCGGCGGCGTCGCCGGCGTGCAGGTCGATGCGGATGGCGACGTCGCGGCCGGCGAGGTCCACCTTGGCCCGGTCCTCGGCGGCGGCGCCGCCCCGGCACACCCAGACGCCGTTGACCGCCACGGCGACCTCGTCCGGTTCGAACGCGGCGGCGGTGGTGCCGACGGCGGCGAGGATCCGGCCCCAGTTCGGGTCGTTGCCGAACAGCGCGGTCTTGACCAGGTTGTTGCGGGCCACCGCGCGCCCCACCTCGACCGCGTCGTCCTCGCTCGCCGCGCCGACCACCTCGATCGCGACCTGCTTGGTGGCGCCCTCGGCGTCGGCGATCAACTGCCGGGCCAGGTCGTGGCAGGCGGCGGTCACCGCATCGGTCAGCTCGGCGAGGCTGGGTTCGATGCCGGAGGCGCCGCTGGCCAGCAGCAGCACGGTGTCGTTGGTGGACATGCAGCCGTCGGAGTCGACCCGGTCGAAGGTGACCCGGGTGGCGGCCCGCAGCGCGGCGTCCAGCACGTCCGGCCCGGCCACCGCGTCGGTGGTGAGCACGCAGAGCATGGTGGCCATGGCCGGGGCCAGCATGCCGGCGCCCTTGGCCATCCCGCCGACGGTCCAGCCGCTGCCGGGGGCCACCGTGGTCTTCGGCCGGGTGTCGGTGGTCATGATCGCCTCAGCGGCCGGCCGGCCGCCGTCGCGGGACAGGGCGCGCACCGCGTTTCGGACGCCGGGCAGCAGCTTCGGCATCGGCAGCCGCTCGCCGATCAGGCCGGTGGAGCAGACCGCGACCTCGCCGGCGCCGACGATCAGCCGGGCGCTGCTGCCGGTGAGCACGGCGGCGGTGTGCTCGGCGGTGGCGTGGGTGTCCTGGAAGCCGGCCGGGCCGGTGCAGGCGTTCGCGCCACCGGAGTTGAGCACCACCGCCCGGACCACGCCGCCGTGCACGACCCGCTGGGTCCAGAGCACCGGGGCGGCCTTCACCCGATTGGCGGTGAAGACTCCGGCGACGCCGGCGTCCGGTCCGTCGTTGACGACGAGGGCGACGTCGGCGCCGGAGGTCTTGAGGCCGGCGGCGACACCGGCGGCGCGGAAGCCGCGGGGGGTGGTGACGGTCACCGAGCTTTCCTTTCGTTCGCGACTGCGGGGCTCCGCTTCGCTGCACTCCTCGCGCTCACGGGGCGACTCCGTAGGCGGACAGGCCGGTGGTCTCGGGGAGCCCGGCCATCAGGTTGGCGTTCTGCACGGCCTGACCGGCCGCGCCCTTGCCCAGGTTGTCGATGGCGCTGACCACGACGACCCGGCCCGAGTCGGTGTCCACCGTCGCCTGGAGGTGACAGGAGTTCCCGCCGGCGGTGGCGGCGGTGTGCGGCCACGCCCCCTCGGGCAGCAGGTGCACGAAGGGCGCGCCGGCGTAGGCGTCGGCCAGCACCGCGCGGGGGTCGGCGTCGCCGGCCGGCACCGCGGTGACGGTGGCCAGGATGCCCCGGGGCATCGGGGCCAGCACCGGCGTGAACGACAGCGAGGTCGCGCCGGTGGCCTGCTTGATCTCCGGCACGTGCTGGTGGGCGCCCACCTTGTAGGGGGAGAGGTCGCCCATCACCTCGCTGCCGAGCAGGTGGGCCTTGGCGGCCCGGCCGGCGCCGGAGGTGCCGGAGGCGGCGACCACCACCACGTCGTCGGGGCGTACCGCGCCGGCGGCGATCAGCGGGGCCAGCGCCAGCGTGGTGGCCACCGCGTAGCAGCCGGTGCTGGCGACCCGCCGCGCCGCCGCGATCTCGGCCCGCCGGCCGGGCAGCTCGGGCAGCCCGTAGGTCCAGGCACCGGCGTGCGCGCCACCGTAGTAGCGGGCCCAGGCATCGGCGTCGCGCAGTCGGTGGTCGGCGCCGAGGTCGACCACCATGACCGCGTCGGGCAGCGCCGCGGCGAGCGTCGCCGACTGGCCGTGCGGCAACGCCAGGAAGACCAGGTCCGCGTCGGCCAGGGTTTCCGCCTCGGTCGCCCCGAACACCAGGTCCAGGCCGGCGAGCTGCGGGTGTACGGCGGCGACGGGCTGGCCGGCCTGACTGTGTGCGGTGGCGGTGACCAGCTCGAACTCGGGGTGGCCGGCGAGCAGGCGCAGCAGTTCGCCGCCCGCGTATCCACTCGCGCCGGCCACCGCTACTCGAATGCCCATACAAACCTCCGCATGACTATGCAGAAAGGTTAGCAGTCGACGCAGGCGCCTGCAAGGTCATGCAGTGTGACGCATGAAGCTGCATCGGCGTGCTTCACATTGACAGTCACCCATTCCACGCCGATGCTGAGAGAGCGCTCTCACGGGTCGTCCCGCCGTGCCGCGCGACCGCTGCACCGTGCCCCCACCACCCTCGGAGTCGTCCTTGCCCACCCGTACGAAAATCCTGCGCGCCCTGCTCGCGCTCCTGGTCACCACCGCCGGCTCGGTCGTCGCGGCCGCCTCGCTGGCCCGGGCCACCGGCCCGAACCTGCTGCCCCTCACCGTCACCAACCACACCGGCCGAGCCGACGCCACCTGGCTCTACGTGCTCGGCACCGACCTCGCCTCCGGCCGGCTCGGTCACGTCGACGCCGCCGGCACGTTCACCCCCTGGCCGGCCGGCGGCCTGCCACCCACCCCCGCCCCCGACGTGGCCATCCCCGGCCCGGCCAACGGCGGCGCCACCACGCTCCAGGTCCCCCGCAACATCTCCGGCCGGGTCTACTTCGCGTTCGGCGCGAAACTGACGTTCCGCCTCACCCCGGACGGCCTGGTCCAGCCCGCGCCCTGGGCCCCCGGCGACCCCAACCGGGACGTCCTGTTCGACTGGTCCGAGTTCACCTACAACGACGCCGGGCTCTGGCTGAACAGCTCACAGGTCGACATGTTCGCCGTCCCGCACGTGGTCGGCGTGACCGGCGCCGACGGCGCCTCCCGGGAGACCGGCCGACTCGTCGACGACGGCCGCGACCGGGTCGTCGCGGCGATCCGCGCCCAGGCCGGCTGGGACGGCACGGTGCAGACCAGGGCCGACGGCACCGTGCTGCGGGTGCTCTCCCCCGGCAAGGCCGCCGACGCCGGCCTTCTCGACGCCGGCTACCTCGACCCGTACATCGCCTCGGCCTGGCAGGCGTACGCCACCCGGGCGCTGACCGTGACGCCCTTCCTCGACCAGCCCGCGATCAGGTACACCGGACGCACCAGCGGCGACGTCATGACGTTCACCGACGGCGCGGGTCAGCGGGTCGCCAGCTTCACCAGGCCCACCAGCTCCGACGTGTGGGACTGCGACGGCGCGCTCGCCGCCCCGAACGACCTCGTGGTCGGCCCGATCGCCCGGACGCTCTGCGCCGCGCTGCACCGCTCCACCCTGGGCGTCCGCGACGTGCAGCCCTCCGGCGGCCCGGCCGACTTCTACCGGGGCACGCTCACCAACCACTACTCCCGGATCGTGCACGCCACCATGGTCGACGGGAAGGCGTACGGCTTCGCCTTCGACGACGTGCTCAACCAGGAGTCGCTGGTGCACGACGGCGACCCGCGCGCCGCGCGCATCGACCTGAGCCCGTTCGGTCCGGGCGGCGGCCCGGGCCCGAGCCCGACGCCTACGCCGACCTCGCCGGACCCCACCCCTTCGGTGTCCGACAGCCCGTCGCCGGAACCGACGACGAGCCCGTTCGGGCCACAGCTCTATCTCGGCGAACCCGACCTGCTCCGGCAGCGTCCGGCGAGCACGGCCCGGGCCACGATCGCGGCAGCGGACGGCACCTGGGTCGGCACCCCACACACGCCACGGGTCTATCGGGCGGACCACCTGACCGCGCGGTGGACCGGCGGCACCACCTCGTTCCGTCTCCTCGTCGACGCCGGCACCGCGGTCGGCAACGGCACCCAGCTCCGGGTCTCCTACGACCTGACCGGAGACGGCACCTGGGACCGGATGGAGACGTACCACTACTTCGCCACGGACCCGCTCACCGGCTGGGAGGACTACACCCAGGACCGGGGACTGGCGACGGCCACCGGCACCCTCGGCGACCTGCGGGGCGGCAGCGTACGGGTGGAGGTGTGGAACGCCATCGGCGCCGCCCCGTCCACCCTCGCCGTGGGCGACGGGTCGCAGCTCACCCTCCCGTACACCGCCTGAGACGACGACGGCCCTTCCCGGGGACCTGTCGGGAAGGGCCGCGCCGGCTCAGGGTCAGCGACGATGCTCGGCGAGCCCGTGCTGCTGCTGGTACGTGCGCAGGGCCGTGTCCCACGCCTGGGTGTACTCCGACGGCCCCATGTTCAGGTCGTTGTGTCCCCGGACCGCCTCACGGAGCAGGTCCACCAGCTCCGGCACGGTCTCCCGGCGCTCCGCCACGTAGCGGCGGAACACCTCGGCGAACTGTTCCCCGGTGAGCCGGGCGGCGTGCGCCGTCACCGGGTCGTCCTCCAGGTTCTGGAGCACCGCACACCACCGCCGGGTCAGCTCGTCGGCCTGACGGGCCCGGATCTTCTGCAGTTCGTGGTCGCACTCCAACCGGATCCGGTCCTCCCAGTACGGCCGCAGCCGTTCCCGCACCCGCTCGTCGGGACTGACCCGTACCTGGACGGTGAAGAAGGGCGCCGTCCCCTCGCGGGGCCAGCGTCGACCCGTCAGGCGCGTGTTCAACGCCTGCTCCAGTTCGTGGGATCGATGGGGCTCGTGTTGCCGGGAGAGGCCGACCGCCTCCTCCCGGAGAATGCCGCCGGCCCAGGTCAGGTAACTGTCCGCCCGTAACCGCAGATACTCGGACGTCATGTGCTGGGCAGTCCAGACGAACACCGGGTTCAGCCGGAAGTCGAAGGCGTCGCCCCTCGCCGGCACCAGGACGGGCTGCGGCGCCTCCTGCCGGTACGACACGGTGACGGGAGTCGCCGGCACCGGCGGAGCGGTGATCAGGGGCGCCGTGGTGGGTGGGAAGATCGCGTGCCACCAGCGGCGGCGCTCCGGCTGGTCGGGAACGGACGGTCGGGTGGCCGGACGCGCCGTGGGGTGAGTGCTCATCGCTGTTCCTCTTCGGTGAGTCGTCGAATGTCGTCGAGCAGGGGGTTGCCGCGCATCACGGGCCGCCAGACGTGCCGGAGCTGATGGTCGAGGCGGCGCCGGAGCGGTTCGCGGCCGGCCACGACCGCCCGGAGCAGCTCCAGGCAGTACGCCGCCACCTCCGGATGTCCGTCCGCGCGGTTGAGCCAGAACCCGAGCGTCCGCCACGCACGGAACGCGGTCCCGGGAAGGGAGAGCGCGGCGGCCCAACACATGGCCAGGTCTGGCAGTCGGAGCGTGCCGCTTCGCACCAGGTCCAGCAGTTCCGGCCAGTGCTCCCGGGGGACGGGCGACCAGCGGTCGGCGAGGGTCCGCAACGCCCGCCCCGCATGCAGGCGTACCTCGGGGTCTGCCGAGGCGGCCCACTCCGCGAGCGCGGCCAGCACGGCCGGCGCGTGGCCCGCGTCGTAGACCTCCACCAGTCCACGGACCACGGAGTTCTGCCACCGCTGCATACGGGCCTCGGCGACCTGCCGTAGCTGGAGCAGCGCCGTGTCAGGCCAGAGACGAGCCAGGCCGAGGGCGTACGCCCGGGCCACGGTGTCGCGCCGGTGCGCGGCGCCGCTCTCGGCCCAGCGGTCCAACTCGGTGCGGATCCGCTGCCGCAGCGGGGGTTGCATCGCCATGGCGACCAGGGCGATGGCAGCCACTTGGCGTACGCCCGCGCGGCGTTCCCGGGCCAACTGGTCCACGGCATCCAGCGCGGAACGCACGGCGTGCCCCGCCGACCAGCCGATCGCACCCGCCGCAGCCTGCCGTACCCCCGGCACGTCACCGCGTGCGAGCTCGACCCACCACCCCAGGAGCTGCCCCGGCAGGAACCAGTCCTGCCAGGCGACCTCCAGCAGGCTGGCCCGCAGCGCGTCATTGCCCGGGGTGAACTCCACCCGCCGCCCACCCGCGATCCGGTCGTCGTCGAGCACCCGCACGGCCTGGCGCAGCTCCGGCCCCAGCAGCTCGTCGAGCGCAGCCGAGGTACGCGCCGAGGACGCCCGTCCCGGCTCGTCGAACCCGGGCAGAGTCAGCAACCGGGCCGCCTGGTGGACCTCCGACACCGGCTGACCGGCCAGCACCGCGCAGGACAGCCGGAAAGCGCGCCGCTCGTCGGCGGTCCAGCTCCCCGACAGGTCCCGCCCCGCGTCGGCGCAGTCGAGGATCCGCGCCGCCCGTTCGCGCACCTGCCGGGGCAGCAGGCGCTCCAACTGCTGGGTGAGGTCCGCGCCGCTCACCGGGTTCCGGGCGATCGACTGCACCACCCGGACCACCTCACCCGGGCGCGGGTCACCACCCAGATAGCCGATCAGCAGGGGATGCCCGGCGCACTCCTCCTCGACATAGCTGTCGACGCACCCACCGGCGCAACCGTTGCCGCACCAGCCGACGCACCGGCCGCGCAACTGCCGGCGTAGTTGGGCGCGGAAGACATCCACCGCCGCCGGGGGGCGGTGTTCGACGAGCTGGTCGGTGAACTCGCGGATCCGCGACCGGAAATCGCCGACGAGCACCATCGTGCAGCCCGCCGCCTCGACCCGGTTCGCCGCACCGACCAGCGTCATACCGTCCAGTTCCCGAACCGCCCGATCACTCAGGGGCAGCACGTAGCCGTGACCGGCACGCAGGGCTCCGGCCGCCTGGATCAGATCCCCGGGACCCTCCACGTTGACCAGTCCCACGCGGTCGTAGCCGTGCCGCCGAGCGGCGGCCAGACGCGCCGCCGTGTGCCGGCCGGTGCCCTCCGGCCCGGAGAGGCAGACCAGGGCCACCTGCTTCAGCCGTCGGTCGATCTGCTGGTCGCTGGGCGCGGGCGCGTAGCCGTCGGCAGACTGGCGGACGACCGTCCCGCTCAGGGTCTCGGACCAGGTCCGGCCACCGACGGCGCCGGCCATCGTGACGTTCATCGTACCGATGGCGGTGGCTCCGGCCCCGGTCGCGTTCTGCCCACGGACGCGCATCTCCCCGACCTCGACGCCGGCCGGGGTGCCGAGCAGCGCGGACAATCGGTCGAGCACCTCGCCGGGATCGAGCGGGGAATCGTCCTCGACGTCCTCCACACCGCCCTGGTCGTCCTCCGCCGGCTCCTCCCCGGGCCCAGCGTCCGCCGTGACGGGCGGCGAATGCTCCTCGGCAGATTCCTGACCGGCCGGCGCGACCGGCACCGACACGGCGTCCATCTCCGGCTGCGGCGCGAACCCGGTCACCGGTCACCACCGTCCCGGCCGATGCTGGCGTCCCGGCCGACGGATCCGATCGCGGTCGCGTTCGCGCCGATGGCGTTCTGTCCGTCCACCTGGAGGCTACCGATATGGATACCGGAGCTGCCGGGTCCGGCGACGCCCGGGGCGGGAGCCGGAGCGGCGCTCGGGGCCCGCTCGGCGTCACCGGCCGGCGCGGTCGGTCCCCCGCCCTCCGGCGACGCCGACGACATGTCCTCGTCGACCACGTGGAGCCAGGCATGCTCCTCGAAGTCCTTACCAGGATGGCTGACCCGAACCCGGCGGAACCGTTCGGGCCGCAACTCCTCCGGGTATTCGCAGACGACGTCCTGGTAGATGTCGCTGGAGACGACGAGAGCCACGCCCGCGCCCGGGAAGTCCGCCAGAGCACGCCTCACCGGATCGGCGTCACAGAGTCGGCAGACCCGCACCACGGCGGTGCCCGGGAAGCCGTTCGCGCCGTCGAGGTGCACGATCCCCTGGTGTACGGCCATCCGCAGGCGGATCCGCGCCGCCGGGACGCGGCTGCTGTTGTACCCCCGCAACCGTCGGCTGAGTTCGGGCACGAACCGGCCGATCACGCGCGCCTCCGGCGCGTCCCGGGGCAGGATCGCCAGCTCGCCGTCTCCGGCCTGCTGGGTACGCCAGGCCGTCCGGTCCAGCCCGACCGCGGCGGCCGCCTCGTGCAGCAGACGCCGGAACTCTTGCTGCGCCTCGTACTGCTGGAGGTTGCTGCGGCGGCTGTACCGCTCCATGTCCACACTGATCAACAGTCGTCGCTCGGGATGGTGCATCGACGTGTCGCCCCTTCGTCACCCGCCCGCCAACACCGGCGGGACCACAAGGGACATCGAACCGGGCTCACCCGGGCCGCACCCCGTAGAAGTACGGCATCCGCCGGACCGTCCGAAACCGGTCTTCCCCTCTCCGTCCGGGATCCGGCGGCCGGATCCGCGTTGCACTGGGGACATGGTCGAGGTCCTCAGCGAACTGCTCCTCGCGGCAGGCTGGCAGCCGGCGCAGGTGCTGGCCCTGGTGGCGCTGTACGCCGGGGCCGTCGCCCTGCTGCGCCGGGCGTCGCGCTCCGCTCAGTTTCGGCTACGCTTCGACCGCCTTCGCGGGAAGACGAGAGTGAGGTTGTCGATGCGTCGAGGTGCACCCCCGGACGTCCAGTGGCCGTACGGCACCTTCCTGCAACGGCTGCGGCCCGACACCCGCGCGATCGTGCTCGACCTCGGCGTCCGGCGTCAGGTGCCGGCCGGGCAGATTCTCATCCATGAGGGCGTTCGGGAGTCGCACCTGGTGCTGCTGGAGGAGGGGCTGACCAAGGTGACGGCGAGTCTCCCCGACGGCCGGTCGGCGCTGCTCTCGCTGCGGGTCGGCGGCGACCTGGTCGGCGAGATGTCCGCCCTCAACGACCAGCCACGCTCGGCCACGATCACCACCTGCGGCCCGACGCGCTACAGCGTCGTCACGAGGGACCGTTTCACCCGCTTCCTGAGGGAGCACCCCGAGGCCGCGCTCGAACTCGCGGCGATGGTCGCGGACCGGCTGCGCTGGTCCAACCGCCGCCGCATCGACTTCAGCTCGTACGCGGTGAAGATCCGGGTGGCCAGAGTGATCGCCGAGCTGTGCCGCACGCACGGCCGACGGAGCCCGGACGGAGTCGTCATCGACGTCCGGCTCACCCAGCCCGAGCTGGCGACGATCTGCGGGGCTGCCGAGACCTCGATCCAGAAGGCGCTGCGCGACCTGCGCGCCGAGCGGCTCGTGGACACCGACTACCGGCGGATTACCGTGCGGGACCTGCGACGCCTGCGGGAACTCGGCGAGCTGCCCGCCGACGAGGAGTAACCGCCGGCGGGAGGTCCTGCGGATGTCCGAGTGTTGAGAAGGGCCCCCGCCTCTACCTTAGGCGTTAAGCGGGGGCCCTTCCTTGCACGTCAGGCGCCGCGGAGGGTGGCGCCGAAGCGCTGCGCGGCGAGCGCCACCGCGGCGTCCCGGGCGGCCACCGCCTCCTCACCCGCGAGGGTGCGGTCCGGGGCGCGGAACGTCAGCTTGTACGCCAACGACTTCCGTCCGGCGCCGAGCTGCGCCGAGGCGTAGACGTCGAAGAGCCGGACGTCCTCCAGCAGCGCGCCGGCGCCCTCGACGAGCGCCGCCCGGACCTCGGTCGCCGGCACCGCCTCGTCCACCACCAGCGCCACGTCGATCAGCGCCGGTGGGAACGTGGAGATGGCCGGCCCGGCCACCAGCGGCGCGGCGGGCAGCGCGTCCAGGTCCAGCTCCATGGCGCTGGTGCGCCGGGGCAGTTCCAGCGCCGTCACCACGGCCGGGTGCAGCTCGCCGGCGTGCCCGACCACGGTGTCGTCGACGAGCAGCTCGGCGCAGCGGCCCGGGTGCCAGGGGGCGTACTCACCGGCCCGCACGGTCACCCGGTCGGCCGGGATGCCGGCGGCGGCGAGCACCGCCCGGCCGGCCTCGACGGCGTCCGCCCAGCTTGCCGCGCGACCCGCGCCCCACCACCCGGCCGGCTCGATCTCGCCGCAGAGCGCCACCGCGACGTGTCGCGGCTGCGCCGGCACCACCGCGTCGGCGGCGGCGAACTCCTCGTCGGTGGGCCGCCGGTCCACGCCCATGGCGGGCGGGGCGCCGACGCCCGGACGGGGACGGAAGACCGCGCCGATCTCGTAGATCGCCACGTCCCGCTGGCCCCGGCCGACGTTGCGCCGGACGATGCCGAGCAGCGGGCCGAGCAGCGTGGTGCGCAGCAGCGGCTCCTCCTCGGACAGCGGGTTGGCCACCCGCACCGCGGGGCGGCGCGGGTCGTCGGCCGGCAGGCCGAGCTGGTCGGCCAGCTCCGGGGCGACGAACGGCTGCGCCAGCACCTCGACCCAGCCGCGCTCGGCGAGCGAGCGAGCCACCGCGCGCCGGCGCTGCTGTGCCGGGGTGAGGCCCCGGCCGGGCCGCGCGGTGGGCAGCACCGACGGCACCCGGTCGTACCCGTCGAGGCGGACCACCTCCTCCACCAGGTCGGCCGGGTCGGTCAGGTCGGGCCGCCAGCTCGGCGGCGTCACGGTCAGCACCTCGGCGGCCCCGCCGGTGGCCACCCCGACCGTGCCCGGGTCCTCGCCGAGCCGGTCGGCGCCGCGGCTGACCGCGCAGCCGACCTGCTCCAGCAGCTCCACCACCCGGTCCGCCGGGTACGACACACCCACCCGGCGGGTCGGCAGGTCCACCGGCAGCGTCACCGGCGACGGCGGGCGGACGTGGTCGAGGTCGAGCACCTCCGCGCCGGGCGTGCCGCCGGCCAGGTCGGTGAGCAACCGGACCGCCTTCTCCAGCGCGACGAGCGGCAGCGTCGGGTCGACGCCCCGCTCCCAGCGCTTCGCGGCCTCGCTGAACAGCTTGTGCCGCCGGGCGGTGCGGCCCACCATGGCCGGGTCCCAGTGCGCGGCCTCGAACAGCACGTTCGTGGTGGAGGCGAGCACCTCGCTGGTCTCGCCGCCCATCACCGCGGCCAGCGAGATCGGCCCGCTGTCGTCGCAGATCACCATGTCCTCGGCGACCAGGCTGCGGCTCACCCCGTCCAGCGTGGTCAGCTTCTCCCCCGGCTCGGCGCGGCGCACCACCAGCGGCCCGGTGATCCGGTCCGCGTCGAACGCGTGCATCGGCTGGCCGAGTTCGAGCATCAGGTAGTTGGTGATGTCGACCGGCAGCGAGATGCTGCGCACGCCGGCCGCGGTGAGCCGCTGCCGCATCCAGCCGGGCGTGGCCGCGGTCGGGTCGACGCCGCGCACCATCCGGGCCGCGAACCGGTCGCAGCCGACCGGGTCACGGACCTCCACCGGGTACGCCGGCTCGGCGGTCCCGCCCGTCGCCGGCGCGTCGGCCGGGTCACGGAACGGCACGCCGAGCGCGTGCGACAGCTCCCGGGCGATGCCGCGGACGCTGAGCGCGTACCCGCGATCCGGGGTGATCTCCATCTCGACCACCACGTCGTCCAGGCCGACGACCGGGCGCGCGTCGTCGCCGGGCTGGGCCTTGACGTCCGCGGGCAGCACGATGATGCCGGAGTGGTCGTCGCCCAGGCCCAGTTCCAGCGCCGAGCAGATCATCCCGTGGGAGTTGCGCCCGTACGTCTTGCGCGCGCCGATGGCGAAGTTGCCCGGCAGCACGCCGCCCGGCAGGATCACCACGACCTTGTCGCCGGGGGCGAAGTTGCGCGCCCCGCAGACGATCTCCTGCGGCTCGCCGGTGCCGTTCGCGCCGCCGACGTCCACCCGGCAGAAGCGGATCGGCTTCTTGAAGCCGGTCAGCTCCTCGATCTCCAGGACCTCGCCCACGACCAGCGGGCCGGTGACGGTCGCCCGCAGGTCCACGATCGACTCGACCTCGATGCCGAGGTCGACGAGCGCCTGCTCCAGGTCGTCGGCGGGCAGGTCGGCGGGGAGATCCACGTACTCCCGCAGCCAACTGACTGAAACTCGCATGATTCCTCTACCACCGTTCCCGTAGCTCAGGCGCCGAACGCGCGGGTGAACCGCACGTCGCCCTCGGCCATGTCCCGCATGTCGCTGACGCCGTGCCGGACCATCACGGTCCGGTCGATGCCCATGCCGAACGCGAATCCGGAGTAGACCTCCGGGTCGATCCCGCAGGCGCGTAGCACCCGCGGGTTGACCATGCCGCAGCCGCCCCACTCGACCCACTGCGGCCCGTCCCGGTGCTCCGGGAACCAGACGTCGAACTCGGCCGACGGCTCGGTGAACGGGAAGTAGTGCGGACGCCAGCGCGTCTTGGCGCCCTCGCCGAACATGGCGCGTGCGAAGTGGTCGAGCGTGCCGCGCAGGTGCGCCATGGTGATGCCCTTGTCCACCACCAGGCCCTCGACCTGGTGGAAGACCGGCGCGTGGGTGGCGTCCAGCTCGTCGGTGCGGTAGACCCGGCCGGGCACCACCACGTAGATCGGCGGCTTGCGGCTGAGCATGGTGCGCGCCTGCACCGGTGAGGTGTGGGTGCGCAGCACCAGGCCCGACCCCTGGGGGGCGATGTGGAACGTGTCCATCAGCCCGCGCGCCGGGTGGTCGGCCGGGATGTTGAGCGCGTCGAAGTTGGTCCACTCCAACTCGACCTCGGGCCCCTCGGCCACCTCGTAGCCCATGCCGATGAACAGGTCGCTGATCTGCTCCATCAGCACGGTCAGCGGGTGGCGGGCACCGCGCGGCCGGCGGTCGTGGGGCAGGGTCACGTCGACCCGCTCCTCGACCAGCACCCGCTCGGCCTGCTCGCGGTCCAGGACCTCCTGGCGGGCGGCGTACGCGGACTCGATGGCTCGGCGGGCCTCGTTGACCCGCTTGCCGGCGTCGGACTTCGCGGCCGGCGGCAGCGCGCCGATCTCCCGACGCGCCAGCGACACCGGGGAACGATCCCCCAGGTGCGCCGGGCGCAGCGCGGTCAGCGCGTCCGGGTCGGTGGCGGCGGCGAACGCCTTCTCGGCGTCGGCCACGGCCCCGGCCAGGGCGTCCGGGTCGAGCAGGGCGACCTGCTTCGGGTCGTACGGATCGTTGCGGTAACTCATGGTGAACGGGCACTCCCTCAAGGGCGGCGCCGGCCCGACTACAGGCGGCCAGGCGAGTCTACGGACGCGCGGCTTCGCCGCAGCCCGCCGGTGGGAGTCGTGCAGGGGGAGGGTCAGACCTGCCGCCCGCCGACACCGGCGGGCTGGCTAAACGAACGCCGTGGCGCGTTCCTCACGAGGTGGACTCCCCTGCGGTATGCCGCGTGGCCCTGGGGGCACGCAGTGCTCTGGCCGAAGAATACAGGCAGACGGCCGCCGCCGCAGCCAGGTTGAGACTTTCGGCGCGACCGTGCAGCGGCACCCGGACCCGGGCGTCGGCGACCGCAGTCAGTTCCTCGGGCAGGCCGTGCGCCTCCGCGCCGAACAACCACGCGGTGGGCGCGGCGAGCCGGCCGGCGTCGTCGAGGTCGTCGAGGTCGCTGTCGCCGTACCCGGTGGTGGCCAGGATCGTCAGACCGGCGGCCCGCAGCGCCTCGACGGCCGCGAGCGGGTCGGCGTCGCGCACCACGTCGACGTGGAACAGGCTGCCGGCGGACGCCCGCACGCACTTGCCGTTGTAGGGGTCGACCGCCTCGCCGGCGAAGACCACCGCGCCCGCGCCGGCCGCGTCGGCGGTGCGCAGCACCGTCCCGGCGTTGCCCGGGTCGCGGATCCCGGCGAGCACCGCGACCAGTCGCGGCCCGCGCGCCACGGCCTCGGCCAGCGGTACGTCGAGGTGCCGGCAGACCGCCACCAGGCCCTGCGGGGCCACGGTCTCGCTGAGCGCGGCGAGTGCCTCGTCGGTGACCTCGGAGACCGGCACGTCGGCGCGGGCGGCGACGGCGGCGAGGTCGGCGTGCCGGTCCAGCGCGGTCGGGGTGCCGAACAGCTCGACCACCGTGCCGGCGCGGGCGAGCGCCTCGCGGACGGCCTGCGGCCCCTCGGCGAGGAAGCGGCCGGCCTGCTCGCGGTCGCGCCGGCGGTGCAGCCGGCGGGCCGCCACGACCCTCGGGGTACGCGGGGTGAACGGGCCGGAGACGGCGTCGAGGCGTCTCCCCTGCGACGGTGACTGCATGGGAGACGCCTCGATCTGCCGTACGGGTGGGTCAGGCGGCCTGGGGCCGCGTACAGGTGGGTCAGGCGGCCTGGGCCGCGGCGCCACCGGTGCCCTCGGCCGCCACGGCGGCGCGGGCCAGCTCGACGATCGCCGCGAACGCGGCGGCGTCGTTGACGGCCAGGTCGGCCAGGATCTTGCGGTCGACCTCGATGCCGGCCAGGCGCATGCCCTGGATCAGCCGGTTGTAGGTCAGGCCGTTGGCCCGGGCGCCGGCGTTGATCCGCTGGATCCAGAGCTGCCGGAAGTCGCCCTTGCGGTCGCGGCGGTCCCGGTAGGAGTACTGCATCGAGTGCAGCACCTGCTCCTTGGCCTTGCGGTAGAGCCGGGAGCGCTGACCGCGGTAACCGCTCGCGGTCTCCAGCAGGGTACGACGCTTCTTCTGGGCGTTCACAGCCCGCTTGACGCGTGCCATCTCAACTCCTTCTTCGGTTCAGGTGGCGCGCGTCAGCGGCCGAGCAGCTTCTTGATGCGCTTCACGTCGGCCTTGGCCAGCTCGACGGTGCCGGTCAGCCGGCGGGTCTGGGTGGAAGGCTTCTTCTCCAGCTTGTGGCGGAGGCCGGCCTGCTGGGCAACGATCTTGCCCGAGCCGGTCACCTTGACCCGCTTGCCCGTACCCGTGTGGCTCTTCATCTTCGGCATGTGGAACGTCTCTCCCTGTTACTGGCCGCTGGTGTCAGCGGTCGGGCCGGTCTCACCGGCTGCTGCGGTCTCGCCGGCCGCCGGGGTCTCGCCACCTGCCGGGGCTGCCGACTCCTCCGCGGCCCGGTCCCGGGGCCCACCGCGGGACGCCGTGGCGGCGACCGCGGAGGCCTTGACGGCCCGGTGCGGAGCGAGAACCATGATCATGTTTCGGCCGTCCTGCTTCGGGGCGGCCTCGACGTATCCCAGGTCCGTGATCTCGGACTCGAGCCGGCGCAGGAGCCGGTAACCCAGCTCCGGGCGGCTCTGCTCGCGACCGCGGAACATGATCGTCACCTTGACCTTGTCGCCCGCCTTGAGGAACCGCACCACGTGACCCTTCTTGGTCTCGTAGTCGTGCGGGTCGATCTTCGGCCGGAGCTTCATTTCCTTGATGACGGTCTGCTGCTGGTTACGCCGCGCTTCGCGCGCCTTGAGTGCGCTCTCGTACTTGAACTTGCCGAAGTCCATGAGCTTGCACACCGGCGGGCGCGCCATCGGCGCAACCTCGACCAGGTCCAGGTCGACGTCCGCGGCCAGCTGCAGGGCGCGCTCCAGCGGGACGATGCCCACCTGCTCACCCTCAGGGCCGACCAGTCGGACCTCACGTGCCCGGATCTGCTCGTTCACGCGTGGTTCGACGCTGATGGGGCCTCCTCGAGTCGAGTGTCCTACGGTGCCGACTCCGCGGGCTCCCGGGCGGGAGCCGACCCGGAAAGCAGAAGGCCCCGGCGTATGCCAGGGCCCACTCGACCGGTCGGCACGATCACAGGATCGCGCATCCGGGATCGGGACGTGCCCGAAACCGGGGACCGGACCCGGACACCTGGACGGCGACTCGGGTGGGAGCGGGCGCTCCGCTTCAGCGACCGCCCGCACGTCAGGGACGGGGGCAGTCTGGTCGACCCCGCAACACTACACCCTCGACCCAGGCCCACCCAAACCGGGCCCGCAGGTCAGCGGGGCGCGGACTGCCCGGCGGCCAGCGTGGCCAGGTGCGCCTGGTGCAGGCGGCGCAACGCGCGGACCGCCTCGACCGCGCTCTCCTTGTCGGCGGCCTGGAGCGCCACCATCGGCAGCAGGTCGTCGTCGTGCAGCTCCAGGCTGGCCCACGGGGCGCCCCGGTCGAACCGGACCCCGCGGATCACCTCCCACGGCAGCTCGTAGGAGCCGACCACGTTGCGCACCCGGACGCCCCTGGCGTCGGCGACCACGCGGGGACGGGTGAACAGCAGGAAGCCGAGCGCGCCGAAGACGCCCAGGCCGATCATGGCGAACTGGTCGCCGCGCTGGAACGAGCCGTAACCGTCGCCGGTCGCGCCGGTCAGGGACGTCGCGACGAGGCTGAACACCACCAGCAGCGTGACGGCCGCTGCCCAGCAGACCACCCGGACGCGGCGGGGCCGCACGGTCACCACGGAATCGCTCACCCGACCAGTCTGCCATCCGGCTCGCGCTCGCGTTCGGCCGCCACACGGGCCGGACCGCGCCGCCGGACGCCCGCCACCAGCAGCGCCAGCAGCGTGAGCACGGCGCCGGCCAGCACCGGCAGCCGGACGCCGGGGCCGTCGGGCAGCGCCAGGTCCAGCAGCAGCGCGCCGCCGAGCTGCCCGGCCACCAGCGCCAGGCCGGTCCGCAGCACCCCGGCGGCCCGCACCCCGACCAGCAGCGCGAGCACGATGCCGACGCCGAACAGGCCGCCCGTGTAGAGCCACCACTCGGTCGGCCAGCGCGGCGGGCCGGCGAACGCGCCGGCCAGCAGCGCCACCGCGCCGATCACCGACGTGCTGACCACGAAGTTGACCGCGAGCCCGGCGGCCGGCCCGACCCCGGCCGCGACCCGCCCGTTGAGCGCGGACTGGAACGCCACCGCCAACCCGCCCACCACGGAGAGCAACACCAGGCCGATCGCCAGGTCACCCACCGGCCGGCCGAGCTGCGCGAGCGCCACCGCGCCGATGCCGAGCAGCGCGCCGGCCACCCGGGGCGCGGTGAGCCGCAGCCGGCCGGCCGCGGCCAGCCCGGCCCGGTCGACGGCCAGGCCGCCGAGGCTGCCGCCGGCCACCTGGGCGATGGTGAACACGGCCACCCCGAGCACCGGCACCACCACCGGCGCGGTCAGCACGACCACCGCGCCGCCCACCCCGCCCAGGTACGACCACCAGGGCAGGCCGGCCCGGCGCAGCGCGGCCAGCCCGGTCCGCATCGACGGCACCACCGCCAGCCCGACCAGCACGACCAGGCAGCCGACCACGTTGTTCGCCACCGCGCCGAGGACCGGGGCATCGGTCCGCGCGCCCAGCTCGGCGTTGACCACGCCCTGCGCGGCCGAGGCCACGCCGGCCAGGACGACGACGGACAGCGCGGCCGGGAGCGGCAGCGGCCTCACAGGCGGCAGGCGTGGATGTTGGTGACCAGGATCGCCCGGGCGCCCAACTCGTACAGCTCGTCCATGATCCGGTGGACGTCCTCGCGGAGCACCATCGCCTGTACCGCGACCCAGCCCTCCCGGTGCAGCGGCGAGACGGTCGGCGACTCGATGCCCGGGGTGAGCGAGCTGGCCCGGTCGAGCAGCCCGGCCGGCACGTCGTAGGCGAGCATCACGTAGCGGCGGGCGACCAGCACGCCGTGCAGCCGGCGTTCGAGCTGCTCCTGCTGGGCGCTGCCGGGCGCGCCGGCCCGCCGCACCAGCACCGCCGAGGACCGCAGCAGCGGCTCGCCGAAGACCACCAGGCCGGCCTGGCGCAGCGTGGCGCCGGTTTCCACCACGTCGGCGACCACGTCGGCCACGCCGAGGCGGATGGCGTTCTCCACCGCCCCGTCGAGCCGGATCACCTCGGCCTTGACGTCCAGCTCGGCCAGGTGCCGCTCGACCAGACCCGGGTACGCGGTGGCGATCCGGTGCCCGCCGAGCTGCTGGACGGAGGCGACGTCGTCGGGGCGGGCGGCGAACCGGAAGGTGGCCCGCCCGAAGTTGAGGTCCACCACCTCCTCGGCCGGCGCACCGGAGTCGATCAGCAGGTCCCGCCCGGTGATGCCGACGTCCAGGTCGCCGGAGCCGACGTAGGTGGCGATGTCCTTGGGGCGCAGGTAGAAGAACTCGATGTCGTTGGGCTCGTCCCGGCAGACCAGGTCCTTCGGGTCGGTGCGCTGGCGGTAGCCCGCCTCGCGCAGCATCCCGGCGGCCGACTCGGCCAGGGCGCCCTTGTTGGGTACGGCGACACGCAGCATGGGAGTGCTCCTTCGTTCGATCGGATGATCAGCGGACGGGCACTCAGAGATGTCGGTAGACGTCCTTCAGCTCCAGGCCGGTGGCCAGCATCAGCACCTGCGCCTGGTAGAGCAGCTGGGAGATCTCCTCGGCGGCCCGTTCCGGGCCCTCGTGCTCGGCCGCCATCCACGACTCGGCCGCCTCCTCGACGACCTTCTTGCCGATGAAGTGCACGCCCTTGGCGAGCGCGTCGACCGTGCCCGAGCCCGGGGTGCCGGCGGCGGCCTTGGCCTGCAGCTCGGCGAACAACTCCTCGAACGTCTTCACGAAACGCGATTCTTCCAGCCGCCCCGGGTGAGCGTGCCCACCGGGTCCACCCGCGTCGCCTGGCTCTCACCCCTGGCCGCCCGGCAGGACCCGACGGTGGCCCACCCCGCCGGCCCGTCCGGGCTGATGTCCGGGTCCCGACCGGACGGCTGACGGGCGACGCGTTCGCGGCTCCTGACGATATCGGGCCGGAGCCAGTGCTGGGGCAGGCCCATGAGGGCCTCGGTGGCGGGCCGGATGTCGCGGATGGTCTGCTACGAACTTGATGGCACGGACGAGTCACCCGGGCGCGGCGAACAGCGGCAGCGGCCGAAGCGCCCACCCGGCGGCGGGGCCGGGTCCCGGTCCAAGACCCGAGCCCGAGGCCCGAGCCCGCAGGCGGCCCCGGGCGACTCGTCCACGCCATCAAGTTCGTAGCCTGAGCGGCACGCATGTCGGGCGCCGGCCCGCCACCGAGCGCGGTCAGGCGGTCAGGCGAAGCCCACGCGGTGGGCGCCGGCGGCGTCCAGGGCCCGGATGGCCAGTGCGGCGTCCAGCGCGGCCACGGTGGCGGCCCAGCCCTTGTCCTCGGCCGAGCCGGGCAGCCCGGCCCGGTCCCGGGCCTGCTCGATGGTGTCCACCGTGAGCACGCCGTGCGCCACCGGCTTGCCCTCGTCCAGCGCCACCCGGGTCAGCCCGTCGGTGACCGACCGGCAGACGTAGTCGAAGTGGGCGGTCGCGCCGCGTACCACCACGCCGAGCGCGACCACCACGTCGTGGCGGCGGGCCATCGCCTGCGCCACCACCGGCAGCTCCACCGAACCGGCCACCCGGGCCACCACGGCCCGCGCGCCGCACGCCTGCGCGGCGGCCACCGCGCGCTCCACCATGTGATCGGTCAACTCGCCGTGCCAGCGCGCGGCCACCACACCGACGGTCAGCCCGGCGGCGTCCACCTCGGTGACGCCCGGCTCCCCGAAACCCGCCATCGTCCTACGCTCCGATCTCGTCACCGGCGACCGGGCGGCCCATCGGCGCCTCGGTCACCTCGTCCAGCCCGTCCAACAGGTGGCCCATCCGGTCCCGCTTGGTGCGCAGGTAGCGCACGTTCTCCGGGTTCGACGACACGGGCAGCCCCTCCCGGCCGGTCACGGTCAGGCCGTACCCCTCCAGGCCGGCCCGCTTGGCCGGGTTGTTGGTCAGCAGCCGCATCGACCGGACGCCGAGGTCGTAGAGGACCTGCGCGCCGGTGCCGTAGTCCCGCGCGTCGGCCGGCAGCCCCAGGTCGAGGTTCGCGTCCACGGTGTCGCGCCCCTGGTCCTGCAACTGGTACGCCTGGAGCTTGTGCAGCAGGCCGATGCCGCGCCCCTCGTGCCCGCGCACGTAGAGCACCACCCCGCGGCCCTCCCGGGCGACCCGGGCCAGCGCGGCCTGCAACTGCGGGCCGCAGTCACAGCGCAGCGAGCCGAACACGTCCCCGGTGAGGCACTCGGAGTGCACCCGGACCAGCACGTCCCGGCCGTCGCCGAGGTCGCCGAAGACCAGCGCGACGTGCTCGGCCGGGTCGTGCTCGGCACGGTAGCCGAGCGCCGTGAAGACGCCGTACGGCGTGGGCATCCGCGCCTCGGCGGCCAACTCCACCTGCTTCTCGGTCCGCCGCCGGTACGCGATCAGGTCGGCGATGGTGATCAGCGTCAGCCCGTGCTCGGCGCAGAACTTCTCCAGGTCCGGCACGCGCATCATGGTGCCGTCGTCGTTGACCAGCTCGCAGAGCACCCCGGCCGGACGCAACCCGGCCAGCCGGGTCAGGTCCACCGCCGCCTCGGTGTGCCCGGGCCGGCGCAGCACCCCGCCGGCGCGGGCGCGCAGCGGCACCACGTGGCCGGGGCGGGCCAGGTCGGTCGGGTCGGTGCCGGCGTCGGCGAGCAGCCGGATGGTGTGCGACCGGTCGGCGGCCGAGATGCCCGTGCTGACGCCCTCGCGGGCGTCCACCGTCACCGTGTACGCGGTGCCGCGCCGGTCCTGGTTGGTGTGGTGCATCGGCGGCAGGTCCAGCCGGTCGCACTCGGCCTCGGTCAACGGCACGCAGACGTAGCCCGAGGTGTGGCGGACCATGAACGCGACCAGCTCCGGGGTGGCCAGTTCGGCCGCGAAGATCAGATCACCCTCGTTCTCCCGGCCCTCGTCGTCGACCACGACCACCGGCCGGCCGGCGGCGACGTCCGCCACCGCCTGCTCGATCGAACCGAAGCTGCTCATGCCACGACCTCCGAGTACGTCGCCGGGATCCGGGTCCGCGTGGCGGTCCGCGACGTGCGCCACCAGGCGTAGAAGCCGGCCGCGCAGAACGCGCCGTAGACCAGGTACATGGCGGCCGACGGGTAGAAGCCGCCGCGTAGCAGCAGCGGCACGCCGACCGCGTCGACGGCGATCCAGACCAGCCAGAACTCCACCCAGCCGCGGGCCATGCCGTACGTGGCGAGCAGGCTGCCGACCAGGATCCAGGCGTCCGGCAGCGGCCCCCACGAGCCGAGCGCGGCCAGCACCGGATAGGCGGCGGCGGTGCCCACGGCGGCGGCGACGAGCAGGGCCAGCCGTTCCCGGCCGGTCGCCCAGCGCGGCACCACGGCCGGCTCCCCACCGTCGCCGGACCGGCGGTTGCGCGACCAGCGCCACCAGCCGTAGACGCTCACCGCGAAGAAGAAGACCTGCCGGCCGGCCTGGCCGTAGAGGTCGTGCGCCTGCGGGGTGGCGAAGACGCCGCCGAGGAACACGGTGAACAGCAGCCCGTTGCCGATCATGCCGACCGGCCAGGCCCAGACCACCCGGCGCAGCCCGAGCAGCGCCGAGACGAGCCCGAAGACGTTGCCGACGATCTCCCGGACCAGCACCGGCGAGCCGACGACGTGCACCTGGGCGTCGAGCAGCCAGCCGAGCGGGCCGGTCACCGGGCACCGCCCAGCAGTCGCTCGACGTACTTGGCCAGCACGTCCACCTCCAGGTTGACCGGGTCACCGACCCGTTTGCCGCCGAGCACGGTGAGCTTGAGCGTGGTGGGGATCAGACCGACCGAGAACCAGTCGTCGCCCACCTCCGCGACGGTCAGCGACACGCCGTCGACGGTGATCGAGCCCTTCTCCACCACGTAGCGGGCCAGCTCGGCGGGCAGTCGGAACCGGACCGTCTCCCACTGCGCGGCCGGCTCCCGGCCGATGACCTCGCCGACGCCGTCGACGTGCCCCTGTACGAGGTGCCCGCCGAGCCGGCTGTTCAGCGCCGCGGCCCGTTCCAGGTTGACCGCGTCGCCGGGGCGCAGCGCCCCGAGCGCGGTGCGGCGCAGCGTCTCACCCATCACGTCGGCGGTGAAGACGCCGCCGTCGACGTCGACCACGGTCAGGCAGACCCCGTTGACCGCGATGGAGTCGCCGTGCCGGGCGTCCGAGGTGACGAGCGGACCGCGGATGGCGACCAGCGCCGAGTCGTCGCCGGTCTCGGTGCTCCGGACGATCTCGCCCAGCTCCTCGACGATGCCGGTGAACATGTCAGGCCTCCCTCTTCCGGGGCAGCGCGGTGATCCGCAGGTCGGGACCGACCTGCGTAACGTCGGTGATCTCCAGGTCGACGGCGTCGGCGATGGACGTCACGCCGGCGTGGCCCAGCGCGGTCGGACCGGCGCCGAGCAGCTTCGGCGCGACGTAGCCGACGATCTTGTCGATCAGGCCGGCGGCGAGGAACGCGCCGGCCAGCGTGGGACCGCCCTCCAGCAGCGCGGCCCGCACGCCGCGGTGGTGCAGCTCGGCCAGGAGCGCCGCCAGGTCGACCCGGCCGTCCGGGCCGGCCCCGACCTCCGCGGCGGTGGCCACCCAGGTCCGGGCCGCGCCGTCGCGGACCCGGGCGTCGACCGGGGTACGCCCGGAGCTGTCCACCACCACCCGCAGCGGCTGCCGGATGGCGAGCGTGCCGTCGCGCAGGTTGCGGGCGGTGAGCCGGGGGTCGTCGGTGAGCACGGTGCCGACCCCGGCGAGCACCGCGTCGACGGTGCCGCGCAGCGCGTGCACGTCGGTGCGGGCCGCCTCCGAGGTGATCCACATGCTGGTGCCGTCGGCGGCGGCGGAGCGCCCGTCGAGCGTGGCCGCGTACTTCCAGATCAGGTACGGCCAGCCGCGGCGCATCGAGGTGAGCCAGGCGACGTTGCCGGCCTCGGCCTCCTCGGCGCGTACCCCGAACGCGACCTGGACCCCGGCGGCGCGCAACGTGGCCGCGCCGCCGGAGGCCACCGGGTTCGGGTCGGGCACGGCGATCACCACGCGGGTGACGCCGGCGGCGATGAGCGCGTGGCTACAGGGGCCGGTGCGGCCGGTGTGGTCGCACGGTTCCAGCGTGACCACCGCGGTGCCGCCGCGGGCCCGGGTGCCGGCCTGCGCCAGCGCGACGATCTCGGCGTGCGGTCCGCCGGCGTACGCGTGGAAGCCCTCGCCGACGACCTCGCCGTCGGGATCGAGCAGCACGCAGCCGACGACCGGGTTGGGGCTGGTGGCGCCGAGGCCGCGGGCGGCCAGCGCGACGGCGCGACGCATCGCCTCGTCGACGGAGACGCTCGCCATGGCCCGCCCTGCCCTTCCGCTCGCCGGTCACGCGCGGGCGGGGTGGGGAGCGACGGCACGAGGGCCGCGGACACGCGGCGGCGGAGAACCCGGGGACGGCGTCAGCCGACCCCGGGGAGCCCACAGGCGCGGCTGAGGGTGCTCAGCGGCCGGCAGGGCCTCCCCCGTTCCGCGCGCTGTCTCCCATCCGGACTTTCTGGGGAGCGGACGAGCCGCACCCCAACCGTCGGCCCCGGATTCTCACCAGGTCCACCGTCCGGCCGAAGCCGTCCGGGTCGCGGGCTTACCACGGTCGGACCGTGGATCACCGCCGGTTCGGAATTTCACCGAGCCCCGCCAGCGCGTGGTGGGTACTCCGGAAGTCTTACACGTTCCGCGGCGGCGCGCGCCACCCGCGCGAGCTACCTCACAGCAGGACCGCACGATCACGTAACTCCGCGGCGGCGGTCGACCGCGACGTACGACCCGGGTTGGCTCTTGGCCACCGTCTTCATCTCCGAGGCCACGGCGATGGCCTCCAGCGGGTCGGTGAACCGCTTGCCGCTGTCGGACAGCGACACGCCGATGGAGAGCGTGACCAGCGCGGCCCGGCGGATGTTGCCCCGCCGGTCCTTCAGCTCGACGAAGCCGCGTTGGGCGTCGGTGGGGTCGTAGAGCGTGTCGGCGGCGTTCTCGAAGTCGACCACCGCGCGGCTGGTCAGCGGCCGGACCTGGGTCGGGGCGCAGACGATGACGAAGTCGTCGCCGCCGACGTGGCCGAGGAAGGCCGGCGGCAGCCCGATCGACACCACCGCGCGGTGCAGGCTGCGGGCCAGCGCGGAGATGAACTCGTCGCCCCGGACGAAGCCGTACCGGTCGTTGACGCTCTTGAACCGGTCGATGTCGACGTAACCGACGGCGTAGTCCACGCCGCTGCGCACCCGGTCGCTGATCTCCCGCCGGATGCGGCTGTTGCCGGGCAGGCCGGTCAGCGGGGAGACCTCCCGGAACTCCTTGTTGCGACGCAGCGTGGAGCTGACCCGGGCGACCAGCTCGGCGGTGTCGAACGGCTTGACCAGGTAGTCGTCCGCGCCGGCGCTGAGGCCGTTGACCTTGTCGGAGGTCATGCCCTTGGCGGTCAGCATGATCACCGGCAGGGCCGAGGTCATCGGGTCGGCGCGCAGCCGGCGGGTCAGTTCCAGCCCGTCCACCCGGGGCATCATGAGGTCGACCACGGCCAGGTCCGGCCGTTGCCGCTCGATCACCTCCAGCGCCTCCTGGCCGTCGGCGGCGTGCAGCACCTCGAAGCCGTGCAGGCGCAGGTTGAACTCGACGAAGCGGGCGATGTCCTCGTCGTCGTCGACGACCAGGATGACGTCGGGTCGGTCGCCGGCCGCGTCCATCTCAGGCCCCGGTCATCGCACGTTCCGCCAGGCCCCGCAGGCGGCGTACCGCCTCGGCCGGGTCGTCGGCGCCGTAGACCGCGGTGCCGGCGACGAACGCGTCGGCCCCGGCGGCGGCGGCCTGCTCGATGGTGTCCGCGGCGATGCCGCCGTCGACCTCGATGCGCAGCTCCAGGTGGCCGCTGTCGACGTGGCGGCGGGCGGCGCGCACCTTGTCCAGCAGCGCCGGCAGGAACCGCTGGCCGCCGAAGCCGGCCTTGATCGTCATGATCAGCAGCGTGTCGAAGCTGGGCAGCAGGTCCAGGTACGGCTCGATCGGGGTGTCCCGGTCGATCGCCAGCCCCGCCTTGGCCCCGGCCGAGCGCAGGTCCTTGGCCAGCGCCACCGGGTCGTCGCACGCCTCGGCGTGGAACGTGACGTTGTACGCGCCGGCGTCGGCGTACCCGGGGGCCCAGCGGCGCGGATCCTCGATCATGAGGTGCACGTCGAACGGGATCTCGGTGACGGCGCGCAGGCTCTGCACCACCGGCAGGCCGATGGTCAGGTTGGGCACGAAGTGGTTGTCCATGACGTCCACGTGCAGCCAGTCGGCGGCGGACTCCACGGCGCGGACCTCGTCGGCGAGGCGGGCGAAATCGGCGGCCAGGATGCTGGGCGCGACGACGGGCGGCGGTACGGTCACGGGGCCAGTGTACGAACGCGGTCATCCCCGGCTGCGGCGCGGCACCACGAAGGACCTACTGTGACCCTCCCGTCACCTTCGGTGCAGAATTCCGTCGTCCGGGGCGGAAATCGACACGAATAGTCGCCGGTGACTGGCCGACCGATTGAAAGATGACGAAACTCCTACAGGGACGGTCACATATGCTGCACGCCCGGGCGCGGGGGACGCCGCACGGGCCGCGGCGACCGGTTGCCATCTCTCCGGCGAAGGAGCGGACGATGCGACGGTGGCTCCACGCCCTCACGCTGGCCGGCGCCGTGACGGCGGTGCTCGCCGGCTGCGCCCCGACGCACCGGGCCGACGGGGACCTCGTCGACGACTGGGCGGCGCTGCCGGCGCCCCAACTGTTCGTCCCGGCCACCGACGCGTGCCTGCCGCGGCTCACCGCCGTGGTGCAGGCGGCCACGTACGAGACGGTGGACTGCGCCGGCAGCCACCTGGCCGAGGCGGTGCACGTCGGCTCGTTCACCGGCTCGGCCGCCGAGGGCGCCCGCCCCGAGCCGGGCTCCCCGGAGCTGCGCGGCGCCCGGGCCGAGTGCGACCAGCGGGCCCGGGAGATGATCGGCGGGGACTGGCACGCCGCCCGGCTCACCCTGAACATCGCGCTGCCACCGGCGACCGCCTGGATGGCCGGCGCGCGCTGGTTCCGCTGCGACCTGGCCGAGACCGACAGCATCGACAACACCCGGCCGGTCAACCGGGTGGGCAGCCTGCGCGGCGCGCTGGTCGGCGACAACCCGCTGGTGCACCGCTGCTTCGACCCGAAGCTGATCGGCGCGAACCTCAACTACATGGCCCCGGTGCTGTGCACCGAGCCGCACCGGGCCGAGTTCGTCGGCGTCTACTCCGAACGCGACATGGGCTGGGCCGAGTTCGCCCGGCGCGCGCCGTCCGCGCACCGGCGCTGCATGACGCTGATCGCCGCGTTCGCCAACGTGCCGGACAATGCCGAGCTGCCGTACCGGGCCGGGTCCATCTTCTACCCGCCGTCGCAGCGGGAGTGGGAGGAGGGCGACCGGGGGGTGCGCTGTTTCCTGTGGAGCGACGACCGCAAGCTGACCCGTTCCATGCGGGGCGCCGGCCCGGAGGGACTGCCGGTCATCTGACCGCCGCTCCGCCAGGAGCCGGCCGCCTCGTGCGACCGGCCGCCGGCCCGGTTGCCGTATGCTGCGTCGCCGAGGCGTACCGGTCGGCCGGGCGGCTCCGGACGGCGGGAGGTCGGTCGCGATGCGGCGATGGTGGGCGGCGGTCGCCGCGGGCGCGGTGGCGGTGCTGGCGGTCGGCGGGTGCAGCGCGCCGGCCGGGGTGGACCGCGACCTCACCGACGAGTGGCCGGCCTTCGCCGCCCCGGTCGGCTTCGTGCCCGCGGCCGACGTCTGCCACCCGACCGTCGCCGACGTCGGCTACCTCAGCGGCTACCAGCCGGTCGACTGCGCCGCCTCGCACCGCGCCGAGACGCTGCACGTCGGCACGCTGGGCGGCCCGGACGCCGGTCGCTCCGCGCCGCCGCGCGCCGGCTCGGCCGGCGTCCGCTCCGCGCACGCCGAGTGCGCCCGGCAGGTCACCCGCGCCGTCGGCGCGGACTGGCGGTCCGGGCGGTTGCAACTCTCCGTGGTCTTCCCGTCCGCACTGGCCTGGTCCGGCGGCGCCCGCTGGTACCGCTGCGACGTCGCCGAGGTGACCGACCTGGACGAGGGCAACGTGGCCGCCCGCACCGGCAGCCTGCGCGGCGCGCTCAAGCCCGGCTCTCCGCTGGCGCTGGGCTGCTTCAACCCCAGGCTGAGCAAGGACGAGGTGCAGGCCATGCGGCCGGTGGCCTGCACCTCGAAGCACCACGCCGAGTTCGTCGGGATCTACCAGGCGCCCGACATCAGCTACGCCGAGTTCCAGCGCACCTCGCTGCGCGCGCACAAGGCGTGCCGGGGGGTGATCGCGAAGTACGCCAAGGTGCCGAACGACGGGAAGATGCAGTACCGGGCGGGCACCATCGTCTACCACCCGTACGAGCAGCAGTGGCGCGACGGCGACCGGGGTGTGCAGTGCTTCCTCTGGATCTCCGACCGGACGCTGACCCGCTCGGTGCGGGGCGCCGGCGGTTCGGCGCTGCCGATCACCTGAGCCGCGGGCGGGGCGGGCGTCGGCCCACCCCGCCCCACGCGCTCAGCCGACCTGGAGCGTCACGTCGTCGACGACGAAGCTGGTCTGGAGCGAGGCGTCCTCGACGCCGGTCCACTTGAGCGTCACCGTCTGGCCGGCGTACCCGGCGAGGTTGAAGCTGCGCTGGGTGTAGCCGGTGGCCTTGTTCAGGTTCGAGTAGGTCGCCAGCGTGGTGGAGCCGACCTGCACGGTCAGCTTGTCGTACGCGGTCGAGGTGGTGGTCTCGGCCGAGTCGATGTGCAGCCAGAACGCCAGCGTGTAGCTGGTGCAGCCGGTCGGCAGCGTCACCGACTGGGAGAGCGTGTCGGTACGCGAGGAGCCGTACCCGTTCAGCCACGCCTTGTACGACCCGGTCCGGGCCGCCTGGCCGGCGTCGTTGGTGATCACGCCGGAGCTGGTCGTCCACGGCGTGGTGCCGGACTCGAAGCTGCTGTTGCCGATGAGCTGCCCGGCGGTGCAGCCGCCGCTGCCGCCGGTCACCGTGATCGTGTAGGTGGCGGTGCGGGTGGCCGAGCCGGTGCCGGTGACGGTGAGCGTGAACGTGCCGGTGGTCGCCGTGGACGAGGCGCTGACCGTCATGGTGGCGGAGCCGCCGGAGGTGACCGACGACGGGCTGAAGCCGACCGTGACGCCGCTCGGGGCGCCGCTGGCCGACAACGCCACCGTCTGGGCGCTGCCGCTGGTGGTGGCGGTGCTGACGGTGGCGGTGGTGGAGCCGCCCCGGGCGACGCTGCCGGAGGTGGGGTTGACCGCGACGGAGAAGTCGTTGGCCGGGGTGCCGCCGCCGACCGCGAGCGCCCAGATCGCGTACGCCACGCCGTCCGCGCTGCGGTTGAGCACCGTCGTGTTGATGTTGCTGGTGGTGTCGCAGGAGCGGTGGTAGCAGCCGTCGTACGCCGCGCCGGAGGTGCCGCCCCACTTCGCGGCCTGGGCGGCGGTCTTGGTGTAGCTGGCGCCGGCCGCGTAGCCGGAGGTCTGGATGCCGGCGTTGGCGAACGAGTAGTCGTCCGAGCGGCCCTGCCCCTCGGTGTTCTCCTCCGGCTGGATGCCGAACGAGTCCCAGTACGCCTTCAGCGGCGCCGCGGTGGCCGAGGTGATCCGGTTGATGAAGTAGCCGCCGTTGGGCGAGCCCACCATGTCGAAGTTGTAGTAGCCCTTGATGTAGCCCCGCTGGGTGCTGCTGAGCTGGTTGACGTAGTGCTTCGAGCCCTGGAGGCCCTGCTCCTCGCCGTTCCACCAGGCGAACCGGACCCGCTTGGTCATGGTCGGGTTCTGCGCGGCCAGCACCAGCGCGTTCTCCAGCAGCGTGGCCGAGCCGGAGCCGTTGTCGTTGATGCCGGGGCCGGCGGAGACGCTGTCCAGGTGCGCGCCGAACATGACGACCTGGTCGGCCGGGCCCTGCGGCCACTCGGCGATCAGGTTGCTGCCCGGGTACGTGCAGGTGGTGCAGGTCTGCTCGGTGACCGTGTAGCCGGCGGCCTGGAGCTTGCCCTTGACGTAGCTGACCGAGGCGGCGTAGCCGGCCGAGCCGGCCCGGCGGTTGCCGCCGTTGCTGCTGGCGATGGAGTTGAGCTGGGTGAGGTGGGCCTGGACGTTGGTCAGCGAGACGTCCGGTGCGGCGAGCGCGGCGACGGCCGGGGCGGGGGCGGCCGGAGCGGGCGCGGCGGAGGCGGAGGCGGTGCCGGCCAGGCTCGCCGTCGTCAGGGTGGCGACGAGGGCGAGCGCGAGGCTCGTGGTCGGCGTACTGCGTCTCATGGAGACTCCTCGTGGGGGTCGTGCGGGCGGGGGTGACGGCCGAGGACCGGTGATCGGAACAGTTACATGCATCGATCACTTAGTCAACGGCCCGTCACATCCCACCACCCCCCTCCCCCGCCCGGGATGCACCCGACGCGGGGTCAGCCGCGGCGGAGCACCGCCAGGAACATGGCGTCGGTGCCGTGCCGGTGCGGCCAGAGCTGCACCGTCGGGCCGTCACCCAGGCCGGGCATGCCGGCCGGCAGCAGCGGGCGGGCGTCCACGAAGTCGACCGGGAAACCGCACCGCCGGGACGCCTCGGTCACCGTCACGTGCGTCTCCACCACGTGCGGCGAACAGGTCACGTACGCCACCACGCCACCCGGACGGACCGCGCGCAGCGCGGCGGTGAGCAGCTCGCGCTGCAACCGGGTCAACGGCGGCAGGTCCGCCGGCTGCCGGCGCCAGCGGGACTCCGGCCGGCGCCGCAACGCACCCAGGCCGGTGCACGGCGCGTCCACCAGCACCCGGTCGAAGTGCCCCTCCGGCAGCTTCGGGTCACCGCCGACGTCCCGCCCGTCGAGGTGCAGCACGGTGACCGGCAGACCCCGGGTCGCCTGCTCGACCAGCCGGGCCCGGTGCTCCGCCACCTCGACCGCGGTCAGCCGCGCCCCGCGCTGCGCGGCCAGCGCGCCGAGCAGACCGGACTTGCCGCCCGGACCGGCGCACAGGTCCAGCCAGCGGCCGTCCGGACCGTCCACCGGCGCGTTCGCCAGGGCGTCCGCCACCAGTTGGGAGCCCTCGTCCTGCACGTGGGCCCGCCCGTCGGCCACCGCCGCCAGGTCACCCGGCGCGCCGCCGGGCAGGTAGACCGCGTACGGCGAGAACGCGCCGGGCGCGCCGCCGACCTCGTCGGCCAGCGCCACCGCGTCGGCCCGCCCCGGCCGGGCGCACAGGTGCACCGGCGGGCGCTCGTTGTCCTCGATCAGCAGCCGGGTGGTCTCCCCCAGGTCACCGCCGAGCGCCTCGGCGAACGACCGCACGATCCACTGCGGATGGCTGTACGCCAGCGCGAGATGACCGATCGGATCGACGCCCTCGGCCGGGGCGAGCTTCGCCACCCAGCCGTCGGCGTCCCGGCCGGCGATCTCCCGCAGCACCGCGTTGGCGAACCCGGTCGCGCCCGGCCCCACCATGCGGACCAGGTCCACCGTGGACGACACCGCGGCGTGCGCCGGCACCCGGGTGTGCAGCAACTGGTACGCCCCGAGCCGCAGCGCGTCCCGCACCGGCGGGTCGATCCGCTGCACGTCCCGGCCGGCCGCGTCGGTGACGATCGCGTCCAACGTGCCGGTGTGCCGCAGCGTGCCGTAGGTCAGCTCGGTGGCGAACGCGGCGTCCCGCCCGCTCAGCCCCGCCTCGCGCAGCATCGCCGGGAGCACCAGGTTGGCGTACGCGTCGTCGCGGTGCACCGCTGCCAGCGCCTCGTACGCGACGTGCCGGGGCAGGTCCACGGTCGGCCGGACCGGACGCTGCCCGCCACGCCGGTCGGCGCCGCCCCGGTACGGCCGGTCACCGCCGCGACCCGCGCCACGCGGCCGGTCGCCGGCGCCGCGGTCGTACCCCCGCGGGCGCTCACCCTCGACGGGCCGCTCCGACCCGCTCACGCGGAACCACCCTT